>JBJFGR010000020.1:0-77749 GCA_051892875.1 Succinivibrionaceae bacterium
TTTAAGAAAGAGGGGAATTATTCAAAAGAATATTGTGAGAAAGTCTAAAGACGGGAAATATATTGAATGTTGTGTACTATGTATCATAGTATAATCTTTCCTTAGATGATATTCACTACTTTTTTAATAGTATGTTAAACTATAAACATCGTTTATACATTTTTTTGAATTTAGTACGGATAATGAAAACAATTAGTAATAAAATACTTATAGGTATTATTATATCTTTTTTAATGTTAACAACATCTGTAAAAGCAATAGAATTGCCGGGATCTTTCGAAAGAGAAGAAATAAAATGTCAATTGCTCGAGTTAGCTGTTGCAAATATTGATAAAAAATTTATAAAACAGTATATAAAATTAGTAAAATCTCAATCTTCAAATGAAGAAAAGTATGCATCTGAACTGGCAAAATCTTTTTTTATAATCAAAAAGTTTAGGGATGATTATTTTTCTTATACATGGACTCAAAGACAAAATTTAGAGTTTATTCCTACTATTGTTAGAATAACCCCTGATGAAATGAGTTGGTATAAACATTTAATAGAAAGCAAAGAGTTGCGTAAACAACTTATATTATTGCGTCCAAAAACTGCTATATATTTGGAATATAGAAAAAAAATTTTAGAGTTATTGCGTCAAGATAGTAATTTTTTGTATAAATACCCTTATGAAGTAATTAATAAAAAATCTTATGGCGATAAAGTTTTGTTATTAAAAAAGACTTTATTTCAAAAAGGGGTTTTAGGTTCTGATGAACCAATAGATGGGGTATATACCTTAAATTTAGAAAACGCTATAAAAAAATTTCAAAAAGAAAATTTAATAGCTGATGATGGAATTGTAGGTCTTTTAACTTATAATTTTTTATTTATGAGTAATGAAGAAAAAGCAGTAAGACTTGCAAGATCTATTTTGCGTTTAAATGATGTATCAATGTTAGGTGAAGAAAAATATATTTTAGTTAATATTCCTGACTTAAAGATGCGAGTGTATGAACAAGGAAAATCTATTTTTGATAGTACTATTGTTGTAGGTAGAAAAGATAGACCAACACCAAGAATTTTTAGTTTTATAAATAATGTGGTTTTAAACCCAACTTGGACAGTTCCGCCAACAATTGTTAAAGATTATTTGAAGGCTTTAAGGCATGATAGGTTATATTTGGTTAATAAAGGGATAGATATAATAGATTACCATGGAGAGGTTGTAGACCCTTTATTATTATCAAATAAGGATTTAACAGAGAAAAGTTTTAAAAAATACCGTTTAGTACAACAACCAGGAGTTGAAAATGCCTTAGGTTTGTATAAATTTAATTTTCCAAATAAAGATGATGTTTATTTGCATTCAACGAGTACTCCAAGTGCTTTTAAAAAACAATCTAGATTGTTAAGTTCAGGGTGTGTAAGGGTAGAAAAGTCTCATGAATTAGCTGTATATTTATTAAAAGGTACATTATACAATGATAAAAAAATAAACCATATTATTGAAAAAGGAGATACAAAATGGGTACCCTTAAAGAATAAAGTTCCTATTTATATTGCTTATTGGACAGCTTATATAGGTGGAAACAATAAAGTTTATTTTAGGCCTGATGTTTATGAAATTGATAGTTCAAATTATAAATTACCTTTAGGATTTATAGAGATAGTAAGATCAAGTATATAGGAGTTATCCTATATACTTAGGTGTTTGATTTATAAATTGTTTTTGGGCAATTGTGGAAAATCATGACGTAAGCAATCATGCCAAAGTGCAGTTCCACCACATATTGATATAGGAATAATGAATAAATTCAAAAAAGGTATTAACATAAAACACCAAACTGTAATTCCAAAAGTTAAGCATAACATTTTATGTTTTAATAGTGATTTTCTAGTGTCTTTAAAAGGTATATGGTTATTTTCATAAACATAACTAGTACAATCCATGCCGTAACACCAAGAACCAATTAATAGGCAAAGAATTTGGCCAATAAAAGGAATAAAAAAAACTATTACACTAAGAATTAGAAGAGGAATTCTATAAACAAATTTTACAAATTCTAATTTTATAGTTGCTGGTATTTCTTTTAATGTTTGTGAAAAAGGTGTTTCTGGTATTATTCTTGTATTTAAATGTTGTTCAACTTTTTCTGATAAAATAGTGTAAAAAGGTGAGCCAATGGTTAATGCAAAAAATGAATAAATATATAGCATTATTACACCAGTTATTATAAATACAATAATTTGAATAAGCCAACTAATATAAGATAACCAAGATACGTTTTTTACCCAAGATTCTACAGTTGAATCTACAAAATTATATGCACCTAATAAAAGAGCAATAAGTATAATAAAATTGATAATTATTGGAATTAAAACATATCGTTTTAATCCAGGTTGCAAACATATTTTTAATCCCTTAAAAAAATAAAAAAAACCAATTTTTTTATTTTTGGGTATTACAAATGATTCTGTCATAAAATATACAAAATATTCCTCTTTAGAAAATAATATGTGAAGTTATACTACTATATTTTTACACCAATGTATAATATTTTATATTTACTTAAAATAATGGTGTAAAATGGCACTTATATATAGGTCTATATGATTATTCGTATGGCTTATATTTGTAGTGTGGAAATTTTGGATAACAAATATAATTTCTTAGGCTATTGAGTAGTTTATATTCGATATTTAGGGTGTAGGGATACTTAAAATGGGTTTGCAAGTTAGCATTGCTATAGTTGGTTTTTTAGCATTAACATTTTTTATAATTTCAGGTTTTTGGACAGGTAGACAGAGACGTTCGGTTTTAATACATGATGAACAAGCAGAAAAAAATGCTAAACTATTAAAACCAACATTAGCAGATATTGATGAAATACAGAATAAAGAACAGGTTGTTATTGTGAATTCAGAAAGTATTTCAGATCAGGTTTTTGTTGATGCTGATAGTAACAAACAAATAGATGTTGATAATACTGATAACACTGATAATGTTGTTCATAACGATGAGAAAACAGGAAATTCAAAGCACAATTTATTTAATGACCTATTAGTTAAGATAAAACACTTATTTAGTAGTACTACAAAGGTTGAAAGTCCTGAAGTTACTGAGCCAAAGCAAGTATATCAAATTAACATAGTAAAAGATAATGGCGAAAAAATATCTGTAAAAGAAGCTATTGCTTTTTGTAAAAAGTACAATTTAGTATTAGGTGAGTATAATTTGTATTATCTAATGGGTGAAAATAATAACGTTATTTTTAAGCTATGCGGTAGCAGTGAACCTTATGGATTTTCAGAATCTGATTCCGAAACAGTATCCTATGAAGCATTGTGTTTATTTTTAAATTTACCTGATAGAGGATATGCAGAAGATTATTATTTAAAAATGGCACAATTTGCATATCTAGTTGCTAAAGAAATAGGGGGAAGTATGCTAGATAATCAAAAAAAACCTATGGGAGAAGAAATTATAATGAAAGATCGAGAAATTTTAGCTATTTATGATCAGGTTGTTAGCGTGTAGTAAAAGTTTTTAAGTTGATTATTATATTTAATTTAAGCTAATTATATATTATGAGTAACGAACAAATACAAGATAAAATAAAAGAATTATCAAAAAAACTTCATAGATATTCTTATGAATATTATACTTTAGATGCTCCCTCAGTTCCTGATTCTGAATATGATAGACTTTTTAAGGAATTGCAATTTTTAGAAGATAAGTATCCTGAATATCTAGACAAGAATTCCCCAACTCAAAAAGTTGGAGGGAATATTTTATCTGAGTTTGAACCTGTTTATCATAAAGTTCCAATGTTATCATTGGATAATGTATTTGATGATCAACAATTATGTTCATTTGTATCAAGAGTTGAAGATGGTATCTCAACACTTTCTAAAAATATAGAGTTTTGTGCTGAACCAAAACTTGATGGTTTAGCTGTTAGCATAGTATATGAAAATGGCGAACTAGTTCAAGCTGCAACAAGAGGTGATGGCAAAGTTGGTGAAAATGTTACAGCACAGGTAAAAACTATTGGTAATGTCCCTTTAGTATTACATGGAGATAACATTCCTCAATATCTAGAAGTTCGTGGTGAAGTTTATATGAAACACGATGCTTTTGAGAGTTTAAACGAGCTTGCACGTCAAAATCCGTCAAAAAATAAATTTTTTGCTAATCCAAGAAATGCAGCTGCAGGAAGTTTAAGACAAAAAGATCCTAGAGAAACAGCTAAACGTAAATTGACATTCAATTGTTATTTTGTAATAGAATGTAAAGGATATGAACTTCCTAAAACGCATTATGAGTGTTTAGAATATGTAAAGCAATTAGGTATACCAATAAATGAAGAAGTAAAAATAGGATATGGTTTAGATTTTTTAAGAGAATATCACGATTCAATATTAGCAAAAAGGTTTAATTTAGAATACGATATTGATGGAATTGTTTATAAAGTAAATGATTTGTCGTTGCAACAGAAATTAGGTTTTATATCAAGATCTCCTCGATTTGCCATAGCGCATAAATTTCCAGCACAAGAAGAAATAACTCAATTAATAGCTGTCGATTTTCAAGTAGGAAGAACTGGAGCTGTTACTCCTGTTGCTCGTTTAGTTCCAGTTAAAGTATCTGGTGTTACAGTATCAAATGCAACTTTGCATAATATAGATGAAATAAAACGTCTTGGTGTAAAAGTTGGTGATTACGTGTCAGTTCGTCGTGCAGGAGATGTAATACCTCAAGTTGTTAAAGTTATTGAAGAAAAGAGAAATGGAACAGAGAAAGATATAGAAATACCAAGTATTTGTCCAATATGTGGTTGTAATCTAGAGAAATTGCCAGAAGAAGCTGTTTTGAGATGTACTGGTGGGTTATATTGTTATGCTCAGTTAAAGGAGTCTATTAATCATTTTGTATCAAGAGATGCAATGGATATAAGGGGCTTAGGTGATTCATATGTTGAGGCTCTTATAAAAAATAATTTAATAAAATCTGTGAATGATATTTACCATTTATCATTAGATAATTTAGCTTCAACTCCATTAAATATCGATGAACTAGCTAAAGAAGAGCTATTTACTGATAAAAAAACAAAGTTAAGGACTATTGGAAAAGTTGTAGCTAAAAAAATTATTGAGAGCATTGAACAAAGTAAAACTAAGCCTTTGAATAAATTTATTTATGCTTTAGGTATTAGAGAAGTAGGCAGTACTACAGCTTTAACTTTAGCTAATAATTTTGATACGATTTCAGATTTACGATTAGCAACTGTTGATGACTTATTGAAACTTTCTGATATCGGTCAAGTTAGTGCGAAGCATATCGTTAACTTTTTTAAAGAAGAACATAACGTAAGAGTTTTAGAAGATTTATTAAAAAGTTCTTCTGAAGGTGGTGCAGGGTGTATTCCCTCAATAGTTAAAAAATCACAACAAGAATTAAATGAAATAAAAGATAATCCTTTTTGGGAAAAAACAGTAGTAATTACTGGTACCTTAACTATTAAAAGAAATGAATTAAAAGAAATTCTTCAAAATTTAGGAGCAACTGTAAGTGGTTCTGTTTCAAAAAAGACAGATTTTGTAATATCTGGGGATAATTCAGGTTCCAAATTAGATAAAGCCAAGGAACTGAATATAAAGATTATAGATGAAGAAAAGCTTAGGGAACTCTTAACTAAGGTGAAACCAATAATCTAATTTCAAATTAATGTAGAGTTTTATGTGTTGTTGAGTGTTTTGAGTTTTATTGTTTATTATCATATCACCAAATAATGTAGTTCTCGTAAATATCTCGATTTTGAATAGGTAGTAATATATATGGAGCATCAGAAGTTTTGGCACTTTTACTTTTAAAACCTGGATTTAATTTTAATATTCTTTCTGGTGATATACCTGATTTCTTTGATATTTCATTTACTGAAATAGGCTGGTTTATTGGTACTATTGTAAAAACAGGTCTATAGGACATACCAGGAAATATAATATTGTATTTCCTGGCATTTCGAAGGATATTGATGTAAGAGTATAGTTTTTCCACATACTGTTTGCCAGATTTTGGAATATTTAAACTCCACAAATTTATGGATTTCCCTTTTGCTTTATTCTGTTTTATTGCTTTTAAAACAGTGCCTTCGCCGACATTATAAGCTGCAATTGCCAAATCCCAATCATTAAATAGTTTATATAGATATTCAAAATAATTCAAAGCTGCATTGGTGGAGAGAATAATATCTTTACGCTGGTCATAAGTATTGGTATTTTTTAAATTGAATCTTTTAGCAGTTATTTTAACAAATTGCCATAATCCTACAGCTCCAGCTGGAGAAGTAGCATGAGGATTGAAATTACTTTCAATAATAGGAATTACAACTAATTCTAAGGGCATCTTCTTTGTTTTTAACAGATTTATAATATAGTAGAGATATAAATGGCCATTTTTTAATTGTTTTTCTATTTGTTTGTTATATATCTTAATATTTTTTTGTAACGGCAAATGTTTTGGATGTTCAAAATCCATTTCAAAAATAGCGTGTTTCCATAGCGTTTTATATGTGGCATTTTTGATTAATAAATGATCTTCACGCAAAATACTATTGTAAGAGTATAAAATATTATCGCCATAATTGAAATCACTGTCATTTTTTAAATCATCAACAGATGCTTCGAGATTAGGATTAATCTCGTTAAGTTCATTTATATGATTAGCACAACCAGTAATAAAAATTGCAATAATAAAAGATAAGATATATTTACGCAGATACATATCCTGTATCTTCAAGTAATGAATAACTTTGTGCAGCTTTTTTGGCAAGTATATCGCATCTTTCATTTTGATCATGTCCATTATGACCTTTTACCCATTTCCAAGTTATTTTGTGTTTTTGTGAAAGTTCATCTAATCTTTTCCACAAATCATTATTTAATAGGTTATTGCTATAGAGTCTTTTTGTTTTTTTCCAATTAATAATCCATTTAGTTATACCATCAATAACGTATCTACTATCTGTGATGATTGTTACTTTACAAGGTTCTTTCAAGGCTTCTAATCCTGAAATAGCACCAAGTAATTCCATGCGATTATTTGTTGTATATTTAAAACCTTGAGATAGTTCTTTTTCGTATTGCTTATAATTTAGAATAATTCCGTAACCACCCGGTCCAGGGTTTCCTAAACTAGAGCCATCTGTATATATTGTCACTTCTTTCATAATTTTTCCTATAATGTCTCTTTTATTTTATCAATTATTCTTTTATTTATAAATAAGAAAAGCTATTTGAATTACTGTTTTTGTGAATTAATGATAAACTGTAATTAATTAATTTTATTATATTTTTATTATATCTATTTATTTGGAACCAATTATTATGTCTGATATTTATGAGCAAAAATGTGAAAGACAAGTTGTTTTAGATACAGAAACTACAGGTAAAAGTGATGATGGATCACCAGGGGATCACAGAATCATTGAAATTGGTTGTGTTGAAGTTATTAATCGCAAGATAACAGGAAATAAATTACAGATATATATAAACCCTGAGAGAAAGGTTGATGAAGAAGCGTATAATGTTCACCACATATCTGATGAATTTTTAGCAAGTCAACCGAAATTTCATGAAATAAGCAAAAAATTTATTGATTTTATAAAAGGTTCAGAATTACTAATTCACAATGCTAAGTTTGACGTAGGATTTATTAATCATGAATTTAACTTGAATAAGTTAAATATAAAGGTTGAAGACATATGTCAAGTAACTGATACATTAGATATAGCTAGAAAGAAATATCCTGGTCAAAAGATAAGTTTGGATGCTTTGTGTTCTAAATTAAATGTAGATAGTTCAGCTCGTACAAGTCACGGGGCTTTGTTAGACTCTGAAATCCTTGCTGAAGTATATTTAGCTATGACAGGAGGCCAAGAAGATTTTGGTTTTTCAGAGTATGATTCAAATACATCAATAAGTGCAAATAAAACATTTGATAGAGAATCAATTATTGGTAATAAAAAGTTAAAAATAATTGAACTTGATCCTACAGAAGAATTTGAACATGTAATGTATATGTTTAAATTAGGTCAAGGAAAAGGGATTGCTAATTTGGCTTTTGGAGACGAATATATTCTAAATAAGGAAAAAGGAGAGATATCTGATGCTCAAAAGTTTGTAGAAATAAGAACTCATTTTATGATTCCCGAACATTATGAAAAATTTCAAGAAAATAGGGAAGATGAAATTTTGAATAGTATTGAATCAAAATAAAAGGCTGTTTAACAGCCTTTTATAATTGAATAGGTTAAGAATTTAATAAAGATATTAAATTATTTCAACTTGTTCTTCGTTTTCTTTAGCTTCTTCTATAGAACCAATAACCCAAGCATTTTCGCCATTTGCTTTTAACAATTCTACTGCTTTATCAGCGTCAGATTCATTTAGAGCAACAATCATACCTACACCACAGTTAAATGTGCGATACATTTCGTGAGTATCGATACCACCGTTTTTTTGTAACCAGTGAAATACTTCAGGCCATTCCCAAGAAGAACTTTGACATACTGCTTTAGTGTTAGCAGGAAGTACTCGAGGAATGTTTTCCCAGAAACCACCACCAGTAATATGGGCTAAAGCATGAATCTTGCAAGACTTCATTAAGTTAAGAATTGGTTTTACGTAAATTCTTGTTGGGGTTAATAAAGTATCTATTAATGTTCTACCATCACTTAATTTTTGGAATGGATCAGCTTTAGATACCTCTAAAACTTTACGAATTAAAGAGTAACCATTTGAATGAGGGCCTGAAGATGCAATAGCAACTAACTTATCTCCTACTTTAACAGCACTGCCATCAATAATTTCATCTTCTTCAACAACACCAACAGCAAAACCTGCTAAATCGTAATCTGGAACATGGTACATTCCTGGCATTTCTGCTGTTTCACCACCAATTAATGCACAACCAGCTTGTTGGCAACCTGTACCAATTCCTGTAATAACTTTTGTAGCATCACTAACATCAAGTTTGCCTGTAGCATAATAATCTAAGAAAAATAAAGGTTCAGCACCTTGAACTATTAGATCGTTAACACTCATAGCAACAAGATCTATACCTACAGTGTCATGTTTTTTAAAATCTATAGCTAGACGTAATTTTGTTCCTACGCCATCAGTACCAGATACTAATACAGGTTTTTTGTAATTTGTTGGTATTCTGCATAATGCACCGAATCCACCTAAACCACCCATAACTTCAGGTCTAGTTGTTTTTTTTACAACACTCTTAATATTATCAACTAATGCGTTTCCTGCATCAATATCAACACCAGCATCTTTATAACTTAACTTTTGCTTGTCCATATTTGGTAAAACCTACGTGAGATAAAATATCTATAAAAAACGTCCCCATTCTATCAAATTTTTGCGTTATATTCTACTTATATGATATTTTGTTTATTTAGTTTTTTATATATGATATAAAATGGTTAATATAAATATAGAAAAAATTAATATAGTTAAATTTAATTAATTCTTATTTGATAAGTTATATTGTGTATAACATCTGGGGATTAAGATATGAATAGAATAAAAATGATTTTAAAATTTGCACTTGTTCCAATTTCTACTATGCTATTTTTATCTAATGTATTAGCAGAAAGTGATGATATATATGTATCAGATATGGATAATAGTATAGATAAAAAAAACTCAGAAAATATAAATTCCAAGAAAGTAAAATATTCCGTAGTTGTTGATTTTAATGGTGATTATGATGAAAGTCATGATTTGGCTTTGCAAAAACTTGTGAAAGATTTAAGTAATGGTTTAATAGATGGCTCAAACATAAAAATTGATGCAGATTCCTTAATAGATGACGAAATAATTACTGATGATTACCAATTAAAAGTAATTTTTAATGATAAAAAAATTGATAACTTGCTCCATAATGGTTTAATTCCTGTTTGGTATGGATTACCAGAGCCTTTATTGTTTTGGTTAGTAAAAGGCGTAGAAGTAAAAGGATTAGATTCTGATGGTAATGTAACAACTCGAATTGATGCTAAAATTGTTTCAGCTGATGAAGAAAATGATATTATAAAAAAAATAAAGAAAGTTGGTTTTGATAATGGAATTAACGTTGTATTTCCAATTAATGATTTACAAGATATGGAAGCTGTGAATGTTTCATCTGTTATCAAATCTTTACCTGAGGAAATTATTATCCCATCTCTACGATATACTAAAGGATATGTTACAACAGCTCTCTTAAATGAAAAGGATGGTGTTTTTGAATTAATAGCAACAATAATAAATTGTGATGAAAAGTCAGTTGTATATTCAACAACTTTAAAATCGGAAGATGTTGATGTTTTATTAAATAATTTTATAAATGAGTTTAAAAGAGTTGTTGGTTCTATTGAAGCTGAGAAAAATTCTAAAACACAATCAACTGTAGTAACTACAGGATTTGATAATACAGATAATTTAAAATTAGGTTTAGCAGAAAAAAATAAATATAGAGTATTAATAAGAAATGTAAGTGATTTTTCTAATATTATGAAAATTCAATCAAATCTTGAAAAAATAGGATTAATGCCCGTAGTTTTAGATGTGAAGGGGGGGGATGTTTTATTTTTATTAAAATATGATTCACCAAATTCTATCAGTAGTTTTTTATCAATGTATAAAGCTTTGATTTCTTTTGAAAGTTCTGAATTTATATACATTTATGATGATGAAAAATCAGATATTCTAGAGGTTCCTGAGTTAAATAGTGATCAAGAACGTAAAAATGAAGAAGAAAATAATGAAAATTCATCATTAAATACTGAAACAGATGCAAAAAATCATTATAATAATAGGAGTCAGAATGAGCCTGTTTTAAATAATAAGTTTCCAGACCCTAATAGGAAATTAAAAACAGGTGGGGGATTAGTTAAATAGCGATTATAGGCAAAATTTTTTATGTATCACCAAATACCATTGAACATAGGTGTAAGTGAGACAGTTTCTAGTATTGCAAGTTTTGTAGTTGATGCTTGCAATAGTGTTCCTTTTAATTTTATAAAAAAAATAGTAAAGCAAGACGACTACTCTACATCTAAATTTATTTATTTGCTAGGGGAACATAATTCTGGAAAAACACATTTGCTTCAAGCTGCTGTAAATGAAGCGGAGAAACACGCATTTAGATCTATATATTTTGATGTTAGCCAGTACAACGATGTAGAACCTGGATATCTTTTGCAAGGTATAGAAGATTTAGATCTTATTTGTATTGATAATATAGGTGCTGTTGCTGGTAATCCTTCATGGGAAGCAGAGATTTTCTATCTGTATAATAGGTGGTTAAATAAACAACATGGCGCTTTTATTGTTTCTTCTCAATTGGAAGTTGGGGAACTACCTTTTAAAAAACCTGATCTGATTACACGATTATCTAGTGGTTATACATTAACAATGAAAATGTTACCTAGGATTAAATTTACTGAAGTTTTGATGAAAAGAGAAGAAATTCGTGGTGGTCTTTTGCCTCTTAAAAGAGCGGAAACAATAGTAAAGTCATTTGAAGACCTTGAAGACTGTGTTGCTGTTCTTGATGCTTACGATGTAGCAGTTTTAGAAGGAAAGAAAAAATTTTCTGAAAATATTTTAGGTGCTGTTATATCTTCATATAAAAAATCACAAACAAATAGATAACAAATACAAACAAAATAAGTATAAATTTGTTTGTATTTGTTTATTACTTTTAAACTTAAATAAATTATTTATAAATTGATGGCCAATGGGTAATAACATTTTTTACAAATGTTGCCAAAGGTATTGCTAACACAACTCCCCAAAATCCCCAAATTCCTCCAAAAATTACAATAGCAACTAATATAAAGAAAGGGTTTAAATTAAGCGTTGTTGAAAATAATTTAGGAGTTATTACATAGGCATCAATAAGTTGGATAACAGTATATACAATTAAGAGCCATAATAAATCGCTAGATAAACCAAATTGAATAATACCTATAGCAACTATAGGGATAGTAATAATTAGAGCTCCTACATATGGAATTACAACACTTAATCCAACACCGATACCTAATAATAAGGCGTAATTAAGATTTAGTAGTCCAAAAGAAATAACGTTAATAGTACTTATAACTAAAATATGAATGATTTTGCCATTTAAATATTGGGTTATATCATTATTCATATTAGACCAAAAATCACTCACTTCATTATAAGGAGCTAAATATTTTTTAGTGAGATTTAAAAAATACTCCTTATCATTTAACATGTAAAATGAAAAAATAGGGACAATTACGATGTAAATTAATATATTTAGTATATCTACAAGCATCGGGGCTATCTGAGTCTTTAAAAAAGGAGATATCCAATCTTTTATTATATTACTAATATAAGAGACTGACTTATTAAGTTGCTCAGAAGATATAATTTTTTGGTAAGATTCTGGTAACTTTTGTTTTAAAATTTCAAGTTTATTTATTAACCATTGTACAGTAATATCTTGGGTTTCTTCTTTTTTTGACAAGTTATTGTTGTTACTACTATTGTTATGATCGCTAGGTGTATTAAAATCAACATTATTTTTTAAGTTTTCTTTTTGGGGAATGTTATAATTTTCTACATTTAGAATTTTAGTTTCACTCTTACTATAATTATTGATACTTAGAGTTATGGTATTCGCAAACTTACTCAATTGATTAATAGTAGGAGGTACAATCATAATAACTAATGAAATACAAATTACAACAAATGAAGATATTACAACTGATGATGCGCTAAATCTATTTGCATGGTGTTTTATTAGAAAATTTGTAGGTTTTTCCAACATAAAAGATAGAACAAGAGCTGCAATTAATGGTGCTAAAATATTACTGAAATAATATATTGATAAAAAAATAGCTAAAAATTGTAAAATTAATACAGCTGCAGCTGGATGTGATAAATGGTGGTAATACCATGCTTTAAAAAACTTTATCATTTAAAATTCACTATTTATATTTTTTCCCATTTCCTTTATATTATAGTATTAAAGGAAAATTATTAATAAATATTTTGTAAAAATTTAGTTATGGAACTATATTTAGTATAGTTTGTCCATATATTATAATTATATAAAAGGTTGTTTACAAAAGAATTACATTAACATGCAAGGTATTATTAAATTATTTTTTGTGTATTTAGCTGTTGTTATTACAGTATCTTTTCATTGTTCTAAAGTGTATGCTGGTAATTATGATTTTGGTATTGCTGGGGTAAAAGCTCTTCCCGTGGAAAAAGAACAACAAATAGGAGAGTATTTTATAAAAACGGCACGTTCTCAGTTGCCTATTATTTACGATCCAGTATTACAAGCCTATATAAATTCAGTAGTAGGAAGGTTAGCAAATAAAGCTCAAAATGTGTATTATCCATTCGAAACAATATTGGTTAATGATAATTCTGTAAATGCAGCTGCCTTTTTAGGTGGAAAAATAATGATTAATACTGGTGTTTTTTTGGTATCTAATAGTGAAAGTGAGTTTGTTTCTGTTTTGGCACATGAAATGATACATGTAACACAAAGGCATTTAGCAAGAAGTATAGAAGCTCAAGAAGCAGAATCGGTAAATACCTTACTAGGATTTATTGGTTCTATAATATTAGGTATTATAAATCCTGCTCTAGGTATGGCATCGGTAACAGCAACTTTAGGTGCTGGTCAACAGCATGCGATTAATTACACTCGTTCCCATGAATACGAGGCGGATCGATTGGGGATAGAGTTATTATATAATGCTAATTATAATCCCTTAGGTATGGCAGATATGATGAGAAATTTATATGGAGAGGTGGACAAAATAAATCCAGCTTTTGAAATGTTATTATCTCATCCGTTATCTGCTAATAGAGTGGGAGAAGCAGAGAATCGAGCTAGATTATTAAAAAAACATAAATATTATGAAAGTGTAGATTTTGATTTTGCAAAGAGTAGAATTGAAGTAAGATATAGCGATGTGGATCCCTTGTACAATTATAAGCAAGCCAAGGAAGTTTTAACATCAAATAAAAATAGCGTTACTGCTTTATATAAATTGGCTTTATCATCTTTGGAGTTACGTAAATATGATGAAGCTGAAAGTTGTTTAAATATATTACAAAAAAAATATGGTAATAATTTATTTGTTCTAGATTCATTATCTGATTTATATATTGCTAAAAAGGAATTTAAAAATCTAGAAAAATTATTATTATCTGCTAAAGCTAAAATGGGTGATCATGAAGTTATTGTAGTTAATTTAGCATCAGGTTATATAGAACAACATAAATATGAACAAGCTATAAAATTATTAAAACGCTATAGTAGAAAAGAGTATTCAGTTACAGTTAGTAATTTATTGATTGATGCCTATAAGAAAATTAGAAAAACCTGTGATTTATATGTTGCAAACACTATGTTGCTTGAGTATAAGGGACTATGGAATGAAGCAATATACAATGGAAAAGAGGCATCTCGAATTTGTGCTGAACAAAATACAGTATTAAAAATTCAGGCTTTGATTGGAAGAATAACCCAAGAAAAGGATTTTTATGAACAGCTTGTACATAATTAATTATTTATGTACAAGCATGATATGTTTAATATAACAATGTATATAACATTCTTCTAAATTTAGGTTGTAGAGGATCTCCGTTCATTGTAGATAGGATATCAAGGTACACTTTTTTGATGCCACCATTATTAGCATTTAAATCTTTTGATAAAAATGAATATAACATAGTTAAAGCTTCTTCATTTTTACCTTCTTGATTCCATGCAGTAGCCAATTTTTGCACAGAGTCTAAATCATTAGGATTTTCTTTTACTAGGTTTTCCAGCATTGTTATTTCTGGATTTGATTGATTTTCTTCAGCTAATGTAACAGCTGCTAATAAATCCTTGTAAGTCTGAGTTTGTTGATTAGCAACATCGATTTTATCTAAAGCTATTCTAGCTTCTTTTATTTTTTTAGCTTTTAGAGCAAAATTGATATATGTAAATGCTATATCAATATCATTTGGCTTTAATTCAGCAGCTTGAGAAATTTTGGAAAAGGCACCGTTATAATCACCACTTTCTGAACAATTTATAGCATCATTAAGTAACATTTCTTCAGGGCTAGGTAAATATTTATTAATGATTTCTGGTATATTTTGTGAGTTTCTTAGTAATTCAGCGTTTACTATATCAATAGGGCGACCTTGGAAAAAAACGCATATTGCTGGTAATTCGCTTATTTGTAATTGATGACAAACTAATTGAATTGTTTGGATAGCGGCACTAGCCTTTGCTAAAATCAAATATTGATTATTATTACCAACGGCAGCTTCTAGAGAAGATGTAATGTTTTGAGAAGAAAGTTCAGAAGGATCGTACATATATAAAAGTACTTTTTTTTCCATTGATTTGGATATTATTTCTTGAAGATTTTCTTCGTTTATATTTGTTATCATAATATTTATTTTTCCTTAAATTTATTCAATAATTTCATCGCTTTAATAAGCATTACAATTGTAGGTTGAGTAGGTGTTTTATTTGGATCGCTAGTGTAAATACTTGCGTTACCATTTTTATCAAATATCGTTGTTTGATTAGTTGTTATGATGTGTATTTCCTTTGCATCACCGCTTAAAATCCAAGGTCTTGAGTTCAGATTATCAGTCATGCTGAAACCTGTTGAATAATCATCAAAATTGTTTTTTATACCTAAAATATCTTTTGATATGTTTGGGGAAATATCTTGATTAGATGTAAGAATTGAGGTGTCTTTAAATAACATTGAATTTGTTGCAATAATTAAAGGAGTGTGATGATTATTTCTTGTGTAGGTATACTTTTGATAATCATGGTTAATGTTGAAGGTTGATAAAGAGGTAATAATTATTAAAGAATTATCTTTTTGTTCATTAAGAATAGTTAGTAAATCCTTTAATTGTCGATCTGCTGACTTTAAATTATATAAACGCATACCTTCTAGCTTTTTGAAACTATGACTAGATTTATTATTTTCTATTATTGATTCAAAAGGTGAAATAGAAATAATAGTAAATTGTGGACGATCATTCCAATTTGATATCCATTGAATAGCTTTATCAATAGTTTCTTTATCAGAATTATTTAGTGAAATCTGTTTTTTTCTTAGACCGCTACTAGTGAATAATTTATTTGTACTATCATTAAATTTTCCTGTAGAAAATGAATGAATTCTATAGTCTTGTTTAAGCATTTCTGAAAGAATAATAGGTGATTGTTGTTCATTTATTATATCATCAAAATATTGCCCAGGAAGACCATAAAATATTTCAAAAGCATTTGAAGAAGGATCTAATGAACCTATATAATGTTCTTTAAAATTATAATTTTCATTTGCAAATTTATATAAATTTGGAGTGTTTTCAGCATTTAAATCATTATAATTTAATCCGTTTATAAATAGAAAAATAACATTTTGTGGCTTATCATGAGGTGTATAAACTAAATCATTAAAAGGGTATTTTAATTTATAAATTTTGGAATTTATTGATAATTTTCCATCTTTTGTTTGAATATCTTTTATCCAACCATGTTCACGTAGAAACGTATTGGCAGTCATAGGATAGTAAGCTGGAAAAAGAGTTTTAGAGATAGTTATTGGAGTATATTTGAAAGCATCAGCCCAACTATTTAAAAGATGAGTCAAAATAAAGGCTATTAAAAAAATAGATGTAGAAAGATATTTAATTTTTTTACTTTTGCTTGTATATATATGTTTCCAAGCCAAATTTGATATAAAAATTTCAGTTCCTATTAATATTGGTATTGTAATATATAAAAAATTAAAATTTAAACCAGTTGAAAAACCTTCTTGTTCAAAAAATAAACTAAAAACAGATATACTTAGGTGAATTTTTATTGCTTGATATAATTTGATATCGATTGCTAATATTGTCAGAGCTATAACAGATAAAATGACAGCTAGAACCCTGTATACTCTGAGTGAACCAATAAATGATAATGGAAAAAATATAATAAGATATATAATAAAAACAATAGAACTAAAATGACCTAACCAACCCAAAAAAAGATATAAAAAACCTAAAAATGTTCCAGGGGTTTGAGCTGAATATAAATATGTTGTGCCTATAAGAAGTGTTAAGAAAATATTTAAAAATAAGAATTTATGTCCCCAAATAATAGTTCTTGATACTTCATCTTTATAGGTAAAATAATTAGTAAAGCTAAAATCGTTATTAGTCATATAAAATATTCGCTACACAGTAATTAATAATTTAAATAATTTTCTTTATTATAAACTAATAAGAATACCAATAAAAGAATACTTATTAGATTTTAAAATGTTTGGTTATAAAACGAATTAAATTTATGAAAAACGATAAAAATAGGTAGTAAATTAAAGATTTGTCACTAATTTTAAAATTATTTAAAAAAAAATAGGAAAAGAACTTGTGTGAAAAAGTTTTCAAGTGTAAATTAATAAACTAAATAAGGAAAAAATGAGAAGTAGTTTGAAAAATAAAAACATTTTTAATTGAGTTTTTAATTTTTTGAATTATCATCATTTGTGTTTTAGCTAGTTTAACTAGTAGATATATTGAATAGAAGTT
Source organism: Succinivibrionaceae bacterium (assembly GCA_051892875.1). Taxonomy (GTDB): domain Bacteria; phylum Pseudomonadota; class Gammaproteobacteria; order Enterobacterales; family Succinivibrionaceae; genus JBJFGR01. Next base: position 17,633 of record JBJFGR010000020.1, read on the forward strand.
CATAGTAAGGATATAGACTAATGAAAAAGACAATTTTAGCAACAGTAGTAGGCTTAGCTGCTTTTGGTTTATCACAAGTTGCATCTGCTGCAATTGAAGAAGGTCAGTTAACAATTTGGGTTAATGGCGATAAGTCATACGATGGTATCGCAAAGGTAGGTAAGAAGTTTGAACAAGCAACTGGTGTTAAGGTTACAGTATCTCATCCAGACCAAGTAGAAGTTAAGTTCCAACAAACTGCTGCAACTGGTAATGGTCCAGATATTTTTATGTGGGCACATGACCGTTTTGGTGAATGGGTTAAGGCTGGTTTGTTAACTCCTATTGAACCATCAAAGGAAGTTAAGGATTCATTCCAAGACGTAGCTTGGAAGGCTATGGATATCGGTGGTAAGTACTATGGTTATCCTGTGTCAATTGAAGCGGTTGCTTTAATTTGTAACACTGCGATTGTTCCTACAGCTCCAAAGACTTTTGAAGAATTAATTCCGTTAGATGAAAAGTTAAAGGCTGAAGGCAAGCGCGCAATCATGTGGGATTATATGAACCCATTCTTCACTTATCCTTTAATTTCTGCTAATGGTGGTTATGCATTTAAGTTAAAGGGTAACGGTGAATACGATGTTAAAGATTCAGGTGTGAACAATGATGGTGCTAAGAAGGGTGTTCAATTCTTAGTTGACTTAGTTAAGAATGGTCACATGGAAAAGGGTGTTGATTACGGTGTTATGGAATCTAACTTTGTACAAGGTAAGGTTGCTTGTATCATAAATGGTCCATGGTCATGGGGTCAATATGATAATAAGGGTATCAAGATTTCTATCAACCCTATCCCATCTTTAGCTGGTAATGCTGGTCGTCCATTTGTTGGTGTTCAGGGTATGACTATCAACGCAGCATCTCCAAATAAGGACTTAGCTAAAGAATTTATTGAAAAATATTTGTTAACTAACGAAGGTTTAACTGAATTAAATAATGATAAGCCATTAGGTGCAGTGGGTTTAAAGAGTTTTGAAGCATTGTTAGAAAAGGGAGCTACTGGTTCACGTATCGCTGTAACAATGTCTAACGCTGCTAATGGTGATCCAATGCCTAGCGTTCCTGAAATGAACCGTTTCTGGTCTTCATTCCAAACTGCATTAAAGAATGCTACAACAGGTCGTCAGACATTAGAAGATGCTTTAAGCACAGCTGAACGTCGTATTGAACAATAATAGCTGAATTTTTAGAGCCCTGAAAAGGGCTCTAGTAATTGGTTATTAGAACTAAAAGCTTTAATATGAAAGTATTAAAGTTTTTATTTGTAATAAACTTTTATTACGATATTACAAGCTTAATTTAGATAGGATTTATTAGGATTATAACATGGAATCTATGAATACAAAGGTAAACACCTCTGGTGCAAAACCTGGGTTCCAAGTCTTCAAAATTTTGGTTTCCATTTTGGTTGCCGCTTTTGGAGCTTGGATGATAGGATCTATGGTAACTAATGGTCAGTTTGCGTTTGCAATATTGTTTACAATAGTGATCGTGGCTGGTCTATTAGTATCATGGCTTAAGGGTTTATATCCACATCGCTATATATTCCCAGGTGTAGCGGGTATGGTTATATTTATTATCTTCCCATTGGTATATACTATTTATATAGCATTTACCAACTATTCAGCAAGTAATTTGTTTGATTTAGAACGTGCTGAAGATTTTCACTTAAAGAGAACTTATAGAGTTGCAGGTGGCGACTATAAGTTTGATTTAGTAAAGGGAAGATCTCAAGATCAATATCAAATCGTATTGTCAATTGGTGGACAAACACTTGAAGACGGAACTGTAGCTCCAGTTAAGTTATATGCTTCAAATGAAATGAAGTTGTATGACAAGGATGCTATGGCAAAGCCTAATATTCAAAGTCAGGCTGAAAAGACTGAAATTCATGTTAGTCCAATCGATTCTATTCAAAACGAATCATGTGGTATTAAGTGTAAGATTCAGTTCAGAGATTATTTAAAGGTTATTAAAGTTAAACTTGATAATCTAGAATTATCTATGACTAGTTTACATACATTTAGTGCTGTTAATAAAAAATTTAGAAAAATACCTAATAAAATTTTAGCAAATGGCAGTACAATTACTAGTGATTACTTGTTATTAGATAATGAAAACGGTCGTTTATTCTTGCCTGATATGGAAGTTGGTTACTATAGGTATTTGAATGATGCAAATGGTGACTTTGAAGGTGAGTATGTAACACCTGGTTTCCGTGTTGGTGTAGGTTTTGAACAATTTAAAAAGATTGTAACTGATCCTAACATTTCTGAACCATTTGTTAAGATATTTATTTGGACTGTTTGTTTCGCTGCTGGTACAGTTTTTATAACACTTGCTATAGGTATGGTGTTAGCTTGTCTTGCTCAATGGGAATTCCTAAAGGGTAGAGGTTTTTACCGTGTGTTCTTGATTTTGCCTTATGCGGTGCCTTCTTTCATTTCTATTCTTGTATTTAAGGGATTATTTAACGAAAACTTTGGTGAAATCAACAGAATTTTAGACTTCTTCTTTGGTATTAAGCCTGATTGGTTCAATGAAGCTGGTTTAGCAAGATCTATGCTATTAATCGTTAATGCTTGGTTAGGTTACCCTTATATGATGATTTTGTGTATGGGTTTGTTAAAGTCTATTTCTGATGATCTATATGAAGCATCTGCTATGGATGGCGCAGGTCCTTTCCAAAACTTCTTTAAGATTACATTGCCTTTACTAATGAAGCCATTAACACCATTATTAATTGCATCATTTGCGTTTAACTTCAACAATTTCGTGTTGATTATGTTATTAACTAAGGGTGGTCCTGACTTTATTCCTGAAGCAGGAAGTACAACAGCTACAATGGCTGGTGCAACAGATTTGTTAGTATCATATACTTACAGATTGGCATTCGAAGGTGGTGCTGGTGGTAATAACTATGGTTTAGCTTCAGCAATTGCAACAGCGATCTTTATTCTTGTTGGTGCTTTATCAGTTGTTAACTTGAAGCTTTCTAAGATGGCAGCTAAGGATTAAAAAAATGGCAGTAGTTCAACCAAAATCGATAAAATATCGTATTATGATTACTCATGTAATTATGTGGTTATTTATCTTAGCTATAATGTTCCCATTATACATGGTAGTAATGATTTCATTCCGTGAAGGTAACTTTGCAACCAACGTAGCTGATAGCTTGTGGGATTTATTCCTACCTTCTATTGATTCATTAACTTTAGATCATTGGAAGTTAGCATTTGGCGTATCTTACATTGATAATACAGGTAAGGAAGTATTGCCTCCATTCCCTGTATTAAAGTGGTTATGGAATAGTATTTATATTTCAGTAGTTACTTCATTCTTTATTGTTTTATTATCAACAACAAGTGCATATGCTTTTGCTAGATTAAACTTTGCTGGTAAGTCATTTATACTTAATTGTATGTTGATTTTTCAGATGTTCCCAGCAGTGTTAGCATTAGTAGCTATTTATGCATTGTTTGATAATATCGGCACATATATACCATTCCTAGGTTTGGATACTCATGGTGGTCTGATCCTTTCATATATGGGTGGGATTGCTCTACACGTATGGACAATAAAGGGATATTTTGAAACAATTGATGCTTCATTAGAAGAAGCTGCTGCAATAGATGGTGCAACTCCATGGCAAGCATTTAGATTGGTATTATTACCTTTATCTGTGCCTATTTTGGCAGTAGTATTTATCTTATCTTTTATCGGTACTATTACTGAAGTTCCAGTTGCAAGTATCTTATTAAATGATGTAGATGGATATACACTTGCTGTTGGTTCTCAGCAGTACTTAGCTTCACAAAATAAATTGTGGGGTGATTTCGCAGCTGCGGCTGTTATGTCAGGTTTCCCAATCACAGTTGTATTCCTATTAGCACAACGTTGGTTAGTAGGTGGCTTAACAGCTGGTGGTGTAAAGGGTTAATTAGTGATTTTAATAATGCGGTGTTTTCACCGCATTGAATAGATTTATATTGCGGAGCTATAAATGGCTGAAGTAACATTAACAAATGTATTAAAGAATTATAACAGAGCTATCCTTAAGGATACTTTACGTAACATTAACTTAGACATTAAAGATGGTGAATTCATTGTTTTCGTTGGTCCATCTGGTTGTGGTAAGTCTACTCTTTTAAGAATGGTTGCAGGTTTGGAAGATATCACTGATGGTGAATTAAGAATTGGTGGTAAGGTAATGAATGACGTTCCTCCTGTTGATCGTGGTGTTGGTATGGTGTTCCAATCTTATGCATTGTACCCACATATGAATGTTCGTGAAAACATGGCATTTGGTTTGAAACTTAAAAAGTTTGATAAGGAAACTATTGATAAGCGTGTAAATCATGCTTCTCAAATTTTGGGTTTGGATGCTTTGATGGATCGTAAACCAAAGGCTTTATCAGGTGGTCAGCGTCAGCGTGTTGCAATTGGTCGTTCAATTGTTCAACAACCAGATGTATTCTTATTTGACGAACCATTATCAAATCTTGATGCTGCACTTCGTGTAAAGATGCGTATTGAAATTGCTAAATTGCATAAGGAATTAAATTCAACAATTATTTACGTAACTCACGATCAGGTTGAAGCTATGACATTAGCTGATAGAATTGTTGTATTGAGTCCGTTAAAAGATTCTGCAGAAACTAACTTAGAACAATTTGGTACACCGTTAGAACTTTATCATAACCCACAGAATAAGTTCGTAGCTGGCTTTATAGGTTCGCCAAAAATGAACTTCTTAAAGGGGCAATTAATTGAAATTGGTGAAGATCGTTGTCGTGTTAAGTTAAATACAGGTGACGTTATCACTGCTTGTGTAGATGCTCGTCGTGCAAGTGTTGGTGATAAAGTTGAATTAGGTATTCGTCCTGAACACTTAGTTCCTGTTGAACATCCTGATGCTGATAGCAGATTATCTGGTGTTGTTCAGGTTGCTGAACATTTAGGGGCAGAAAGCTTTGTATATATGGATGTTGATGGTGAAGATTTCACTGTTAAGGCGGCTTCTGAAATTCCTGTTGATACAGGTGATTCTTTAGAAGTAGGTATTCCAGCAAAGGCTTGTTACTTGTTTGACCAACAAGAAAGAGCATTTAAGAGAACAGCTAAATACAATAGAACATAATTCTATAAGCTTGTAATTTTTAAGGTGGTTTTAGAAATAAAATCACCTTTTTTATTGTATGTATAAACAAAAAAAAGAAAACCCACCTCTGAAAGAGGTAGGCGTTATCAATAATTAATAACAATAGGACTAATGAACACCAATATTATATAAAATCTGTGATTTATGTCAATAAATTTTTAATTTTGCTAGTGTTTAAAATTGAATTTAGGTTAAAAATGGTGAAAAAAGCTATATTTACCCTATTTTGCAATATATTTAATGAGATGGAATTTATAATGTGTTGATAGTATTTAGTACATAAAATTATTTTCATAATGTAAGAAGTTTGTTCTTATTTTAGATAACTAGACAAAATAGTTTTTATTTTTTTTTTTTTTTTTGTTTGTTTTTTTTATTATTTTAGGTCGATATATAAAATAATACTTGCATAAATACTTTATAATTTTTAAGATCTTTGAGTTAGGAGTTTTTTATGCTTAGATCAGATTTTAATTTTAATCTTCCAAAAGAATTAATTGCACAATTTCCTGCTAAAGAACGAACCCATAGTAGACTTTTATGTCTTGATGGTAATAATGGCAATTTGGAAGAGAAACATTTTTACGATATTATAGATTTTTTAGAACCAGGTGATTTATTAGTTTTTAATAATACTAAAGTATTACCAGCGAGATTATATGGAAAAAAAGAAACAGGTGGTAATTTTGAAATTCTTGTTGAAAGAGTAATTTCTGATAAAGATGCTTTAGTTCATATAAAATGTTCAAGGTCTCCTAAAAGTGGTTCTAAATTATTGTTCCCAAATGGTTATGAAGCTATTATGAAGGAACGTAAAGATGAATTGTTTGTTATTGAATTTGTAAGTGATAAAGATGTGTTTGCTATATTAAATGATATAGGACATATTCCTTTACCTCCATATATTGAAAGACAAGATTTGATAGAAGATAGGGATCGTTATCAAACTGTTTATTCTAAAGTTTTAGGTGCTGTTGCAGCTCCTACTGCAGGTCTTCATTTTTCAGAAGAATTATTGAAAAAGCTTAAAGATAAAGGAATTCAAGAAGCTTTTGTAACTCTACATGTAGGTGCAGGCACTTTTAAGCCTGTAAAAGAAGATAATATTTTAGATCATAAAATGCATTCGGAATATGTGGAAGTGACTCAAGATGTTGTTGATAAAATATTACAAGCTAAAGCAAAAGGACATAGAGTTATTGCTGTTGGAACTACTTCTGTTCGTTCATTAGAAAGTGCAGCTCAGAAAGCTCTAGAATCTAATAGCAAAAATATTATAGAACCTTATTCATCAGATACTTCTATATTTATTTATCCTGGTTACAAGTATTTAGTAATAGATTGTTTAATAACAAACTTCCATTTACCAGAGTCAACCTTAATTATGTTAGTTTCTGCTTTTGCAGGATATAGGCATACAATGAATGCTTACAGATATGCAGTAGAAAATAAATTTAGATTCTTTAGCTATGGTGATGCTATGTTTATTACTAAGAATAGTAATCCTGAGTCTGCAAAAGATATAGAAAAATTAGTAGAGGAATAATAGATTGAGATTGGAATTTATACTAAAAAAAACACAAGGAAAGTCTAGATTAGGTGAAATTCATACTGATAGAGGAATCATTCGTACACCTGCTTTTATGCCAGTTGGAACATATGGAACAGTTAAAGGTTTGACACCTGAAGAGGTTAAAGAAATTGATGCGGATATAATTTTAGGTAATACATTCCATTTATGGCTTAGGCCTGGTTGCGAAGTTATAAAGCAACATGGAGATCTTCATGATTTTATGCATTGGGATAAACCCATTTTAACAGATTCAGGTGGTTTTCAAGTTTTTAGCTTAGGAGCATTACGAAAAATCAAAGAGGATGGATGTTACTTTCAAAATCCTATTAATGGAGATAAAGTTTTTTTGTCACCAGAAGTTTCAATGCAAGTTCAAAATGATTTAGGTTCAGATATTGTAATGTGCTTTGATGAGTGTACACCTTATCCTGCAACTTATGAAGTAGCAAAAAAATCGATGGAATTGAGTTTGCGTTGGGCAAAACGTTCCCGTGACGAATTTGACAGATTACAAAATCCTAATAATTTGTTCGGTATTATTCAGGGAAGCGTATATGAAGATTTACGTGAAAAATCTTTAATAGAACTTTTAAATATTGGATTTGATGGTTATGCAATTGGTGGTCTGGCTGTCGGTGAAGCTAAGGAAGAAATGCATAAGATTTTAGATTTTATTGTAGAAAAGATGCCTACTGACAAACCAAGATATTTAATGGGAGTTGGTAAACCACAAGATATTGTAGATGCGGTATTGCGTGGAGTTGATATGTTTGATTGTGTTATGCCTACAAGAAATGCTAGAAATGCCCATCTTTTTACAACAGATGGAATTGTAAAATTACGCAATTCTAAATATAAAAATGATACTAGTTCTTTAGATTCAGAATGCGATTGTTATACATGTAAGAATTATTCAAAAGCTTATTTACATCATTTAGATAAATGTGGAGAAATGTTAGGTGCTAGGTTAAATACAATACATAATCTTCGTTTTTATCAGAGATTAATGCAAAAAATAAGGGAGCAGTTAGAGTTAGGTACATTTGAAAAATGGGCGGAAGAATTTTTTAAAAAGTACCCTTTAGAAGGTAGAAATACTAATTACTAATGCGTATTAGTTTCTTTTTTAATATAATAAGCAAATAGTTAGATTATTGAAAACAAATTTAAAATATAAGAGGTTAATAAATGAATTTTTTTCCTACAGCTTTAGCAGAAGAAGTGGTTACTCAAAACGTTAATCCTAATGCTCAGGCGCCGACAGGTGATATGTCTGTTTTTGTGATTTTAGCGATTGTAATGTTATTTATGTACTTATTTGTTATGAGACCAAACAGTAAAAAGAGAAAAGAGCAACAAGAGCAGTTGAATTCTTTAAAGGTAGGAGATGAAGTTTTAACAAATGGTGGCATTATCGGTAGGATTCAAAAAATTAGTGATGATAAAGATGTATATACTTTAGAAATTAATGAAACAACATTGATCAAAGTGAAAAGAACTTATATAGTAAGTCCTTTGCCAAAGGGAACATATTCTGAAAATGTTGTTGTTACAAAAAAGTAATGTAAGGAGTTTGGTTTGTTAAACAAATATCCATTGTGGAAGAATATACTTATAATTGTAATTTTATTACTAGGTTTTGTATATTCTTTGCCAAATTTATATGGTGAAGATTTGGCTATTCAGATTTCAGGTGCAAGAGGTGTAGCTCTTGTAGATACTGATGTTGAAAAGATAAAAAGTGTTATTAATACAGATTGTCCAGAATGTAATATTGAGTTTGATAAAGGACAAGTCTTAATTAGATTTGATGATAACGATAAGCGTTTAAAGATTAAGGAAAAGTTGCATAAAAACTTAGGTAGTAGCTATGTAGTTGCTTTAAATTTAGCAGCAGCAACTCCTGATTGGTTAAAAAATATTGGTGCGGCTCCGTTAAAATTAGGTCTAGATTTAAGAGGTGGTCTACACTTTTTGATGGAAGTTGATATGAATGAAGCCATTAAAAAGATTCTTGAACAAACAGTGCAAGATATTAGATCTGAGTTAAGACAGCAAAAATTAAGATTGTCAGGTGTAAAAATTCAAGGAGAATCTGCACAAATTTTCTTTAGAGATGCAGATATTATGAGGGATGCTAAATCTTTATTGTCTGAAAAACATAACGATTTAAATATTCAATTATTTGATGAAAATGATACTAAGTACTTGTTAGTGTCACTAAAGCCTGAAAAAATCAAAGATATTAAAACCAGTGCTGTTGAACAAAATATAAATATTATTAGAAATCGTGTTAATGAATTAGGGGTAGCTGAACCTTTAGTTCAAAGACAAGGTGCTGATAGAATTGTTGTTGAATTACCAGGTATTGAAGATTCTGCAAGAGCAAAAGAAATTTTAGGTGCAACTGCAACTCTCGAATTTAGATTTGTAAATAGTCAAGCAGATATTCAAAACATTTCAGGTTCTCCTCTTTCTTCAAGTGATGAAATTTTATATACAAAAGAGGGTAGGCCTGTAGTTGTAAGTAAAAGGGTTATATTAACAGGTGATCATATAGTTGATGCAAAGAGTGGTATTGATAACAATGGTATGCCTGAAGTAAATATAAGCTTGGATTCTACTGGTGGTGCTATAATGTCCAATTTTACAAAAGATCATATTGGACAACCTATGGCTACAAACTTTATAGAATATAAAGTTGTAGAAAATGAAAACGAAGAAATTACAACAAACTCTAAGCCTAAGTTTAAGAAAGTAGAACAAATAATCAATGTTGCAACAATTCAAGCAAGATTAGGTTCAAAATTCCGTATCACTGGTTTGGATAGTCAAGCAGAAGCTCATAATTTAGCGCTACTACTTAGAGCTGGTGCTTTAATTGCCCCTATACAAATAGTAGAAGAAAGAAATATAGGACCTAGCTTAGGTAAGCAAAACATTGCTAATGGTATTCAAGCAATGATTTGGGGTTTGTCTTTCCTATTTCTATTTATGATTATATATTATCGTGCATTTGGGTTAATTGCAGATATTGCATTGTTCCTTGATTTGATATTACTTGTTGGTATTATGTCTTTTATTCCAGGAGCTACAATGACTTTGCCTGGTATAGCTGGTATTGTGTTAACTATAGGTATGGCTGTTGATGCTAATGTACTAATATATGAACGTATAAGAGAAGAAATAAGAAATGGAAGAAGCGTGCAACAAGCGATTCATTTAGGGTATGAAAGAGCATTTGTTACAATAGCTGATTCTAATATTACATCTTTCTTTGTAGCATTGATTTTATTCCTAGTTGGTACTGGTGCTGTAAAGGGTTTTGCCTTAGTGTTAATGATTGGTTTAGCTAGCTCAATGTTCACTGCTGTAACAGCTTGCCGTGGAATTGTAAATGCAATTTGGGGTGGTAGAACTGTTAAGAAGTTGTGGATATAGGAGGTCGCAAATGTTTCAAATTATAAAATCAGGAACAGTTATTCCATTTATGAAAATTGCAAAATTAGTGGAATTAATTACAATAATTTTTGTAATAGGTTGTATATCCGTAATTTGCACTAAAGGACTAAATTGGGGATTGGATTTTACTGGTGGTGTGATTATTGAGGTTCAATATCCAACTGATGCAAATATAGAAAAAATTCGTACAATATTAATAGAAAATGGTATATCTAAGCCAACTGTTCAAAATATAGGTACAACTAAAGATTTTTCTATAAGAATTCAACCCAAAGAAGGCGAAAATCAACAGTCAATAACAGAAAAAGTAATTTCTATTATTAAGTTAGATGAATCTAATGCTAAAGTAACCCGTTCTGAATATGTAGGCCCTGCAGTTGGTGAAGAATTAGTTACTAGTGGAATTATAGCTATTGTGGTGTCTTTGATTGTAACATTAGCTTATATTGCCGCTCGTTTTGAATGGAGAATGGCAACAGGAGCAGTTATTTCACTAGCTTATGACGTTTTTGTAGTTTTAGGAATTTTTTCATTTTTACAAGTTGAATATGATTTAACTGTTCTTGCTTCAGTTTTGACTGTTGTTGGTTATTCATTGAATGATAAAATTGTTATATTTGATAGAATTAGAGAAAATGCATTGAAATTACATAAATTGGAAATGTATGATTTATTTAATTTATCAATAACTGAAACTTTATCAAGAACTATTATAACTTCAGGTACTACGATGATTACTGTTCTATCATTATACCTATTTGGTGGGGAAATGATTCATGGATTTTCATTAGCATTGATTATTGGTATAGTGTTTGGTACATTTTCATCTGTATATGTTGCATCTACATGGCCTCTATTGTTAAAGATTCAACGTAAAAATTTATTACCTATGGAAATAAAGAAAGATTCTGAAGAAATCAGTGAATCAATAGGTTAATACTTAGTATTTGATAAAGAATTAAGGCTAAACTTTTTATAATAGAGTTTAGCCTTTTTTATTAATGGTATAAATAAATTGTTGGCAATAAAAGATAATCTGTGTATTATGAAAATAATATCATTAATGGGTGTATAAGATTTTTCTTGATTTGAAGAATTTTTTTCTTAATTTGTTTGAGAAAAATATATGTTTACGGTTGGAAAAATAATGATAATAAATAAGTTTAGTTTTTTTATAGTTTTTATTGGTTTATTTATATTTTCAGGTTGTTCTATAAATAATATTGACGAAAATGGAAATGTTATATCGCATATAAAGCCTTCATATATAAAAATAGTAAAACCATATGTTGTTTCTAAGATTGAACAAACAGAATTAATAAATCTTAACCAAAATTTATCAAATTCTCAATTAAGTAATTTTGAAAAAGCAAAGTTATTATATGAGCGTTCATGTTTATATGAAAAAATGGGATTAAATTTACTATCTTTTTTGAGTTTAGTTAACTCTAGTAATTACTTTGTTAATTTTGCACCTGTTTATGATATTTTTGGGATGTATGCTACTAGAGAAAACAAATACCTTGATGCTTATGAAGCTTTTGATGCGACTTTAGATTTGGATCCAAAATGGTATTCAGCATATTTAAATAGAGGTATTGCTTTATATTATGGAAAAAGGTTTATAGCATCAAAAAAAGACTTAGAAACTTATTATAATGAGAATAATCAGGATCCATATAGAATTTTATGGTTGTACATTATTAATAGTGCTATTAATAAAGAAAATGCTTTAAATGAGTTAGAACAACATTATAAAAATATAAATACTCCTTACAGTGAATGGATTGTAAGTTTGATAGAAGTAATATTAGATAAGAGATCAGAACAAGATTTTTGGGATCATATTTTTGATGGTGTTCATGACGATAGCGAATTACCAGAAAGGTTATGTGAAGCCTATTTTTATTTAGGAAAGTATCATCAAATTAATGATGAAAAAATAATGGCTTTAGATTATTTTAAATTAAGCATGAATACTAATGTAATGTACTATATAGAATATCAGTTTTCAGAAAAAGAGTTACAAATTTTTACTAAAGAAAATAATAAAGAAACATCAATAATCGTTAGTGATGTTAATAAAAATAAAGAGGATAAATAAATATAATGGCGATAGTAGATAGCAATATAATGGATAATGTTGTTATTATCTTGGTTGATCCTAGTCATCCTGGTAATATAGGATCTGCTGCTAGAGCAATGAAAACAATGGGATTAAAAGAATTAAGAATTGTTAAAAAAGAAAATATAATCAATAGCGATTCTATTGCCCTTGCAAAAGGTGCTAGAGATGTTTTAGAATCCGCAAAAATATATAATACATTAGATGATGCTTTAAAAGATATAACCCTAGTAGCAGGAACGTCTGCTCGTAGTAGAAGTATAGAATTGCCTTTATATCAACCACATGAAGCAGTTAAAAAAATAGCTGAACATGTAAGAAATGATAATAAGTGTGCTATTATTTTTGGGAGAGAAAGGACTGGTTTAACTAACGAAGAACTACAACGTTGTGATATACATGTTAACATTGATGCAAATCCTGACTATTCATCTCTTAATTTAGCAATGAGTGTTCAAGTTATTTCTTATGAATTACGCCAAATACTAATTACAGATAAAAAAGAGAAACCTCCTGTAAATAATGAATTTATTCGTAAACCTACACACGATGAAGTTGAAGCTTATTATGATTTTATAGAAAAAAATTTGCTTGAATGTGGTTTTTTGAAAGAAGGTCATAATGGCAAAGTAATGGGGCAGATTAGAAGAATATATGCCAAAGCTGATTTAACTTATCATGAATTAAGAATTCTGTATGGAATTTTAGCGACAATGCTAAAGTATGAAAAAAATGCTAATAGTATTAAATCATAGCAATATAGTATAATATTGAAGATTATGGTCTATCATTATAAAGTTGTAGGTATTGATTGTCCAATGTGCGCATTGAATATACAGCCAATATTACATAAACATTTTAATTCAACTGAAGTTTTTGTGAATATATTTACTCATGTAGTAACTATAAATACTTGGCTAAATATAGAAGATGTAAATTTGACATTGGAATTGTGTCAAAAAGATTTTATGCACAATGTTAGATTTGTTAAATTAGAATAATTGATGCTATAGGGTGTTCTATGACAAAATTAAATGACAATAAAGAATACATGAATGAATGTTTTACAATTAATGCTGCAAAGACAGAGTGTATTAAAAAACTTAAAGAGCAATCAGTTAGATTATCTAAACAAAGATTGCAATTGCTTGATATTTTATTTTCTGGGACTTTTAATTGTACTAAAGAGTTATATTATATTGCTCAAGAACAAATACCAAATTTAGGTATGTCAACAGTATATAGATTTTTAAAAGTTTTATCAGACTTAGGTATAATATCGAACAATAAAATATTAGATATTAATTGTTATAATTGTCATTTTAATTTAGCCTCTTTTAAAGACAAAGAAGGTCGTGAGTTAAAAGCTGATGGTTTAAGTATTCAAGAGTTGGTAAGATTAGGATTAATAGTTAAAGGACTTATTAAATCAGAAGAAAAGATTGATGTAAAAGTTATAGATGAAGGTTTTTATATAACAGTAAAAGACAAATAAACTCATTTCTAGAATTTTTTTCAAAAGTGTACGATAATATAAAGTTAATTAATTATTTATTTTGAGTTAACTATATTATTATGAAACTTCCTATTTATTTAGATTATGCAGCAACAACACCTGTAGATCCAAGAGTTGCTGAAAAAATGTGTTTTTGTTTGACATTGGATGGAAATTTTGCAAACCCTGCTTCGAAATCTCATGTTTATGGATGGCAGGCTGCTGAAGCTGTGGATATAGCAAGAAATCAAATAGCAGATCTTATAGGTGCTGAATCAAGAGAAATAATTTTTACTTCAGGCGCTACTGAGAGTGATAATTTGGCAACAATTGGAGTTGCTCTAGCTCATAAGAATTCAAATAGAAAAAAAATTATTACATCTATAATTGAACATAAAGCAATATTAGATCCATGTCATTATTTAGAAAATTTAGGTTATGAAGTAATATATTTAGTACCTAATAAAGACGGTATTGTTACTCCAGAGCAACTTGAAGAATGTGTTGATGAAAATACATTATTAGTAAGTTTAATGCATGCAAATAATGAAATTGGAGTGGTACAAGATATAGCTAAATTAGCAGAAATATCAAAAAAATGTGGCGCTTTGTTTCATAGTGATTGTGCTCAGAGTGCGGGGAAGATAGATATTAATGTAAAAAAAATGAAGGTTGATTATCTTTCATTATGTGCTCATAAGATATATGGTCCTAAGGGTATAGGTGCATTTTATGTAAGGCAGACATCTTTAAAACCTGAAGCTATTGTAAAGGGTGGTGGTCATGAAAGAGGAATGAGATCTGGAACTTTAGCGACTCATCAAATAGTAGGTATGGGGGAAGCTTTTGCAATAGCTAAAAAAGATATGAAAAAAGATAATGTTTATATGCAAAAATTACAGCAAAAACTTTATGAAGGTTTTGTTGGAATTGATGGAGTTTATATTAATGGTTCAATGAATAACAGATTACCTAATAATTTAAATGTGACATTTACAGGTGTAAACGGCGAAAACTTCTTACTTGCTTTAAAAGATATTGCTGTTTCAACTGGTTCTGCATGTACATCGGCTTCATTAAATCCATCTTATGTATTAAAAGCTCTTGGATTAAGTGATAATGATGCTCATAGTTCAATAAGATTTTCAATAGGAAGATTTACCACAGAGGAAGAAATTGATTTTGTTATTGAGTATGTTAAAAATGAATATTTAAAACAAAAAATAAAAGGTGATTTATGGAAGATGTAAACTTTTCAATAGCTGTAAGAATAGCATCAATTGATGATTTTAATGGAGCTAAATACCCTAAAGGAGCTTTTACAAGTTATGATCAAAATGGTATCAATATTCATATAGATTCATCATTATATAAAGATTTAGAAAGTAAAAAATTCTTAAGATTGATTCAAAAAGCAGGAAAATTTGTAAAAAATCAAGGGTTTAAGGAAGCTGAATTAATAGATACTTCTTATTATACATGGAGTAAAGAGTCTTCTTACGCTTTTTGGCAAGGTTTTTACAATATAAAAAGTAAGTCGAATGTAAAGTTTACACATGAAGTTACAGAAGATAAAGATTTTAATAAGATGATATCTATTATAGATTGGTTAAAATCTACAATAAATTCAACTTCCACAGAGTTGACACCAGAAAGTTTTTTAGATTATATAAATAATTTAAACAACATTATAGGTAACCGTTTTACTGTTAAAGTTTATGAAGGTAATGAACTTTTAGAACAGGGGTTTATTGGTACTTATACAGTTGGTAAGGGGAGTATAAATAAGCCACGAGTATATGAGCTTGATTATAATCCTTTATCTGAAAATTCTAGTGTTTTTGTATCTCTAGTTGGAAAGGGAATAACGTTTGATACGGGTGGGTATAGTTTAAAACCTTCTGAATACATGAAATCTATGCATAGTGATATGGGAGGTAGCGCTACAGTAGCAGCATCATTTGCTATGCTTGCATATCAAGGTTTTAATAAAAGAATAAAAGCTTATTTGTGTTGCGCAGAAAATTGTGTATCAAGTTCAGCAATGAAAGTAGGGGATATTATTAAATATTCAAATGGAGTTAGCGTTTGTATTGATAACACTGATGCGGAAGGGCGACTAGTATTAGCTGATGGATTGATAAAAGCTACTAATGAATCTGAGTATATTGTAGATGCGGCAACATTAACAGGATCGGCGAAGGTTGCATTAGGGAGAGATTATAATGCTATATTCTCACTTAATACAGAACTTGCAAATCAGATGTTGAAATCTTCTGAAGAAGAAAAAGAATATGCATGGGTATTGCCTTTCGCTGATTTTCATATAGATTGTGTAAAATCAGAAATAGCTGATATTACTAATTCTGTTGGCGGAGAGATACCAGGTGCTACAAGTGCTACAGCTTTTTTAAGTCACTTTGTTAAAAATAAAAGTAATTGGGTACATATTGATTTGTCTGCATCATATCAAAAGAGTTCAAATGATATATATAATGTAGGTGCAAAAGGTCATGGTGCTAGAATGATTGTTAATTTTATTAAAAAGTTGGCGCAGTAAAAATAGGATAAATAGCACAAAAATAATATTTAAACCTTACAATATAAGATAGGTGATCACATTTTTAAAAAGGACTTATTAATAAGTCCTTTATTCGTTTTATGCTATACACATATTTAATACAATAATTATAAAAAAGAGGTTTTTGTTATGGCTATTGAAAGAACATTTTCTATTATTAAGCCTGATGTTGTCGCGAGAAACTTAATAGGTGATATCTATCATCGTTTTGAAAATGCAGGTTTGCGTGTTGTTGCTGCTAAAATGGTTCATTTAAATCGTGCTGAAGCTGCGGGTTTTTATGCCCATCTTCGTCATAAGCCTTTTTTTGAGGAATTATTAGATTTTATGATGTCTGGTCCAATAATGGTTCAGGTTTTAGAGGGAGAGAATGCTGTAAAAAGACATCGTGAGGTTATTGGAGAAACCGATCCGAAATTAGCAAGAGCTGGGTCTATCAGAGCAGATTATGCAGTTTCGATAGATCAGAATGCTGTTCATGGTTCTGATTGTTTAGATGCTGCAGCAAGAGAGATAGCGTATTTTTTTAGTGAAGAAGAGCTATGTCCTAGAACAAGGTAGCATATGAACTTTAGAAATATTACTATTTTAACAGGAGCTGGTATATCAGCAGAATCTAGAATACCTGTATTTAGATCAGAAGATGGTTTGTGGGAACGGCATCGTGTAGAAGATGTTGCTACTTATGAGGGGTTTTTGAGAAATAAAAGTTTAGTACATAGTTTTTATAATAATATGCGTAGAAACTTAAGTAGTATAAAACCTAATGCTGCTCATTTGAGTTTAGCCAAATTGCAGAAAGAATGGGATAATGGTGAAGTGTCTATTATTACCCAAAACATAGATGATTTACATGAAAGGGCAACACAAGAAATAGGAGTTAAAAATCCTAATTTGCTACATATGCATGGATCTTTATTGGAATTAGAATGTGAAAATTGTGGTTCTATTTTTAATTGGACCAAAGATTCTACTGAAGATACAGAATGTTTGAAATGTAATTCTAAAGCAATGAGACC
The DNA here is from genome assembly GCA_051892875.1 of Succinivibrionaceae bacterium. Classification (GTDB taxonomy): domain Bacteria; phylum Pseudomonadota; class Gammaproteobacteria; order Enterobacterales; family Succinivibrionaceae; genus JBJFGR01. Next base: position 35,088 of record JBJFGR010000020.1, read on the forward strand.
TCGAATTGTTTGGTTTGGGGAAGTTCCTTTCTATATGGATAAAATTTATGATATTTTGAAAAATACTGATTTATTTATTGTGATAGGTTCGTCAGGTGTTGTTTATCCAGCGGCAGGTTTTGCTCAATATACCCGAAGCTTGGGGGTTTTTAACTTAGAGTTTAATTTAGAAAAGTCAAAGCAATCATATTATTTTGATAAAGTTATTTATGGAAAAGCAGGGGAAGAACTTCCTGTTTTTGTAGATAATCTATTGAAAAATAAAAACTTGTCTTTTTTGCAGTAAAGAAACTGCTAAATTTTGAATAGATGTTTATATACTGATTTAGATGTAGCAGAAGTAATTACCGAATAAGATATGAATATCAAGACGATTCAATTATTTATTTTAATGATAATATAAACTATTGCCAAAAATATTAAAATAATATATACTTCGGCAAATCTTTTTAAATAGTTGTATCTATTAAAAGATGGTTTTTGTATAAAATTTTATGCAAAAGAAGTAGTTTATTTTTTCAAAAACACACACTAAATATATAAGAAAATACTGGGTGCCTTTTTGGTTAGTATTTTTGTTTAGTGGAGGCTTAACCCCTAGAGGATATATTATGTCAAACGTTTCTATGCGTGATATGCTAGATGCAGGCGTACACTTTGGTCACCAAACTCGTTACTGGAATCCTAAGATGAAGCAATACATCTACGGAGCTCGTAATGGTGTTCATATTATCAATCTTGAAAAGACTGTTGCATGTTTTGATGATGCTTTAAACTTTATTAGCAATAAAGTTGCACACAAGGGTAAGGTTTTATTTGTTGGTACAAAGCGTGCTGCTGCAGAACAAGTTAAAGAAGCTGCTTTAAGCTGTGGTCAGTATTATGTTAATCACCGTTGGTTAGGTGGTATGTTAACTAATTGGAAGACAGTAAAGCAATCTATTAAGCGTCTAAAGGATTTAGAAAATCAGTCTACTGATGGCACTTTTGATAAGTTAACTAAGAAAGAAGCTTTAGAACGTACCCGTGAAATGGTTAAGTTAGAAAGAAGCTTAGGTGGTATCAAGGATATGGGTGGTTTACCTGATGTTGTATTTATCATCGATGCTGAAGTAGAACACATTGCTATCAAAGAAGCTAACAATTTAGGTATTCCTGTTGTTGCTATTGTTGATACAAATTCAAATCCTGATGGTGTTAACTATGTTGTACCTGGTAACGATGATGCTATTAGAGCTATCAATCTTTATTTAGACAATGTTGCTAACATAATCAATTCTACTAAAGAATCTTTAACAAATGTTCAAGTTGAAGAACCTGTTGCAAAAGTTGAAGAAGTTGCAGTTGAAGCTGCTGCTGAATAATAAGCGTTTTAATTAATTACAGAAGATCGGAGGGGGTAAACCTTTCGATCTTCTTCGAAATTTATAAAGGAATACTGAATATGGCGAATATTACAGCTGCTCTTGTAAAAGAATTACGTGAACGTACTGGCGCTGGCATGATGGATTGTAAGAAAGCATTAGTAGAAGCTAATGGTGATATCGAACTTGCAATTGATAACATGCGTAAAAATGGTCAAGCAAAGGCTGCTAAGAAAGCTGGTCGTGTAACAGCTGAAGGTGTTATTGTTTCTGCTTCAAATGGCTCAAAGACTTTAATTATGGAAGTTAACTGTGAAACTGACTTTGTAGCAAAAGATGCAAGCTTTAATGAATTTTGTGCTAATGTAGCAAAGATTGCTTTAGAAAACAATGTTACTGAAGTAGAAGCTTTAAAGGCACTTCCATACGTTGGAACTTCTGATACAGTAGATGTTACTTTAAATAATTTAATTGCTAAAATTGGTGAAAATATGAGCTTACGCCGTATTGCTGTTATAGAAGGTAGCAATGTAGGTTTATATATCCACGGTAACAAGCGTATCGGCGTATTAGTTGACATGGAAGGTGGTGATCAGGAAGTTGCTAAAGATGTAGCAATGCATATTTGTGGCTGTAATCCATTATATGTAAATCCTGAAGATGTTCCTGCTGAAAAAGTTGAACATGAACGCCAGATTCAAATTGATATCGCAATGAAAGAAAATGAAGAAGCTGCTAAGCCAAAGCCAAAGGATATTATCGAAAAGATGATTAATGGTCGTATGGCTAAATACACAGGTGAAATTTCATTAACTTCACAACCATTTGTAAAAGATCCTGAAATTAAAGTTGGCGCATTATTAAAGAGCAAAGGTGCTACTGTTAAATCTTTCATTCGTATGCAAGTGGGTGAAGGTATTGAAAAGCAAGTAGTTGATTTTGCAGCTGAAGTTGCTGCACAAGTTGCTGCTGCTAGTAAGTAATATTTTTTGATAATATTAAAACCCAATAACTTTTAGGTTGTTGGGTTTTTTTATTAATATTTAATACTTTATTATTTTTGATAATAATTTTAATATTAGTTTTTATTTAAAGTGTTTTATCTATCTCATTAATCTATTATAATATTAACCATTTTAAATCTGTGTGAAATTTATTACTAAAGCAAGTATTGAGAGAGTATGTTCTTATGGGTTCAGATATTCGTTATAAAAGAGTATTATTAAAGCTGAGTGGTGAAGCTCTTGAAGGAAAAGAAAGTTTTGGGATAGATCCCGAAGTGTTGGAAAGAACTGCTAATGATATCAAGGAAATAGTAGAATTAGGTGTCGAAGTTGGTTTAGTTATTGGTGGTGGTAATATTTTTCGTGGGGCAAAGTTAGCTAAGGCTGGTTTAAATCGTGTTGTTGGTGATCATATGGGAATGCTAGCAACAGTAATGAATGGATTGGCAATGCGAGATGCTTTGTACAGAAATGGTGTTGCTGCAACACTAATGTCAGCTATTCCTCTTCAAGGTGTTTGTTCACCATACTCTTGGACCGATGCAATTCATGATTTAAAGGATAATAGAGTTGTTATAATGTCTGCAGGTACAGGTAATCCTTTTTATACCACTGACAGTGCTGCCATATTAAGAGGTATTGAGATTGAAGCTGATATGGTAATAAAAGGTACAAAAGTTGATGGCGTATATAGTTCTGACCCTATGATTGATAAAGATGCAACATTATACCACTCTTTATCATACCAAGAAGTTGTTGAAAAAGAATTAAAGGTTATGGATCTTAGTGCATTTATTTTGGCAAGAGATCATAAAATGCCTATAAGTGTATTTAATATGAACAAACCTGGCGCGTTATTACGAGTTATTCGTGGTGAAGAAGAAGGTACTCTAATTAAATAGTATTTTTATTTATTTATTATTATACAGGACTAAAACCATGGTTAAAGATATAAAAAATAAAACAAAAGATAATATGACTAAAGCTGTTGAAGCGTTAAAGGTTGTTTTGTCAAAAATTCGTACAGGTCGTGCTCAGCCTGCATTATTAGATTCTGTTATGGTTGATTATTATGGTTCGCAGACTCCATTGCGTCAAGTTGCTCAAGTTAATGTAGAGGATGCTCGTACACTTGTTGTCAATGTGTTTGATAGAAATTCAGCAGGTGCTGTTGAAAAAGCAATTATGAATAGTGGATTAGGTTTAAATCCTGTTTCAGCAGGAACTACAATTCGTGTACCACTACCACCTTTGACAGAAGAACGTCGTAAGGAATTAATTAAAGTTGTTAGAGCAGAAGTTGAAAACTTTAAGGTTCAAATTCGTAATTTACGTCGAGATGCTAATACAGCAATTAAAGCTTTATTAAAAGATAAGCAAATTTCTGAAGATGATGATAGAAGTGCTCAAGAAGACATTCAGAAGTTAACTGATTCTTTTATTAAGGAAACAGATGTTTTATTGGCAGATAAAGAAAAAGAACTTATGGATATTTAATAAATTGTATTATAGGTAGATTTATAAGTGAATAAAGAGCAAATAGCAATTTATCAGAAAAAAAGTAGTCAAACTATACCAGAGCACGTTGCCATTATTATGGATGGTAATGGGCGTTGGGCCAGAGCTTTGGGAAAGCATAGATTACATGGTCATAAAGCTGGTGTTAAATCCGTTAGAGTTGCAGTATCATATGCTGCAAAAATTGGAGTTAAAGAATTAACGCTATTTGCTTTTTCCTCAGAAAATTGGCGTCGCCCCGATGATGAGGTTAGTGGTCTGATGGAGTTGTTTTCAATTGCTTTAGCAAGAGAGGTAAGATCACTCGTAAAAAACAATATAAGATTACAAATAATTGGTGATTTAAAAAAATTTTCAAAAACATTACAACATGCAATGCAAAAGGCTGTCGAATTAACAGAATCAAACACAGGTTTATTATTGAACATTGCTGTGAATTATGGTGGTCGTTGGGAGATTGTTGAGGCTGTTAAAAGTATTGCTAGTATATATAAAGAGCATAAAATAAATGATATAAATGATATTACTGAATCACTTATAGAGGAATATTTAAAGCTCCCTAGAGATGTAGATTTATTGATACGTACAGGGGGGGAAAATAGAATAAGTAATTTTTTACTATGGCAAATAGCTTATAGTGAAATATATGTTTCAGATAAATTATGGCCTGAATTTGACGAAAATATATTTAGTGATGCTATAAATTATTTTGCATCTCGTGAACGAAGATTTGGTTGTACTGGTGAACAAATCCGCGCAGAAATATAAGTAGAAAGGAAGGAATATGAAACAACGTATTATCACAGGAGTTGTGTTGCTATTAGTTGCTTTGTTGTGGTTGTTTTTTCCAATAAAGGGTACTGATAATAGTTTACCTCTAGTTTTTTTTGAAGGTGGATGTCTTTTTGTATTAGCTGTAGCAAGTTATGAATTTTCACAATTCGTACTAAAATCAAAAGAAGCTTTAAAAAAAATATATTATGCATGTATTGTGTGTGCATGTTATCTCTTGATAATAAGATGTGATATTCTTCCTATATATGATGAATGTATAACCTGGGTAAGACCGCATAAAAGTTTTTTTAATTTAAACCCTTTAATATTAGCATTTTTCATTTGTGATGCTATTTTGTGGTTAGTAGCGATAGTGTTGATTCTTTTATATCCAAAAAGTGCAAAACTTTTAAGTTTACAAATTGTCAAAGCAATTATTGGAATGGTAATTTTGTTGACTTTTGTTTTTGCATTACTGATTCTAAGAACAAATAGTTATAGTTCAGATATTTATCGCGGTTCTATTATTTTAGTATCAATAATGTCGTTAGTGTGGTTGACTGACAGTGGGGCATATTTTGTGGGACGTGCTATTGGAAAACATAAAATGAGTGCTATGGTAAGTCCTAATAAAACTGTAGAAGGGTTAATCGGAGGCTTGGTTTTTGGGTTTATTGGTTATTGTATAATAGCGTATTTTGGTGGATATGGTGGGTATACTCAGAATATAACAGTTCTTACTATTACATGTCTTATTACAATTATTATTTCTGTTTTTGGGGATTTATTTGAAAGTTTATTAAAGAGAGAATCTAAAATAAAAGACTCGGGTGCAATATTTCCAGGGCATGGTGGAATGCTAGATAGAATAGATTCCCTTTTAGCTGCAATACCTATTTTTATAGTGTCTTATGCTGTTTTAGAAAAAATAATTAATTAAGTTTGCACAAAAAATTATTATATAAATTAATAAAAAGGTTGGAGAAAATGAACAATATTACTATTTTAGGTGCTACAGGTTCTATAGGAGCTAGTACTCTTGATGTTATTAGTAGAAATCCTGAAAAATATAAATTATTTGCAGCTACCGGTAATAAGAATGTTGAAAAGATGCTTAATATTGTAAGAAATTTTTCTCCTAATGTAGTTGTCATGTCAGATCAAAAAGCTTATTTAAATTTAAAGAATAGAATTAATGAAGAGCATTTAAAGACAGACGTTTTATGTGGTGAAGAAGCAATGTGTGCAGTTGTGGCATCTTCTGAGACCGATAGTGTAATGTCAGCTATAGTAGGTTCTGCTGGTTTAAAACCTACATTATCTGCAATAAACTCAGGGAAAACTATATATTTAGCAAATAAGGAATCTTTGGTTATGACAGGGCATATTTTTATTGAAACTGCTCATCGTTATAAATCAAGAATTATTCCTGTTGATAGTGAACATAATGCAATATTTCAATGTCTTCCTGAATCAGAGCAAAAAAATATTGGGTACTGTAATTTAAAAACAGCAGGAATTTCTCATATTTTATTAACAGGTTCTGGAGGACCTTTTAGAGATAGGGATTTAAAAACATTTGATTCAATAACTCCAGATGAGGCTATTAGTCATCCAAATTGGAGTATGGGAAGAAAGATTAGTGTTGATAGTGCAACAATGATGAATAAAGGTTTAGAATTCATTGAAGCAAAATGGTTGTTTAATGCAAAACCTGACGATATTCAAGTTGTTGTTCATCCAGAATCAGTTATTCATTCGATGGTTCAATATATTGATGGAGCTGTTCTTGCACAAATGGGTGCTCCTGATATGCGTACTCCTATAGCGAGAGCTATGTCCTGGCCTGATAGAATTGAATGTGGAGTAGAACCTTTAAATTTCAGTTCTATGAAAAATTTGTCATTTAGAGAAATTGATTATCATCGTTACCCTTGTTTGAAATTAGCAATTGATGCTTGCTATACATCGCAATCATTAACCACTGCAATTAATGCTGCCAATGAGATTGCTGTTAATAGTTTCTTGGATGGAAAAATAAAATTTACAGATATATATACAATAAATTCAAGAGTCGCTGATATATTTGTAAACAAAGAATCATATGATTTAGAAAGTATTTTAGATATTGATATTCAGGCTAGAGTTGCTGCATATAATGAATTAGTTCGTTTATAGAGGTGTGCTTCTTGTGATTTTAAGTTCAATTTTTTATTTTCTAATTGCTATTGCTATATTGATTGCCATACATGAAGCAGGGCATTTTATTGTTGCTAGATTATGTGGCGTTTATATAGAAAAATTTTCAATAGGTTTTGGCCCACAATTGTTTACTCATACGGCTAAAAATGGTACTCAATATACAATTTCATTAATACCTCTTGGTGGGTATGTGAAGATGTATGGAGAGAAAAAAGACGATGAAAACACTGATGAACAACGTGTTAATGAATCATTTATTCATAAAAAAGTTTGGCAAAGGTTTTTGATAGTTTTTGCTGGGCCTTTTTTTAATCTGATTTTGGCTTATTTATTGTACAGCTTTACCTTTATGATTGGAGTAGAGGAAACAAAACCTATATTAGATGTGACATTTGATTCTATAGCTGCAAAAGAAGGTTTTAAACATAAAGATTTAATTTTATCTATAAATGACGAAGATGTTTTGACCTGGGAAGAAGCAGCTTATGCTATTGTTAGTAATGTAAAAGATGAGAATGTAGAAGTTTTTGTAAAAGAAGATAAAGGTAATGGAAAATTACGCAAAGTAAAAATTTCTTTAGAAAATTTAGAATTAGATCCTGAAAAACAAAATTTTTTACAAGAAATTGGTTTAAAACCATATTTTGGAAATATAAAAAATGAAGTAAATTTTGTAGAAAAAAATTCTCCCGCAGATATTGCAGGATTTAAGAAAGGCGATGTTGTTATAGCTGTAGCTGGAGAAAATATAGAAAGTTGGACAGAGTTTACAAGTTATATAAAAGATCATCCTAGTGTAGAGTTTAATGTTAAAGTAATGAGAAACAACCAAGCAGAAGTATTGGTTGTTAAACCAGCAAAAAAAATTATAGATAATAATTTAGTTATAGGGTATTTAGGAATAGCTCCTTTATACGAATTTGATGAAAGTATTCGATTTATAAGACAATATGATTTTTTTAGTGCTTTATATGAAGGTGCTAATAAAACACTAAAAATGAGTGTTACCACATTAAAATTTATAAAGAAATTTATAACAGGAGATATTTCTTATAAAAATGTATCAGGACCCATTGGTATTGCAAAAGGTGCTGGGATGACAGCTGAATTAGGATTTTCAGTGTATCTTATGTTTTTAGCAATGATTAGTGTTAATTTAGGTATTTTGAATTTATTACCAATACCTATACTTGATGGTGGGCACTTATTTTTTTATATAATTGAAGGTTTTTTAGGGAAACCAGTTCCTGAAAAAATTATGAATATGCTTTTATATTTTGGTCTTGTTATGCTTATATCATTAATGATGTTAGGTATGTTTAATGATATTATGTTTAATTTATAAAAGTATGTTTAAAAATTTGTAATTATTTAATTTTTTGTTATTTATTGGAATTTCGAATGAATATAAAGTTCTTAGCAAAATGTATATTTTGTCTCATGATGGGAACTAATACTGTTTATGCAGCATCTACTACTACTTTAAATGATGAGATTGAAGTTAAGAATATAAAGATTAATGGTTTATACAGAGTTACCAAAGGGGCGGTTCTTTTAGCTTTACCAATATCTGTTGGTGACACACTTTCAAAGCAGGATGTTTCTAATGCTTTGAAAAAAGTATATGAAACAAATAGTTTCGATTCTGTTGATGCCTCTTATTCAGATGATGGTACATTGATTATAGACGTTAAAGAAAGACCTACAATTGTTAATGTGACTTATGCGGGTAATAATAATATCAAAGAAGAACAACTTGACCAAATTATAAAGACTCAGGGTATAAAAGTTGGTTCTATTTTGGATGTACAAAAATTAAAGGATTTGGAAAATTCTTTAGAAGATTTTTATCATGGAATGGGAAGATATCAAGCTTCTGTAAATACTATTTTAGTATATTTGCCGAGGAATCGCGTAGATGTAAAATTTAATTTTACGGAAGGGGTAAAGGCTAAAATAGAACAAATAAATATAGTTGGTAATAAATCTTTTACTGAAGAAAAATTATTAGGTCAATTTAATTTAAGAGATAAAGTACCTTGGTGGAATTTTTTAGCTGATAGATATTTTAATGCTCAAATTTTAAATGGTGACTTAGAAACGTTACGTTCATTTTACATGAATAGAGGTTATGTAAAGTTTAATATTAAAGATACACGTGTAGAAATAACACCTGATAAGAAATCTCTTTATCTTGGTATTGTTATAGATGAGGGTGAACAATATAGTTATGATAGTTTCAGTATTATTGGTGAAACTTTTGGTTATTCAAAAGAAATGGAACATCTTATTCCTTTAGCAAAAGGTGATGTATATAATGCTGCACAAGTTAGTCATACAGAACAGATTTTAGCAAATTTCATGGGAAAATATGGGTATGCTAACACCAAGGTTAAAGCTTATCCTACTATTGATGATGATAATAAATTAGTTTCTCTAAATTTTCATGTAGAACCAGGAAAGCGTGTTTACGTTAATAATGTAAATATTATGGGGAACACTATAACAACAGATAAAGTAATCAGGCGAGAAGTTCGTCAAATGGATGGAACTTGGCTTTCCAATGAAGCTGTTGATGTATCAAAAAGAAGAATAAACCAATTAGGTTTCTTTGAAACTGTTGATGTTACTCATAATAAAATTGGTAGTAATATCGATAATGTTGACCTTGATATAAAGGTAAAAGAACGGCCTACAGGTTCTATAAAAGCAGGTGTTGGATTTGGTACAGAGTCTGGTATAACTCTTAATGGAGAAATATCTCAAGATAATTTTCTAGGATACGGGGGGAGAGCAAGTATTGCTATAAATACTAATAAATATGATAAAAAATTAGATGTTTCATATTATGAACCTTATTTAACGTTAGATGCTGTATCCTTAGGTGGAAATGTATTTTTTGAAAAATTTAAGGCTGGTGATGCCAATATTATCGATTATACCAATACAAAGTTTGGTGCCTCTCTTGATTTAGGTTATCCATTAGATGAACATAATTATATAAGCTACGGGTTAATGTATGAGCATAATAAAATATCTCAAACTGGTTCTTATTTGCAGATGCAACAATTTTGGAATATATATACCTCAGAAACAGACGCAGACAATGAGGTAAAATTTGTTAATTATAAAGCTAGTATCAGTTACAAGAGAAATTATTTAGACCGTTCAGTGTTACCTACAGAAGGAAATAAGCAGTCTGCTAGTATTACTGTGTCTGTTCCTGGTTCAGATATTCAATTTTATAAGATGAGAGCAGATACCACGCACTTCTATCCTCTAGATAAAGAGCGTAAATATATTTTGAATTTTAGAGGAAAAGTTGGATATGGTAATGGTTATGGTTCTATGAATGGAAAGGATCAGGTTTTACCTTTCTTTGAAAACTTTTACACAGGTGGTGATGAATGGCTAAGGGGGTTTGAATATAATACAGTAGGTCCAAAGGCTATTTATACAACATCTTATATGGGAAATTACAGTTCTATGGGGACAGACAATGCTTCTGGTGGTAATGCTATATATGCAGCTAGCTTACAGCTGATTGTTCCTACACCTTTTGCATCGGAAGGTTATGAAAATTCTTTGCGTACCTCTTTGTTTGTGGATGTAGGGAACGTATGGGATACAACATATAATAAGGATAAAATACCATCTTGTATTGGAGGTTGTAATAATATTTATGATTATTCAGACCCATGGATGTATAGAGCATCAGCAGGTGTAACTTTGATTTGGATTTCTCCAATGGGACCTTTAGGGTTTTCATTATCTAAACCTATAAAGAAGGAAGATGGTGATGATACAGAATTTTTCTCATTCTCTTTGGGGAAAACCTTTTAGGTATATGAAAGTTATTAGATTTATTAGTTATATAGTGATAATTTGTGTTAATAGTTGCAAGATTTGAAATCAAGGTCTTTGACATTGCTTTTTATAAATAGTAAATTAGCACGATACACAGATATTATATGGAGTTTTTATGAAAAAAGTTATTTCAGCAGCTATATTAGCTGCAACAATGATGTTTGGCCCAGCGTCAGCATCAGCTGATGATTCTAAAGTTGGTTTCGTATCAATACCTGATATTTATAACTCGATACCACAAATGAAGGCTTTAGATGAAAAACTTGAGAAAATCAGAGCTACAAAAGGTAAGTCAATAGAAAAATTACAAAACGAATTAGTTGCAAAACAAAAGACTTTAGAAGATCCTGGTTTAGCTACAGATCAACGTTCAAAGATTCAACGTGAAGCTCAATTATTACAAACAGAACTTCAAGTGAAAGTAAGTGAATTGAGAGAAGAACAGCAAAAGATTTTTTCAAAAGAAAAAGTGGAAATTGATAAAAAAATTCAAGAAGCTATTGATAAAGTAGCAAAAGAAAAGAATTTATCATTAGTTTTAAATGCTATCGGAAGAAATGGTGAACCATATGTTCTTTATGCTGAAGAATCAGCAAACATTTCAAATGCTGTAATTGAAGTTGTGAAGAAGTTAAAGTAATATTTTCTTGCTTAGGAGAAAGATTTATATGAGTTTATCAGTTAAAGAAATTGCACAAAAAATAGGGGGAAAAGTTATTGGAGATGACTCCCTTGTTGTAGAGCGTATAGCAAATTTAGCAACTGCTCAAAAAGGTGATATAAGTTTTTTATCTGATAAAAAAATGCATAAATATCTTTCTTCTTCTATAGCAACAGCTGTAATTGTTAAGGAAGAAGATGTTTTATCTGATGCGGCAATGACTTATATAGTGGTGCCAGACCCATATTTAGCATTTGCTTTAACTGCTCAGATATTAGATACTACACCAAGATCTGCTGAAGGTATTCATCCTACAGCGGTTGTAGATCCAACAGCGACTATTGCGGAAGATGTTAGCATAGGCCCTAATGCCGTAATAGAATCTGATGTTTTTTTAGGTAAAGGTTCACAGATTGGAGCTAATTGTTTTATAGGTAAAGGTACAAAAATTGGTGCATATACAAAATTATGGGCTAATGTTACTGTTTATCATAATTGTGAAATAGGTGAGCATTGTCTATTTCAATCAGGTTCTGTGATTGGTTCTGATGGTTTTGGTTATGCGAATAGTCGTGGAGAATGGGTAAAAATACCCCAATTAGGGCGTGTTATTATCGGAAATAGAGTAGAGATTGGAGCGAACACATGTGTTGATCGTGGCGCTGTCGATGATACAATTATTTCTGATAATGTTATTATTGATAATTTGGTTCAAATTGCACATAATGATAAAATTGGTTATGGTTCAGCAATTGCAGGTGCTGCTGTATTGGCAGGAAGTGTTGAATTAGGAAAGTACTGTATTGTAGGCGGTACGTCTGTAATGAATGGGCATATAAAAATCTGCGATGGTGTAAAGATTTTAGGACAAGTTCCTGGAAATATTACAAAACCAGGTGAATACACTTCATATCTTCCTGTTGCTAAGTCTTCAGAATGGAGTAGAATTAGAGCAAGATTGTACCAAATTGAAAAGATTTATAAACGTTTATTAAACGTAGAAAAGTTGATATTTAGTAAGAATAAGGAATAATCCCTTGAGTAACGAAAATAAAGAATTAGATATTCAAAAAATTCTAGATTTATTACCACATCGCTACCCGTTTCTTTTAGTTGACAGGGTATTGAGTTATAACATAGAGGGTGAGCATAAGACTCTTCGTGGTTTGAAAAATGTATCTTTTAATGAACCATTCTTTCAGGGGCATTTTCCTGGTAAGCCAGTTTTACCAGGGGTGCTAATATTAGAAGCTATGGCTCAAGCAACTGGAATTTTAGCATTTACTATGGTTGGTAAGCCTCAATCTGATGAATTATACTATTTTGCATCTATTGATAATGCAAGATTTAAACGTCCGGTATTACCTGGTGATCAGTTGATTTTAGATGTTGAATTCTTAAAAGAAAGACGAGGTATTGCGAAATTTACTGGTGTAGCATCTGTTGATGGCGAAGTTGTTTGCTCCGCAGATTTGATGTGTGCTAAGCGTAAGGGCTAATAATGATTCATGATAGTGCTGTAATTCATCCAACAGCTATTGTTAGTGACAAAGCTGTTATAGGAGCGAATGTTACCATCGGTCCATGGACTCAAATTGGTGATGAAGTTGAAATAGGAGAAGGTACGTCTGTAGCTTCACATTGTGTTATTAAAGGTCCTACAAAGATTGGTAAGCGTAATAGGATATTTCAATTTGTAACCTTAGGTGAAGATTGCCAAGATAAAAAATATGCAAATGAGCGTACATATTTGGAAATTGGTGATGATAATGTTATCAGAGAACATTGTACTTTTCATAGAGGTACAGTTCAAGATAATTCATTAACAAAAGTGGGAAGTCGTGGACTTTTTATGGTTAATGTTCATGTTGCACACGATTGTGTTATTGGTGATGATTGTATATTTGCAAACAATGCAACCTTAGCAGGTCATGTACATATTGGAAACTGGGTAATCTTTGGTGGATTAGCAGCTATTCATCAGTTTGGAAGAGTTGGTGATCATGCATTTATAGCAGGTATGGCAGCTTTAAACCAAGATGTACCACCTTATGTTATGGCTGCAGGGCACTACGCAAAGCCATTTGGTATTAATAAAGAAGGTTTAAAGCGTAGAGGATTTTCTCCAGAGGCTATTAGTGCTATTCGTCATGCTTACATGATTGTTTATAAACATAGTAAGACTATTGAGGAAGCAATAACGATGTTAAATCCTTTATTGCAAGAAGAACCAGCAATAGGAATTTTAATTGAATTCTTAAAAAATAGCACACGTGGAATTTGTCGTTAATGGATAATCATCTGTATGCCATAGTAGTTTGTGAATCATCTGGTGATAATTTAGCTGAAGGATTAGTAAGGGAAATTAAAAAACAAGATCCTCAAGCTACTTTTATTGGTATTTTTGGTCCAAAAATTAGAGCTGTTGCAGGTAGTAACCAACAACAGCTTTTTGATATGGAAGATCTTTCGGTTATGGGGATTTGCGAGGTTTTATTAGCTTTACCAAGAATCCTGCGTATAAGAAAACAATTGGTAGAATCTCTTATTGCTGCTAAACCAGTAGTATATATAGGTGTTGATGCTCCTGATTTTAATTTAACTGTTGAAGCTATGCTTAAGCAGTCAGGGATTCCAACTATTCACTATGTTAGTCCATCTGTATGGGCATGGCGTACAAAGAGAATTTTTAAAATAAAAGAGGCTACTAATATGGTTTTATCCATATTGCCTTTTGAAAAAAAATTTTATGATAAGTTTGATACTCCTTGCACTTATGTTGGACATAGACTTGCTAGAGTAATACCTTTAGATTATCCTATCTCAGCAGCAAGGTATACATTAAGATTTTCTGAAGATGCCATGAAAAATAACCAAGTTGTAGGAGTTTTTCCTGGTAGTAGAGTTTCGGAAATAAAATTTTTAACACCAGAATTTGCGGAATCAGCATATTATTTGCAAAAAATTTTCCCTGTAATGAGATTTATATGTGCTGCAACGACAAATGAGAAAGCACAGTTGATTTCTAAATTGTGGAGAAAACATGCACCATCGATTCCTTTAACAATATGGGTTGGTAGATCTCATGATGTAATGGCTGCATCTAATGCCTTGATGATAGCTTCGGGAACAGCTACTTTAGAAGCTATGTTATTAAAGAAGCGAATGGTTGTTTGTTATATAGTTAATCAGGTTACGGCTATAATTGGTAGAAAACTAATGAAAGTAAAAATGTATTCACTACCTAACTTATTAGCTGGAAAAAAGATAGTGCCTGAATTAATTCAAGAAGATTGTACACCTGAAAAAATAGTATGTGAAATTGAAAAAATTTTTACAAGCAATGATCGACATCAATTATTAGAATTCATAAAAATGCATAAAGAACTAAGTATAGATTCTGATAAGATTGCTGTTGATACTATTTTTAAAGTTTTGAAAGATTTTTATAAAAAGTAAAATTTATTGAGAGTATTGTTGTGGCTACTATAGAATTACCTCCTTTTGAATATCCTAATCCTCGATCTATTTGTGTATATGCAGGAACAGATGAAGTTGGAAGAGGCCCTTTAGTAGGAGATGTAGTTGCAGCTGCAGTAATATTAGATCCTAATAATCCCATAGAAGGACTAAATGATTCAAAAAAACTTTCAGAAAAGAAACGTTTAAAATTATTTTCAGAAATTTTAGAAAAAGCTTTATCTATTGGTATAGGAAGAGCAAGTCCAGAAGAAATTGATAACATTAATATTTTATGGGCGTCGATGCTAGCAATGGAAAGAGCTGTTAATAATTTATTAATAAAACCTGATATGGTTCTTGTTGATGGTAATAAGGTACCAAAAAATCTGGGTATCCCTGCTTTGGCCGTTGTTAAGGGGGATGCTAGAGTTTCTGAGATTAGTGCCGCTTCTATTGTTGCTAAGGTTACAAGAGATCAGGAACTTATTGAGTTAGATAAACAATATCCGATGTATGGATTTGCATGTCATAAAGGTTATCCTACTGCTAGTCATTTAGAAGCTATAAAAAAGTATGGAATCCTACCTATTTACCGAAAAAGTTATGCTCCTGTTAAAGCAATAATTGAACAAGAGTTGTGTTTTAAAAAACAATGTTCTAAAAATGATAATCAACCAAGACAATGTGATTTGTTTGAATAAAGAGGTTGTTTAATGTCGAATCCAAAATTTGTTCACCTTTATGTTCATACTGATTATTCCATGTGTGATGGCTTAATGAGTGTTGGAAAAGTTGTTAAATTAGCTTCTTCAATGAATATGGCAGCTATTGCAATCACTGATTATATGAATCAGTGTAACATGGTTAAACTTTATGAAGAAAGTTGTCCCAGAGGTATAAAACCAATTTTTGGTATTGAATTAAATGTTCTAGATGATTCAAATTCTCACGCCAGTAAAAATAATTTTTATCGAATAAAATTATATGCCATAAATAAAATAGGTTATCGTAATATTGTAGAATTACAATCAGATGGATGGCGTCAAGGAAGTATTGATTATAAAACTTGCGTTCGCTTAAGCTGGTTAAAAAAATATTCTGAAGGGGTTATTTGCTTATCAGGAGGCTATGTTGGAGATATTTGTGAATATCTTTGGAATAATAGAGAAGATTTAGCCCAAAAGAGAATAGATTTATATAAAGAAATATATCCTAATCGTTTTTACATTGAGATAAGTAGATGTAATAGAAACAGAGAAGAAGAATATAACCAAAATGCTATAAAATTAGCTATAAAAAATGATTTACCAATTGTAGCCACAAATCCTGTGATGTTCGCAAAAAGAGAAGATTTTGAGACTCATAAGATAAGGGTAGCTGTTCAAGATAAAGTTACATTAGGTGATGAACGCTGGGTACACCCTTATACAGATGCTATGTATATGCGTAGCGTAGATGAAATGTGTGAACTCTTTAAAGATCTCCCTGAAGCATTAGAGAATTCAGTTCAAATAGCTAAACGTTGTAGTGTTTCGTTATCTCTTGGGAAAAACTATTTACCAAAGTTTCCTACAGGTGACTTGACCGATGCGGAATATTTGACAAAAGAAGCGTATACAGGCTTAGAATCGCGATTAGAATTTTTATATCCAGATGAAAAAGAACGAGAAAAGCAGAGACCACGTTATGTAGAGCGTTTGCAAAAAGAACTTGATGTTATTATAAAAATGGACTTTCCTGGTTACTTTTTGATAGTGATGGAATTTATACAGTGGTCAAAAAATAATCATGTCCCTGTAGGGCCTGGACGTGGTTCAGGTGGTGGTAGTTTGGTAGCATATGCTATTCGTATTACAGATTTTGATCCTTTGCGTTTTGATTTACTTTTTGAACGTTTTTTAAATCCAGAACGTGTATCTATGCCCGACTTTGACGTTGACTTTTGTATGGATAATAGAGGCAGAGTAATTCAACACGTTGCTGATATGTATGGTAGACAGTCTGTATCTCAGATAATTACTTTTGGTACATTAGCTGCTAAAGCATCAGTAAAAGCAGTGGCTCGTGTAACAGGTAAATCATATTCATTTGGTGATAGGTTAGCAAAATTAATACCAAATACCCCAGGTATTACATTAAATCAAACTTTAGGTAGAGATGAAAAGAAACCTGAATTAAAAGTTCAGGATTTTATTGATTTATACCAAAAAGATGAAGAATGTAGGGAAGTTATAGATATTGCTTTACAATTAGAAGGTATAACTACATCTCATGGTAAACATGCAGGTGGTGTGGTTATATCTCCTACAGTTATAACAGATTTTGCTCCATTAATGTGTGATGATTTTGGAGCTGATTATAAAACTCAATTTGATAAGCATGATGTTGAAGAAGCTGGTTTAGTAAAATTTGACTTTTTAGGGTTAAAAACATTAACCACTATAGATTGGGCATTAGATATGATAAATGCTCGAATGGATAAGGAAGGAAAGCCTAGAGTTAATATATCTCGAATAGATTTAGAAGATCCTGAATCATATAAAGTATTACAATCTACGGAAACAACAGCAGTATTCCAGTTAGAATCTCCTGGTATGAGAGATTTGATAGGGAAAATGAAACCTGACCATTTTGAGGATATGATAGCTTTAGTGGCTTTATATCGACCAGGTCCTATAGGATGCGGTATGGTGGATAACTTTGTTCGTCGTAAACATGGTGAAGAAGAAGTTGCCTATCCAGATCCACAATTTCAGCATGAATGCTTAAAACCAATATTAGATCCAACGTACGGCATTATTGTTTACCAAGAACAGGTTATGCAAATAGCTCAAGCTTTAGCTGGTTACACCTTAGGTGGAGCGGATTTATTAAGAAGAGCAATGGGGAAGAAAAAGCCTGAAGAAATGGCTAAACAACGTTCAGTATTTAAAAAAGGTGCTGAAGATAAAGGAATTGATGGTGATCTTGCTATGAAGATCTTTGACCAGGTTGAAAAGTTTGCAGGGTACGGTTTTAATAAATCCCACTCTGCAGCCTATGCTTTGGTAGCTTTTCAAACCCTTTGGTTAAAAACTCATTATCCTGCTGAATTTTTAGCAGCAATGATGACATCTGATAAGGAAAATACCGACAAGATTGTTGTTTATATTAATGAATGCAGAAGATTAAAAATTCCTGTAGATCCACCTGATGTGAATCAAGGACAAGTACATTTTATTGTAAATGAAGAAGGTCATATTGTCTTCAGTTTAGGTGCTGTAAAAGGTGTTGGTGAAGGTCCTGTTATGGCAATAATGGAGGCTAGAAAAAATGGTGGAAACTTTAGAAATCTATTTGATTTTTGCAGGCGAATAGATTCTAAAAAGATTTCTCGAAGAGTTATGGAATCCTTGATTATGGCTGGATCTTTAGATAAATTAGGCCCACATAGAGCATCGTTGATGGCAACTCTTGATAAAGCGATGAAATTAGCCTCGCAAACAAGTGCAGATAGGGAAAATGGTTGTTTAGATTTATTTGCTTCAGCAGATTTTGATAGTTTTAATGATCCTGAATTTGAGGATGTGCCTCCTTATCCTGATAAAGTATGGTTAAAAGGAGAGGTTGATACATTAGGGTTATATTTAACAGGTCATCCAATTGATCGTTATTCAAAAGAGATAACGAACTTTTCAAATATAAATATAGCTGATGTGCAGCCAACAACAAAAGTTTACGGTGAAGAACAAAAAAGGTATACCATAGCGGGAATTGTGGTAAAACTTGAACATCGTACCACCAAAAATGGTGCTCATTTTATGCAAGGATTTATACTTGATTACACAGGTGAGATTTTATTTAGTTTATGGCGCGATGATTATGAAAAGTATAAAGACTTAATAGTCCCTGATATGTTAATAGTTGCTACGGGTACTGTATCTTATGATGATTATAATAAATGTAAAAAGATAAAAATTGAAGAAATAATGAATATTATAGAAGCTAGAATGAAATTCGGAAGATGTATGCGTATAGCAATAGACAAAGATTCATTTAATACCAAGAATTTTGTGCAAAGACTTGAAGAAACTGTTAAAAAGTATTCAGGTCCAATGCCGATAGAGCTTCTTTTACAAAATAATGATTCTGTTTTTATAACAAATTCAAACTATAAAATAGACCCTTCTGATGAAGTAATGGATGTGTTGAAGTACTTGTGTAATGGTCGAGTAGCTATTTCATATGCGTAGTTTTGAAATTAATTGATTTTATTTCATATATTATTATAATATCATTGTTTGTGTAATAGATAACTAGTAATCAAGTACAATATTTTTTACTTGATTTTTATACCATGTAAAAAATTAGTGGTATTCAAAAATAACTGAGGAATAGTTTCATGAATATAAATTATCTTGATTTTGAACAACCGATCGCAGATTTATTAGCTCATATTGAGGAGTTAAAACATGTTAGCAGTAACATAGGTGACAGTGTTGATTTTTCAGAACAGATAGTGTCATTAGAAAAGAAATGTGATGAGTTAACTCGTAAGACTTTTTCAGACTTAGGTGCTTGGCAGATTTCTCAGTTATCTCGTCATCCATTAAGACCGTATACTTTAGATTATATCCAATATATATTTACTGATTTTGAAGAATTACATGGTGATAGAGCATATGCCGATGATTCTGCTATTGTAGGCGGTATAGCTAGATTAAATGATGAACCTGTTATGGTTATTGGTCATCAAAAGGGTAGGGATGTTCAACAGAGAACTGCTAGAAATTTTGGTATGCCAAGACCTGAAGGTTATAGAAAGGCTTTACGTTTAATGCAAACAGCAGAAAGATTTAAAATGCCTATTATAACTTTTATTGATACTCCAGGTGCTTATCCAGGTGTCGGTGCAGAAGAACGTGGTCAAGCTGAAGCCATTGCTCGTAATTTGAAAGTAATGAGTGCTTTAAAGGTTCCTATTATTTGTACAGTTATTGGTGAAGGTGGTTCAGGTGGCGCTTTAGCTATTGGTGTAGGTGATAGAGTAAATATGTTACAGTACTCAACATATTCTGTAATTTCACCAGAAGGTTGTGCATCAATATTATGGAAGAGTGCAGATAAAGCATCTTTAGCAGCAGAGGCGATGAATATTACAGCTAAGCCATTAAAAGAATTGAACTTAATTGATAATATAATTGATGAACCATTAGGTGGTGCTCATCGTAATTATGCACAAATGGCAGAAAACTTAAAATTACGTCTAATTATGGATTTAGGTCAATTAAAATTACAGTCAGTTGATCAGCTATTGCAAAACAGATTTGATAGATTGATGAAATATGGTTATTGTTAATAGGTAAATTTTTTAAAAATCCTAGGATAAATTGTATTCTAGGATTTTTTTGTTTTATAAAATTGAATAGATAATGATTGATATAGACTATGATAGACATAGATTTAGATAAATATAGAAATATGGATTGGATTATTGCTCTAAGTGGTGGGGCTGATTCAAGGTTATTGTTAGAGTTATGTAATAATCATAAGTCTTTGGCTAATTCTATTAAAGCTATATATGTACATCATCATTTACAAGATGTAGCTGATGATTGGGCAATATTTTGTAAAAAGCAATGTGAAAGTTTAAATATTAATTTTTTGGTTGAACATGTAAAAGTTTCTACAAAAGGTTCGGTAGAAGCAAATGCAAGAGAAGAAAGATATAAAGCTTTAAGAAAACATGTTTTACAAAACAGTGTGTTGTTTACAGCTCATCATGCGGATGACTTACTAGAAACAGTGTTGTTGTCTTTAATCAGAGGCGTAGGGATAGAAGGGTTAAGTTCTTTACCTATGGAGAGAGAGTTTGATAAAGGTTTGCTAGTTCGTCCGTTATTGAATTTTTCAAGAAAAGATATTGAAGAAACCTGTAAAGAATTAAATCTTTCGTATGTTATAGATCCAACAAATAAAGATTCACATTATGATAGAAATTATTTAAGAAATAAGGTAACTCCTTTGCTAAAGGAACGATTTCCTCAAATTTTACAAAATACAACCAGAACAGTACAAAACCTGCAAAGTGATAAAAAAATACTTCAGAAATATCTCTCAAGTGAACTATCACCAATGGTTTCTGAAATAAGTATTCCAAGTTTAAACGGTAAAGTGAGTACTCTTAATATAAAGCAATTAGAAAATCATTGTAAAGATGATATATCAATTAAATTATCCTTAGTAAGATTTTTTTTGAAGAAATTTTATAATTTAGTTTTATCAAAAGCTCAATTAATACTGTTGGTAGATTTATTTAAAGTCCAAAATAGTAGTAAACCATTATTAGTACAAGATGGGTTGAGAATAGCTATATATAGAGATTTTTTATATGTAATAAAAGATTTTTCAAAATTATCAAATGTAAAAGTAGAACTTTTAAAAAATAATAATGGTACTTATTCTAGAAATTTAAATATCAACGGAATCAACTTAAAAGTTGAACTTGTTCCTGAGAGTAATGGTGTAGTTGATAATTATATTCAGATTGAAGTAAACTCTGAGTTATCATCAATAGAGTTAGAATTAGATTTTAATCCCAAAACATCCTTAAGATTACATCCTTCAAAAAGAGTTCATTCTCAAGTTTTAAAGAATTTATGGAAAGAATATGGGATTCCTTTGTATTTAAGAGTTTTGTATCCTATAGTTTTATATAAAGATAGAATAATTGGGTGTTATGGTTTATTTTCAGAAAAAAAACGTGTTATTGTAGAAAGTTACACTCAGGTAACAACATCAAAAATGAATCTTATTGTAACAATATTTTAAAAAATAAAAAAATGGAGCAAATGAAATCATTGCTCCTCAAAACACACGGAATGAAAAACATTAACGCAAATTTTGTTTTTCATAAGAGATAACTTTAATGGAAAAAAAAGACATTAATGAACTAATTCTTGTTTTTATTATAATTAATTTTGTAATTTTATGTAAAAATACTAGTGTTTTTATGTAAAAACAAAATATTTTTACATAAAAAGAATGTTTATTTATGTAACGTTACATAAATAAAAACGCAACATATAAAATATTATGTTGCAAAAAAAATGAAGAGAAATTGACAAAAATTTTATACTTAGAAGATTTTTATTTAAAGAAGTTTAAAAAAAAGCTCACGAAAAGTGTGAGCAGGAATATATTATGAAGGGTAGGTATTACCTACACATACTTAGTCTAATTTTGATTAAAAAAGTTCAAAAAATAAAAAACTTGATAAAAAAATAAAAGGAAGCATACGCTTCCTTTTTAATCAAATCTATTATAAATTAACCTAAAGCTTTGATTTGTGCACTTAAACGAGACTTATGACGAGCGGCCTTATTTTTGTGAATTAAACCCTTTGTTGCAGCACGATCTAATAAAACTTGAGCGTTTTGGAAAGCAGCCTTTGCAGCTTCTTTATCCTTTGCAGCGATTGCAGCTACAACTTTCTTTACAGCAGTACGCATAGCTGAACGTTGAGCAACGTTACGTACACGGTTTTTTTCAGAAGTGATAATACGCTTCTTTGCAGATTTGATATTTGCCAAAGTAGACTCCTAAATATTCTATAAAATGATAAACGTAAATGATATAAAAACAAAAAGTTTATCGTTCCGTTCATCGGTATAAATGTTAATAACAACAGAAAAACTGTAAAAATCGCTAGTCGCAGATTATAGTTTTTTTTTGCAATAAATACAAGAACTATAAGAAATAATTCTGTCTATTTTAGTGGGTTGTCTAAAATAAGCTTGCAGTTATTAGCATTTTTCTTAAATAAAGAAACCGACTGCGGCACAAAGAGACACATTCTGAGGAAATTTATGCATATTGCAGTCTAACTTCTGTTGGACAATAAACTAGAGTGAATTCTAGCAAAAAAAAATGCTTTTGTCATTGGATTTGTAATTATTATCTCTATGTTACAGCTTGTAGCCTCTCTTTGATTAATCCTTTTATAATTCACTTTTAGGTGTCTAGTAAATTGTCCACAACCTTCTTTTTGTGCAACATAGACATGATCATTATAGATAAGTATAATGTCAACCTTATAAATAAAAATAATGATAGGTGAAGAAATTGGCTAAATTACTGCGTTCAGGTATTATTACATCATGTGCAACATTTGCATCTAGAATTTTAGGTTTAATAAGAGATATATTTATAGCGAATTTGTTAGGTGCAGGTGTAAGTGCTGACGTTTTTTTCTTCGCAAACCGAATTCCAAATTTTTTGCGTAGATTATTTGCAGAAGGGGCTTTTAGTCAAGCTTTTATACCTATTATGGCTGAATTTAGAGCAAATAAAACAGAGGGAGAATTAAAAGATTTTGTTAGTTGTTCCGTCGGTACTTTGGCTGTAATTGTTTTTTTGGTAACTGTAACTGGTATGATAGGAAGTGCTGTGGTGACAGCAATCTTTGGTTGGGGCTGGTTTATGGATTATATGAATAATGAACCAGACGGAGAAAAATTTCTTCAGGCATCATTTTTATTAAGGATAACTCTTCCTTATTTATTTTTTATCACCTTAACAGCTATTTCAGGGAGTATTTTAAATACTTATGGTAAATTTTTAGTACCAGCAATAACACCTTGTTTATTGAATATATCAATGATTGCTAGTTGTTTGTTTATTGCACCATTTACAATTGATCCAAATACTGCATTAGCAATAGGTGTGTGTTTAGGTGGTGTTACCCAGTTTCTTTTTCAGATACCATTCTTATATAAATTAGGTATGTTAGTTAAGCCTCGTTTTAACTGGAATCATGAAGGTGTAAAAAAAATTAAAACTTTAATGTTACCTGCTATATTTGGTGTTTCTGTAAGTCAGCTGAATTTGTTGATTAATACAATGTTAGCCTCATTCTTGGCAACTGGGGCTATTAGTTATTTATATTATTCTGATAGATTATTGGAATTTCCTATAGGAATTTTTGCGGTAGCTATTAGCACAGTTATATTGCCAGTTCTTTCAAAAGTTAATATTGAAGGTGATAACAAATCTTATTCTGAAACTATGGATTGGGGGGTTAAATTAGTTTTAATACTTGGTATTCCTGCAATGTGTGGAATGATAATGTTGAGAGAACCTATTATAAGAGTGTTGTTTTTAAGGGGAGAATTCACAGTTGATAATGCTATGTGTTCTTCTTATAGTTTGATAGCTTCTGTATCTGGTTTATGGTCTATAATGCTTTCTAGAGTTTTGATTCCTGGTTATAACGCAAAATTTGATACAAAAACACCTGTTAAATATGGACTCATAACTATGAGTTCTAACATGATATTTAATTTAATATTAGTTTATCCATTGGAAAAATATTATGGTATTGGATATATTGGTTTAGCTTTGTCTACGGCATTAGCATCTTTTGTGAATGTAACCTTATTATTAAGAGGTCTTCATCAAAGAAATATTTATTCAATAAATAAGAAAACAATAAAATTTATAATAAAAGTAATTCTTAGTGGATTATTGATGAGTATAATTTTGTATTTGATAAAAAAACAGATGAATAGTAGTATGCAGTACTGGGCAGATTTGAGTTTTATAAGATCTTGCATATATTTGTTTTTGCTTATTGGTTTTGGCGGTATGGTATATCTTGTTTCACTAACTGTATTCGGTATTAACCTGAAAAAATTTAAAGATATAAAAGGTTTATAAAAACAGTCTGTTAGGCTGAATATAGAAATCTATTAATGTATATTTTTATTATAAAGTTTGATATAATTAAGTGCTTTTTTTGATTTTTGAGGTGTTTATGTTACTCGTCCGCAATTTTGCTTCATATAAAACAAATGAAGCTGGAATTGTGCTGACTATTGGAAATTTTGATGGAGTACACATAGGTCATCGGGAGATTATTCAGAAATTAAAAGCTGAGGCAAAAAAATTAAATATACCATCTGCTGTTATGTGTTTTGAACCCCAACCACTAGAGTTCTTTGCTTTACATAAAATACCTGCAAGATTGAGTAGGTTTAAGGACAAATATAGAGAATTACAACGTTTGGGTGTTGATATATTATTTTGTCCTCATTTTAATAAAGAATTTGCAGAATTGTCACCCACAAATTTTGTAACTTCTATTTTACACAAAAAATTAAATGTAAAATATTTGGTTGTAGGTGATGATTTTCATTTTGGGAAGAGTGGAAAAGGTGATTATAATTTATTAGAATCTCTATCTTCAAAATGTGGCTTTACAGTTTGGAGTATGAGTAGTTTTTTAAAAGATTCTCACCGAGTAAGTTCAACATTAATTAGAAGTTTACTCCAAAATGATATGGTAGAGAAAGTACTTCCTTTACTGGGTGAATACTTTTATATATGGGGAAAAGTTTGTCATGGTCAAAGACTTGGAAGGACAATATCTTTTCCAACAGCAAATATCAATTTAAATAGAAGAGTTATTCCTTTATTTGGGGTATATGCTGTGATAGTAACTTTACCAAATAATGAACAGAAATATGGTATAGCTAATCTTGGATTAAGGCCCACTGTTAATGGTAAAGAACCTCGATTAGAGGTTTATATTTTTGATTTTAATGAAGATTTATATACAAAAGAGATAAAAGTATCTTTTGTAAAAAAGATAAGAGATGAGCAGAAATTTGCTTCGTTAACAGAGTTAAAAAAGCAAATACTGCTAGATGAAACAGTTGCTCGCAAGCTTTTTAAGTTATAGCCGAGTTTTTTTAATGGTATAAACAAATGACAGATTATAAGAACACTTTAAATTTGCCGGATACACGTTTCCCTATGCGTGGTGATTTAGCAAAACGTGAACCTTTAATGTTAAAATCTTGGTATGAAGATGATTTATACGGTCAGATTCGTAAGGCTAAGCATGGTAGAAAGTCTTTTATTCTTCATGATGGTCCTCCTTATGCTAATGGTAATATTCACATTGGTCATTCAGTAAATAAAATTTTAAAGGATATTATAATTAAGTCTAAGACATTAAGTGGTTTTGATGCCCCTTATGTACCTGGATGGGATTGTCATGGTTTACCTATTGAATTAAAAGTAGAAGGTTTGGTTGGTAAGCCTGGTCAAAAGGTAACTGCGGCAGAATTTAGAGAAGAATGCAGAAAGTATGCAAAGACACAAGTAGAAGCTCAAAAAAGTGATTTTAAGAGACTTGGTGTTTTAGGTGACTGGGATAATCCTTATTTAACAATGAATTTTGAGACTGAAGCTAATATTATTAGAGCTTTAGGTAAGGTTGCAGAGAATGGACATTTAGTTAAAGGATTTAAACCTGTACATTGGTGTATTGATTGTGGTAGTGCATTAGCTGAAGCTGAAGTTGAATACTATGATAAGGAATCATATGCAATTGATGTTAAGTTTAGTGCAGTAGAAGAAGACAAGGTATTATCTGTATTTAATACATCAGAAGGTGAAGGTACTATTTATGCTGTAATTTGGACTACAACTCCTTGGACATTACCTGCTAATAGAGCTATTTGCATGAATGCTGATTTTGATTATCAGTTAATACAAGTAAAGGCACCAGTTTCAGAAAGATTGATTTTAGCAGCTTCATTAGCTGCTGATGCTTTATCAAGGTATGGTGTAACCGATTACGAAGTATTAGGAACTGTTAAAGGTGCTACAATAGAAGGATTGAGATTTAATCATCCATTCTTAAACTTTACTGTTCCAGTTATTTTAGGTGCTCATGTTACTGCAGATTCTGGTACAGGTTCTGTGCATACAGCTCCTGGTCATGGTATGGATGACTATGTGGTTGGTCAGAAGTATGGTCTTGAAGTTGCTTGTCCCGTAGGTCCTGATGGTAAGTTTTTACCTGATACTGAATTTTTTGCAGGTGAACACGTATTTAAGGCAAATCCAAAGGTTGTAGAATTACTTAAAGAAAAGGGGGTTTTAGCAGCTGTTAATAAGATTACACATTCATACCCATGTTGTTGGCGTCATAAAAGTCCTATTATTTTCCGTGCTACACCTCAATGGTTTATTAGTATGGACGAAAAAGGGTTAAGAACTAAGGCTTTATCTGAAATTGAAAATGTTCAATGGGTTCCTGCATGGGGGCAGAATAGAATAGAAGCAATGGTTAAGAACCGTCCTGATTGGTGTATTTCACGTCAGCGTACTTGGGGTGTGCCTATTGCGTTATTTGTAGACAAGAATACGAATGAATTACATCCTCGCACTCAAGAACTTATTGAAGAGATTGCTAAGAGAGTTGAAAAATCAGGTATCCAAGCTTGGTGGGATTTAGATCCTAAGGATGTATTAACAATAGAAGAGCAAGATAAATATGTAAAGGTTACTGATACGCTTGATGTATGGTTTGATTCTGGTTCAACAAGCTATACGGTTGTAGGTCAGCGTCCTGAATACAACGGTAATGATGCAGATATGTACTTAGAAGGCTCAGATCAACATCGTGGGTGGTTTATGTCTTCATTAATGATTGGTGTGGCTATTAAGAATGTTGCTCCATATAAGACAGTATTAACTCATGGTTTTACAGTAGATGGTCAAGGCCGTAAAATGAGTAAGTCAATTGGAAATGTTGTAAGTCCGCAAGATGTTGTTAACAAGCTTGGTGCAGATATTTTAAGATTATGGGTGGCTTCAACAGATTACAGTGGTGAAATGACAGTATCAGATGAAATCTTAAAGAGAAGTGCTGATGCTTACCGTCGAATAAGAAATACTACTCGTTTCTTATTAGCAAATTTAAATGGTTTTGATCCAGAAAAGGATTTAGTTTCATTTGATAAGATGGTTGCTCTTGATAAGTGGGCTGTATCTTTAGCTAAAGAAACCCAAGAAGAAATTCAAAAGTATTATGAAGCTTTTGATTTCCATACAGTTGTGCAGAAGATTATGCAATTCTGTTCTATTGATATGGGATCATTCTACTTAGATATTATTAAGGATCGTCAATATACTGCAAAAGCAGATAGTTTAGCTCGTAGATCATGTCAAACAGCTTTATATTTAATAGCTGAAGCGATAGTTCGTTGGTTTGCTCCAATTTTAAGTTTTACAGCTCAAGAAACATGGGAATTATTACCAGGTAAGCGTGATAAATATGTGTTTACATCAGAATGGTATAAAGGTTTAGAATCTTTATCAGAAACTGATGAAATGAATAATGAATTTTGGCAAGAAATTAAAGTTATTCGTGATGAAGTAAATAAGAAGTTGGAAGCTGCTAGAAACGAAAAACTAATAGGTAGTTCTTTACAAGCAGAAGTTGTTATATATGCAGATGAACAAAAGAAGACTATTTTGGATAAATTAGGAGATGAGTTACGTTTTGTTCAAATAGTTTCAAAGATTACGGTATTACCTTTAGATGAAAGGTCTTCAACGGCCTCTGATGCAGATATTCAAGGTTTTGCTATAGAAGTTAATCAAAGTAAGGCTCAAAAGTGTGAAAGATGCTGGCATTACGTTGAAAGTGTTGGAACTATTAATGGACATGAAAATATTTGTTCAAGATGTGTTTCTAACATTGAAGGTAATGGTGAAGAACGCAAGTTTGCGTAATCATTAATAATAAAGAGTCCTAATTTAATAGGACTCTTTTTTCTAAATTATCAAAAAAAATGTGATAAAAATGCCCAAAATTTTAAAAAATAATAAAAAAATATCTATAAAAAATAGCGGTATATGGTTTTTAATATTGTCAATAATAGTGTTTTTTTTAGATTATTTTAGTAAAAAATGGATTATAGATAATATAAAAGCCTATCAAGTAAATGATTTTATAACAGTAATTAAAGATTTTTTTAACATAGTACATGTACATAATGAAGGTGCTGCATTTAGTTTTTTAGCAGAGCATTCAGGGTGGCAGCAAGTGATATTTGGAATTCTTGCTGTTGGTATTAGTTTGTATTTAATAATTCTTTTACGTAATAATTGTTTAACAAGTTTATGGAAAAACACAGGATTAAG
This sequence comes from Succinivibrionaceae bacterium, assembly GCA_051892875.1. GTDB lineage: Bacteria > Pseudomonadota > Gammaproteobacteria > Enterobacterales > Succinivibrionaceae > JBJFGR01. Next base: position 63,920 of record JBJFGR010000020.1, read on the forward strand.
TCTGATAATTGGTGGTGCTTTAGGGAATCTATATGATCGTATAGTTTATGGATATGTTATAGATTTTCTTGATTTTTATATTATATATGATGGTAATCAGCATCATTATCCAGCATTTAATATTGCCGATTGTGGAATATGTGTTGGGGTTTTTATGATTATTATTTATGAATTGTTTATGCACAAAAAAGATGAACAAGGTAATTTATTGTAGGAATATTTATGGAAAAATCAATTATCTTAGTAAATCCTAGAGGGTTTTGTGCTGGTGTAAGCCGTGCTATAGAAATAGTTGAGCGTGTTTTAAAAAAATTTTCTGATAAAAAAGTTTATGTATTACACGAAGTTGTTCATAATAAACATGTAGTAGAAGATTTACGTTCTAAGGGTGCGATTTTTGTAGAGTCATTGGATGAAATACCAAATAATTCTATTGTTGTTTTTTCAGCTCATGGCGTATCCATAAGTATAGAACAAAAGGCTATTGAAAAACAGTTAATAATTTTTGATGCAACATGTCCTATTGTGGAAAAAGTTCATCGAAAAGTTAGAAGATTGAGTAGTCTTAATGAAGAAGTTATTATGATTGGTCACGCTGGGCATCAAGAAGTTGAAGGAACATTAGGTCAATATACCAGTAAAGATGGGGGAATGTATATAGTGACCTCTGAAAAAGATATTGATGATCTTAATGTAAAAAACAGTAATAAATTACATTTTGTAACCCAGACTACCTTGAGCGTTGATGAAACACAATTGACCATAAAAAAACTTCAAGAAAAATTTGAAAATATAATTGGGCCAAATGTCAATGATATTTGTTATGCGACACAGAATCGACAAATGGCTGTTAAAAATGTGGTAAAAGATACAGATTTAATATTAGTTGTAGGGTCTAAAAATTCAAGTAATTCAAATAGGTTAAGTGAAGTTGCAAGAAGTGCGGGTGGTAAATCTCTTTTAATTGATGATTATCATGATTTAAATGAAGATGAATTAAAAGGAGTTAATACCATTGCAATTACAAGTGGTGCATCTGCTCCAGAGTATTTAATTAAGGAACTAATTATTTTTTTAAAAACCAAAGGATTTGCTAGTGTAAATGATATTGGACCAAATCCAGAGAAGCAATCTTTTATGATGCCTAAAGAATTATTATAAATATCTACTAATGTAATTCTTGCTATTGTAGTTATTCAAGTTCCATAAGCTTAAGAGATATGTTCGGATTAAGTGAGGAAGAAGCAATGAATCAAATTAAAGAGAAAGAATATTTTAGCAGATATCGAGATGGTGATTATTCTAATGATGTGTTACTTGGGATGTTAAAAAGGCTTGTTATAAGCCTTTTTAATACTTAGTAATAGTAATCGTTTTTACGTCTTCTTGGTTTTGGTAAGTAAACCAAGATAACAGCAACTATGGCCCCTAACAGTGCAATAAAAGCTCCTTGCTTCCACCATCTGATTTGCATATCTTGATCTTTTGTTTCTAATCTACTTTCAAGGTCTTCATTTTCTTTTGTTAATTCTTTTAATTTTTTTGCTTCTTCTGATTGTATAGCTTGAAGTTCGGCATGTGCTTTTTTTAAGTTAGCTAATTCTTTAGTAGCTTCTTTTAATTCACGAGCGGTTTCGCTATCAATATGTTCTAGTTTATACTTTAGCTCAGCATTTTCTTTTGCGAGAGTGGTTGATTGTTCTTTATAACTTATATTATCTTGAGTGTATTTTTTAGGTATCCATACTATTTTATTTTTAGAAGTTAATACTTTATAGTAACCATTAACATCTTCTAAAACATTAAGTTTGTCACCAGGTTTTACGGTACCACTTATACGATATTGGCGACCAGGACCTCTTGTTACATAAACGTCTATAGAATCTGCAACGTATACAGAACCTTTAGTTCTTAAATTTGAAATATCAATCTCATCTTCTTCAGTAGTTTTATTACTATTTGTAGTTTTTTTTGAAACAATCTTATCTGAAGCAATACTACTTTTTTGTTCTGATTTAACAGGAACTGAAGTATCAATCTGTTGTTCTTTAATAATCCGTGGAGTAGCTTCAGTAGAAGATCCTTCCTCGGTTATTTCTAAAGCATGAGCATTTACAAGTATTGATAAAGAACACAAGCAACTCATTAATCCTAATTTCTTTTTATTCACAATGATCCCTTGTTTATTTAAAATTATGTATTATGTGTATTGTTATTTTACTTAAATTTTTCAATTTATGCAAAAGAGTATTAAAACACTATTTTATGATATTACAGATTTCGTTTTTGAAATCTGTAATCTTGTTGTTTTAGCTAAATATTTTTACCAACCACTTAAATAAGCAATAGAATATTATTGCAAAGAATGCACCAGCAGGAAGAGTGATAACCCAAGAAGCTACAATATTTCTAACAACATTTAGATTAATGGCAGCGATACCCTTGGCAAGGCCTACTCCCATAATTGCACCTACAAGAGTTTGGGAAGTAGAGATTGGTAAACCTGTACCAGAGGCAAGTACTACAGTAGAAGCTGTTGCTAATTGAGCTGCGAATCCACGACTTGGTGTTAATGAGGTTATACCACTGCCAACGGTATTCATTACCTTGTATCCAAAAGTTGCAAGTCCACAAACCATACCTAAAGCGCCAAGAGGTAAAACCCATGAAGGCATTGCGGAATTTGCTATTAGTTCTTCTGCATTGTCTGATAATACTGTTGCAACAGAAGCAAGAGGTCCTATAGCATTTGCTACATCATTTGAACCATGAGCAAAAGCCATAGCACAGGCAGTCATAAGCATAAGTATAGAAAAAACTTTTTCGACATTTGCATAATGTTTTTTAGCTTCTTTAGTTTTATCAAATTTTTTATATTTTAAAAATATTTTGGAAATAATACCGACGGTTATTGCTATTGCTAAACTTAATAACCAACCTTCTTCAGTTGTTATTTGAATATTAATATGCTTTAAACCTTTTTGAATGGTTACAATTGCAATAATTAATATTGTAATAAATACATAATAGGGTGCTATTTTTTTAGCATGTCTTAGAGGATGGAATCTACAAAAAATATATTTTTGAATATGCATAAAGAGTATAAAAGAAATAACACCTGCTATAACAGGTGTTATGATCCAAGAACCGACAATTCCAATAAATATACTCCATTGAATAGAATTAATACCCGAATTTATTATTCCAAATCCTAATAAAGCACCGATTATAGAGTGGGTTGAAGAAACTGGCCAGCTAAAATATGTGGCAAGAATTAACCATATTCCTGCAGATAGGGTGGCACTAATCATTCCTAATATTAAATCACCTTGACCTATATTGGCTTCTGGATCAATAATACCATCCTTGATAGTAGATACAACTTCACCTCCTGCTAAATAAGCACCAGCAAATTCAAAAATAATAGCTATGATTATTGCTTGTTTAACAGTGAGTGTTTTTGTACCTACAGATGTACCCATAGCATTTGAAACATCATTAGCACCAATTCCCCAAGCCATTAAAAATGCAAAAACAGAAGCAATACATACTATTAAGGTGCTATGAGATTGTAAAAAAATAAGTACTGAGTCAACCATTATATATTAGTTCCGTTATGATTTAGATATCATTTGTTCTAGTGTAAATCCTACTTTTTCAGCTTGGTCTGCTAGTTCACCTATTGTATTAAGTATGGTATATAAAAACATAGCATCTATAGGATTTAATTCATTTTCTCGCAAATAGAGAGCGTGACGTACTTCTATTTGTAGACGATCGGTATCATCTTCTATAAGATCTAGTTCTTTTACCATGCCTTCAACAACATTTATTTCTTTGCCACGGAAACCAGTTTCTAACAAATCTTCTAATTCATGTATAACTTTTGTGGCAAGTTCTGTAGCATCGAGGCATCTGCTTACATAACGCATAAATTGTTCTTTAATATCTACAGGAACTTTTAAATGACGTCCCAACATTAGACCTGCTATATCTTTTGCTCTGTTAGCTATTTTATCTTGTTGGGTAATAATTTCTAAAAGATCTGTTCTATCAACAGGCATGAATAATGAGTTAGGAAGGTTAATTCTGATATTTCTTTTGATTTGATCGGCTTCTTTTTCCTTTGCTGAAATTTGTTGTTGTATTTCTTGAGCACCCTCCCAATTGTCAGAAAATACATATTCAAAAAATTTAGGTAACAAGCATGAACATTCATGAACTTTTTTTATGTGCTCATAAAGAGGCTTTAGAGGTGATTTTGCGAATAGGTTTAAGAAATTAACTTGCATAAGCATCTCACTTAATAAAAACATTTTTTAGCATTTTACTTATATTCTATTTTTACTACAAATATTTTTTACATATTCTTTATATGTTTTATTGAAAAGTAGAGTTTATAAACAGTCATTTGTAGTTCATTGTGATAGAATTTATATTAAATTTAGTGAGGTTTTTAAATATAGGTAAGTAAAATGTTAGATGAAATCGAAATAAAATTCATGATTGAAAGAGGGGATGTTACTGACTTAGAAAAATCAATAAATGATTCAAAAATTCAAATATTAAAATCTGAAGAGTTATCTTTGGGAAATTATTATTACGATACAAAAAATCAGGATTTATATAAGTCTGGTATTGCATTGAGAGTTCGTTCTACTGATGATAATTGGGAAATGACAATAAAAACAAGAAAACAAGTCGTAGGGGGAATGCATATTCATCCAGAATATAATATCAAATTAGATAAAGTTTCTGATGTACCAAATTTATCTTTATTTCCCAAAGAAATATTTTCAGAAATAGATCTAGATAATGTTCAAAATTCAATTTATCAAAACATGTCTCAAAAGTGTAATAGAACCATTTTTCTTGTAAAAGACCCAATTGCCCAAGGCGAAGTAGAGATATGTTTTGATAAAGTAACATATAAATCAAAGGATGGTTATATAGAAAGTAAAGAGATTGAATTAGAATTAAAGAAAGGAACTCTTGATACTTTAAAAAATGTTGTAATGAAAATTTTAGATCACAAAAGTGATAATTTAATACTTCGTTTGGGGAATCTTAGTAAGATGCATCGTGCAGCTATATATGCAGGTATTTCTAAATTACCTGAAGTTTCTGTTATAACAGAAGAATTCTCAGATTTTAAAGAAATATTAAAATATATAGATATAAATGAAAATGCTTACATATTGAGCAATGGAAAAAATGATAAGGCATATAAAAATTTAAAATATTTATATAATCTAATAGTTAATAAAAATAACAAAAATGCAGAAATTTTTGTAAAAAATGTTTGTTTTTTTTTAGCAAATAGAGAATTTTCCGTAGAAGAATATAAAAAAATAATATCAAATATAAGTTTTTTAATTAGTAAATTGACTGTTAATTTCTTATTAGCAAAAGGAGAATTATAGTATGAAAAAATCTTTACCATTAAAGTGTCTTGAATTTGCTAATTTAAATTTTTCAAAAATTTTGAATAAATTATCAGATGAAGAAATTAAAGATTTAGAACCTTATAAAGATGATCTGTTTTATTCAGTTGGATTGTCATCTTTTTTGCAAAATGTTTTTGAAAGAAATCCTCAAATATTGGTAAAGATTGTAAAAGAAAAGCAATTTGATGCAGAGTTACGTTCTGACAAATATAAGCAAGAATTACAACAGATTCTTGCTTGTATAAATGTAAATGATGATTCTAGTTTAAAAAAAGCTTTAAGAGATTTTAGGAAGGAAAAAATGTCGGTGATTGCCTTTCGAGATCTGTTAAATAAAGCCACACTTGAAGAAACATTTTTACATTTATCAACTCTTGCAGAAGTTATTATTGTAGAAACTTTAGATTTTTTATACAAAAAGTGTTCTGAACTTTATGGAATACCAATGTCTGAACAAAACATTCAACAAAAAATGTTAGTGATTGGTATGGGAAAACTTGGGGGAAGAGAGTTAAACTTTTCGTCTGATATTGACTTAATCTTTTGTTTTCCATCAAGGGGAATGACTGTAGGTGCTAGACGTTCAATTGATAATCAAACATTTTTTACAAGACTAGGGCAACAATTGATACAGTCATTAGACCAAATAACAGCTGATGGTCAAGTTTATCGAGTAGATATGCGTTTAAGACCTTTTGGGGATAGTGGTCCATTAGTTAGTTCTTTTGCATCTCTAGAAGCTTATTATTTAAATCATGGGCGTTCATGGGAACGTTATGCAATGGTAAAAGGTAGGGTATTGGGCGCTGAAACACCAGAAAGCATAGAGTTATCACAGATGTTACGTCCATTTGTTTTTAGGCGATATCTTGATTTTAGTGCAGTAGAATCTCTTCGAAAAATGAAAGCGATGATCGAAGCTGAAGTAAGAAGAAGACAATTGCATAATAATTTTAAACTTGGTCAAGGAGGAATAAGAGAAGTTGAATTTATTGCTCAAGTATTTCAATTGATGCGTGGTGGTAGAATGATACCTCTACAAGAAAAGCATTTATTGTCAGTACTGAAAAATCTTAAAGAAACAAATTGTATAGATGAAGAAAGTTTTGAAATTTTAAATTCTAGTTACAGATTTTTAAGAAAAACTGAAAATATACTTCAAGAAATCAATGACGAACAAACTCAAACATTACCAGATAAATTATTAGATCAAGAAAGATTAGCCCATGCTTTAGATTTTAATAACTATGATGAGTTTTTAAAGAAAATTCAGGAAGTTATGACTCAAATTCATCATGAATTTGCTTTGATAATTCAAGATCCTGAAGCTGATAAAATTAAAGAAGATCAAGTATTTACAGATTTATGGATTCTACCATTAAGCAAAGATGAAATAAAAAAAATAGTAGCCAATCATTTTAAGGATATGACGGATATCGATACTCTTGCTAATGATATTGCCTATTTAAAAACGGAGTGTTCAAATAAACCCATAGGAACAGTTGGTCGAGAAATATTAAATAAGCTAATACCTTATTTATTTAATAAAATAGCAAATTTAGAAGAAAATGTAATAGTAACATTTGATAGGTTATCTAAATTATTAGTAACAATTGTATCAAGAACAACTTATTTACAACTGTTATTAGAAAATGCAGGTGTTTGTGATCATTTAATAAAGCTATGTTCAAAATCTGAGTTAATAGCTAGTCAAATAACAGAGCATCCAGTTTTATTAGATGAGTTGTTAATGCCACAAACATTATATACTCCGCCTTCTCAAGATGAGTATCCTCAAGAATTGAGAGAGTTTATGTTGCGAGTTGAAAGTAATGATTTGGAACAACAAATGGAGTCGTTACGCCAATTTAAACAAATTCAACTATTAAGAATATGTGCAGCTGATTTAGTTGGTGCTTTACCCTTAATGAAAGTTAGTGACAATCTTACTTTTTTAGCTCAAACGATATTGGGTGAAGTTATAAATTTGGCTTGGGGACAGCTTGTTGATAAATATGGAGTACCGTCTAATGCTGTAATTAACGACGATAAAGGTGTATGTGTTATAGCTTATGGTAAATTAGGTGGAATTGAATTAGGTTATGGTTCTGATTTAGATTTAGTTTTTTTATGTGATGACGAGTTAGATGGAGAAACTAATGGAGAAAAACCTATTTCTGATCGAATGTTTTACGGGCGTTTTGCTCAAAGAATAATGCATTTATTTAGTACGAGATTATCTTCAGGTATTCTTTATGAAGTAGATGCAAGATTACGTCCTGAGGGTGATAGCGGTCCATTGATTTGTACCATATCTGGTTATGAAAATTATTTAAAAAATAAAGCTTGGACCTGGGAATTACAAGCATTAGTTAGAGCAAGGGCGGTTCTTGGTCCTCAAAGATTATTGGATAAATTTGTGGCAATTAGAGATCAGGTTTTGAGACAAAAACGTGATGAAGAAAAATTAAGAACAGAAGTTGTAGAAATGAGAAATAAAATGCGTTCAAGTCTAATGAAAGGACCTAAGGATGCATTCGATATTAAGCAAGGTTTAGGTGGTATGGTTGATATTGAATTTATGGCTCAATTCTTAGTATTAAAAAATGCTAGACAATGTAAAGATTTTGTTTTATGGTCTGATAATGTTAGAATTTTTGAGGAATGTTCGAGGTTAAAATTAATAGAAGAAGATGTTGCTAAACGCTTAATAAGTTCTTATTTAGCTATTAGAAATACTGGACATAAACTTACTCTGCAAGGCCTTCATAGAATAGTTTATGATGATTCCTTAAATGAAGAGCGAGCTTTTGTTCAAAATTGCTGGCATGAAATTATGAAAGAATAAAGTAAAATTTATATTTTGGTGTAACACATTACACCAAAATATAATAAATCATTATTGATATCTATTAGTAACACCATCAGGGGTTGTTTTAAATCTTCTATGTAACCACATATATTGTTCCGGTGCTTCTGAAATCATCTCTTCTATAACTTTATTACAAGTAGTAGCGTCAATTAAATCATCACCATTTGGAAAATTTTGAAGAATAGGTTTTATAACTAATTTATAACCTTTATTATTAGGTAATCGTATTGTGTAAGATGGTTGTACAACGGTATTTTTTATTTTTGCAAAACCAGCTGTACCGATAACGGTACAAGCATCTTTCACAGCAAAGAATGGGGCAAAAACATGAGGTAAATGTTTGCCATAATCTTGATCTGGGGCATACCAAATAGGAAAACCTTTTATAAGAGCTTTTACTATTTGGCGCACATCAATTCTATCAACTAAGTATAGGTTAGAACGGGTTCTTCCTTTAACTTGTAAATATTCCATAACAATATTATTGTTAGGGCGATAAACACCAACACCAGGTTTTATAGAAAATCCATAGATACGAGCCATAAGTTCTAGTGTTACAAAATGGCAAGTTAGAACAACTATACCTTTATTTGTTTCAGCAAGCTTCTTAGCATTTTTTAGTTCATTTTCATTTATATGAACAAGTTTTTTTAATCTTTTTTCAGACCAAAACCAAGCCATTCCTGTTTCGAAGATTGCCATACCAATATTTTTAAAATGTTCTTTAGCTAATTTTTCATGATCATTAGGAGATAATTCAGGATAAGCTAACTCTAAATTTTTGTTAGTTATTTTTACACGTTTTTTAGCTAATTTATATCCTAAAGCGCCAATTAATTTTCCTAAATTCATAAACCATGAATAAGGAAACAATAGTATAAAACGAAGAATAAAAACTCCTAACCATATGCCCCAATATTTCGGTTTTAGCATACTTAGAGTAATGTGAGGATTTGTTTGAGACTTACTTATGTACTTTTGAGTTCTCGGAGTAAAAACTCTTTTATGAGTACTCAAATTTTCTTTATTTATATTATTATCAGTCATAATTTATAATTAGATACCTCTTAAATCTTTTACAGAGAATCTTTTGATAAGAGTTGGGGTAAATGTACGTGGAAAATTTGATGTATCATCTCCTTTAGTTATAGAAATTGCTAATTTCACGGCAATTGTTGCCATATTCATTACGGGGTTTAAGATAGTAGTTAATCGAGGTTGTAAGTATCTGCTTATAAAAATGTTGTCATAACCGATAATAGAAACGTTATCAGGAATTTTAATATCATTATCAATTAGAATTGCCATAGCTCCAGCTGCTTGCATATCGTTGTAGCATGCTATAGCTGTAAAAGGTTGGCTAGAATTTAAGAGCATTTGAGCGCCATCCTCACCACCTTGAGCTGTAGGTTCAGCTTCTATAATCAAATTATTATTAAATGGTATTTTTGCTTCTTCAAGAGCTTTGAGGTAACCTTCAAAACGAAGAGTTGCATCATCTATTTGATGTAATGATTTTATGTAAGCTATGTTACGATGTCCGTTAGCAATTAAATGTTTTACAGCAAGATAGGCACCTGTTAAATCATCAATGAGTATACATCTATCTTCAAAACCAGGAAGATTTCTATTTATTAATACAATAGATTTATTTGTGGTCATTATATTAGCAAGGTCGGCATCATCAATAAGTGGGGTGTGAGCTATAATACAATTGCAACGAACACAAATTAGGTATTTAAGAGCTAATAATTCTTTTTGAGCGTTATGATAACCATTTACCACAGTTATATGCATACCATTTTTTACAGCTTCTGCATCGATTGAACGAACCATTGTACCGAAATATGGGTCGCTACAGTCTGCTACAACGACACCTATGCAGTCAGATGATTGGTGCTGAATAACTTTTGGGGTGATATTAGGATGATAGTTCAATTCATTTTGAGCTTTTAAAACAGCTTCTTTTGCTTCTGGGGAAACTTTATTTGAGTTATTTATAACTCTTGAAACAGTAGCAACAGAAACATTTGCAAGTTTAGCCACATCCTTTATTGTAGCCATAAAACCTCCGTTATATAAAGCATTGAATATTATGCAATTATATCAGTTGCATAATTTTATTGAAAATATTTTATATGTGGATCTTGAACTTTGTAAAAAATAACCATTGAGAATTTGAATCTATATGCAAGTTGATAGAGCTTTTTTAATGATTTTGATAAAATGAGATATACTTTTTATTTTCAGTATTGATGGATGTAAACAATATGAGCTTTGATGGATTAGATAAACGTAGAAGAATTCAGCAACAACTTTTTGACATAATGGTGTCATTATGCACAAAAAAAATTGATAATGAACAAATATCAAATATTGATAATTTAAAGCGACAGTTTGAGGAACTCACTGGTAAACCTATTAAGACGTTTGAAGAAGTACAGAAATCCTACATAGATAATTTAGAAGAAGATATAAAAAAAATAAGAGAAGATTTTAAGCAAAAACGCTTAGCGTATTTATTAGAGAACTGCGATGTTAATCCTTATTGGGAATTTGAAAATATGCAGGATAATGGCTGTGAAGATTATCGAGAAAAGATAGAGTATTGTAAAAAGTGGGTTGATTCAATATGTATAATGTTTGAGCAATGCACTGATAGTTATGTAAATTCTCAATATGAAAAAAGCAATACCCCAGGAAGTTTATTGTGGATATTTGGAGATTTTGGGGTAGGGAAGTCTATGCTAGCTGGTTCTATTGCACACAGATATATAAGAAAGCATTATAAAGATGCTTTATTAATTCAATTTAGAACGATGTGGAAAAAAATGATAAGCTTGGGGTCTTTTGGTGGGGAATTAGCAAAGTATGAAGATTATTTAATAGATATAGATTTATTAGTTTTAGATGAAATAGCTGTAGATAATAAAAAATTATCAGATGCTCAACAACAAACGCTAGGACAATTACTACGTTCAAGAAAAAACAAAGGAAAAAATACAATAATTGTATCAAATTCAGAGCCTAAATCATTATATGCATTAGTTGGTAATTTTTGTTATGAGTCTATAAGAAATTATCAACCAATTGTACCTATAAAACTTTTTGGGAAAAATTGGCGCCCAACAGAAGCTTGTGGATTCGATTTAATTCCTGATTTTGCTAAAAATATTTCAATAAATAATGTTAATGAAAGTAATAAATAGGAAAATAAATGTCTAAAAAAAAGAAGTATGAACGAGTTTTAGGTTTTGATTTTGGAACTGTAAGTATAGGTGTAGCCATAGGTAATATTATTTCAAGAACTGCAGAACCATTAGCAGCGATAAAGTCTATTGACGGTATACCAAATAAAGAGCAGTTAGAAAAAGTAATAAAAGAGTGGGAACCTGATTGTTTTGTAGTGGGTTTGCCTTTAAACATGGATGGTTCATATCAAGACGTAACTTATAAGGCTAAGAAATTTGGAAATAGGTTATCGGCAAATTATAACAAAAGAGTATTTTTTAAAGATGAAAGATTATCAACAAAATATGCTAGAGACTATATTTTTTCGAATAAAGGTTACAAAGGATTGACAAAAGGAGTTGTAGATTCTCAATCTGCAGTGGTAATTTTAGAAGGTTTTTTTGAGGAATACGCAGAAGAATTAATAAAAAATTTATAAATAATGTGAAAAGGTTTTCATTATTCAATATTCATAGTTGTTAAATGTTATAAATTACTGCATTATGATGCCATATCGTCCAAATACACACAGGAGGTCGTTATGGCTAGACGTCAAACTCTTGCGATAGCAGGGGATGTAACAACTGTTAATGAAAATGTTTCTAATACAAAAAAGGAGGAAACAAAAGCTCGTTGGCGTGATATTGAACGAATTAAGAGTAAAATAGCCTTATTGAAAATATTAAAAGAAATCAAGATGGAAAGTGATCCATGCAAGAGTACTGATTTTATGGAATTTTAATAGTAAAAAAGTAATTCCTAAAGTGATAGGGCGGATAAATTTGGATTTTAATTCAAAGTGTTCGCCTATATAGAAAGAAATCAAAAGTTTTAACATTTCGGTTATTAGCAACCATAATCATTTTCTATATTCTTTATATATTTATTATTTGAAAGTTTAATAGTCTTTATTACAGTTTTATTTTTTATTTTTTTATTTTATTTTTTTTAATTTTATTTTTTGTGTATAAAAATAAAGGGGAGGTTTCCCTCCCTAAAAAACTATATATTGAATAAAATTAGAAAATTACCACCAAGCTTCAACTTGAGTACCTACGATAACTTGTGATGTGTTACCACGATGACTTGAAGCATAGCCGTCATTCCATTTTTTACCAGTATTATCCCAATTATCTTTAGCAAAACCAGAACCTGCTACATAAGAAGCAAAGAATCTAATTGCAGGACGAGACCAAATACTTTTACCTGGAGTAAATTGTTGAGCTATTGTTATTTTGTATAATTCAGGATCTTTGTAGAGGTGAGAGTTGTATTTATTGTCAATAAAGAATTCGCCATCATCACTTCTTTGTTGAGTATAACCTAATTCCAAAGTTGTACGAGTATAATTGGTCCATTTATATTCTGGACGCAATACAACGCTATACATCCATGCATGCTTGCGTTCTTGTTCTCCAACTTCATCTTGATGTCTGTGTCCCCATATGAAAGAGTATCCCAAACCAAAATCGCCAATATCTAAAGTACCCCAGTCGATAATGCGAGCAGATTGTGCTTTCTTAACCTGCTGGTATTCATAACCGCTTAAGTCATCTTGATAACCTGCAAAACCATTGTTGCCGTATTGAACAACAAAGTGATTCATTATACTATTGCCACTATATAAATGATCCAAAGTTACAGCAACTCCAACTTCGTTTGAGACTTTATCATTTCTTTTTTCATTGTGTTGATCTGCACCATAACGTTGAGTTTTAGATGAAAGAGGTACACCTACAATTACAGCAGCATCTAATGAACCAAAACCTACAGGAATAGCATTTAATCTTGTGTCAAATTTGTAAGCAGGGATTCCTTCATGAATGTTTTTTAATACAGCAAAATTTAAGTTACCCAAACCTACATCAATATTTTCGATACCTACACCGTTACCTGAGTTATTTAAGTAGTAATTATCTAACCAATGAATGTCTTTACGTTGATAAAATCTTTTACCAGCCCAAATTGAGTAACCACTAGCTGTATCATATTTAGCATACATTTCTCTAAATAATGTATTACCACCTTGCCAGCTATCACCTGTATCATTATTAATTTGATGAGTTAAAGTAGTGTATACAGTAAACTTTGAATTAGCTTTATTATACACTTCTTGGTTTAAGCTTAAATCTGCAAAAGTATCACATTCATTACCTAAACGACCAACCATTTTGCTAGTACAAACAACATCACCACCTTCTACGTTGGCATTCATACCTGCACGAAAGTAACCATGAAAATCAACAGCAGAAGCTGAAACAGAGCTGATAGCTAAAGCTA
>JBJFGR010000021.1:0-21992 GCA_051892875.1 Succinivibrionaceae bacterium
AAGCAGGAATTAGGTTAAAAGATTATAATTATTAACAATTTGTATAATTTTATAGATCCTAATTAGCGGCATTATAATGTACTCTTATAAGTCTTAATGTCATTAACGGACTATATTGTGATATAGTCCGCTAATTTGAGAATTTTTACTATATTAGTCTAACATAATGCAGGCATAAATTTAGCAAATAAATATAATCCTTCTTCTCCTGCAATTACCTCATGAGGAACATTTTCTGGAATAATGGTTATTACGCCAGTTTTGTAAGTTATTTTCTTACCATCATTTACACATACTCCATGACCTGCAATCACTTCATGAGTTTCAAGTTGAGTTGCATGAACATGATTTTTAATAGCCTTATTTGGAGCGATTCTAACTAAATGATAGCTAAATTTCATGTTTGTATCTTTACCACTTACGATATGCTTTAATTCAACACCTTCAAAGGTTGGATGTTTATTCCAATCAAGTTTATCAAAAGCTTTAGTACCATCAATTGTTTCTAAAATGCCATTATTAAAAGCTTCAAAAATATCTTTTTTCATCTTTATTCTCCTATGTTTCAAAAGATGAATGTATTTTATGAAATCTTTATTCGTCTGACTTGGATAAAATTGCGGAATTTATAAAATCCTCAGGAGACATTCCAACTTGCTTTTTAAAAACTCTACACAAATGACTTTGATCACAAAAACCTAACATATAAGCCACATCAACAACCTTAGTTCCATTTAATAATAATTCCATAGCTTTTCTAATACGACGTTGTATTTGAAACTTATGTGGAGTTAATCCATTTTCAGAAGCAAATTTTCTAATCATATGATACTGACTAATATGAACTTTTTCTGACATTTGAGGAATACTTATTTCAACTTCAGGATTACCTATTATTTCATTTCTTATAATATCTAATTCTCGTTGAACATTATCCTTTTGTGGAATACAGATACTTATCATAGAATACGTTTCAGATATAGGATTTATCGCATGAGGAATGTTTAATGCGACTGAAAATATTTCACCTTCACTACAAATAATCTTTTCATGGTTAATACATATTTCAATTGAACCTGCAGTTACAATACCAAAAACATAATGCCCTATATGAGTGTGTTCAGGATATGAAATGCTAACATTTTCATATCTTATTACTTCTAATCCTGTAGATGTATTTCTAATGAATTTAATATTATTCATATTTCTACCTAATATGTAATAAAAATTCGAGTAAAAAAGAAACAATTAATTATTTCAATGCAAGCGTTCTATTTAGTGACGTACATCATGCAAAAATTTTCTGTGTTTTTATAATTGTAAAAAACGAAATATTAATGTGAAATGTTTTTTGCTTATACTCTATTAAAAAAATTTATTAACGTCAATAATTCTGCTATAGATTCATAGAAATTTGTTGAATAACTTAGATTGTGGGTCATTATTCGAAATTTACAAAAGAATTTGATATGGCAACAAATTTATAGCTATGAAAACAAACCCAAAAATTATTTAGTCCTAATATAATATAAAAAGGAAATAACTATTTAACAGTAGTAGTTGTAAATCAAGCTACTAAAGAAGTTGAAGCTAAGTTGAAAAAATTTTATTGATTAGCAACACAAAGCAGAATTTAAATTTAAAAAATAGTCAATAAACAATAAAAATAAAAAATTATAGACTGAAGATAAAATAATTACTCTTTATTAAATGGTGTTTTAGTTGAAAAATGGTTATATAGCAATTGCTATCTTATATCTTAAAAATAAATAATAGAATTATTTTGATAAATATCTAACAAAATAAAAATATACTAAGTTGATATGAATTATATAAATTATCTTGACAACTTTACTTTTTGGCGTATTATAGTCTATTAATATAAAGTATAGTATTTTGATAGAGAATGTATGGTATGAAATTTAACACAGCACTATTACATGCAGGAGTTCTTAGAAATGAACGTTTCGGGGCGACTCTTTCTCCTGTATATCAAAACACAGCATTTGATTACAGTAGTGCGGAAGAGTTAGCGAACGTTTTTTCACATAAGGCACCGGGATATAATTACACGAGAACAGGCAATCCAACGGTATCAAATTTTGAAAACAGGATTACCATGTTAGAAAATGGAATAGCTTCTGTAGCATTTTCATCAGGCATGGCTGCTATAACCAATACTTTATTAAATATTTTAAAGTCAGGAGATGAAGTTGTCGCTAGTGCCAGCCTATATGGAGGTGTATATTATTTTTTTGAACATGTAAAGAATCTAGGAATTACAACAAAATTTGTAGAAAATAATGATCTAGAAAGTTTTGCAAAAGCAATAACTCCTAGTACAAGAGCTATTTATGCTGAAACGATAGGAAATCCTAGATTAGACGTAACAGATATCAAAGCTTTAGCAGAATTTGCTCATGAAAGAAAATTACCATTGATAATAGATAACACTGTTTCTACACCTTATCTAATAAGACCGTTAGATCATGGCGCTGACATCGTTATTAATTCATCTTCCAAGTACATAAATGGGAGTAGTAATTCTATTAGTGGTGTTTTGACAATTAATGGTAAATTTGATTGGAATTCAGAATTATTTCCAGAGTTCCAGGAATATGTAAAAAAATTTGGACCTCTTGCATTTGTTGCTAAACTAAGAGATGGCTTATTTAGAGATCTAGGAGCTTGCTTAGCACCCCAGAATGCTTATCTAAATATGATAGGTATGGAAACTTTAGGGTTAAGAATGGAACGTCAAAGTTTTAATGCTAAAGCTTTATCTGAATGGTTTGAAAAAAATTACCCCTGTATTGAGGTTAATTATCCAGGACTTGTAAGTAGTAAATGGCATAATATCGCAGTAAGTCAATTTGAAAATGGTTTTGGTGCAATTGTTACTATAAGAGTAGGTACAAAAAAAATAGCATTTGATTTAATAAGAGAGCTGAAATTTGCCTATAGAGTTTCTAATATAGGAGATGTTAGAACCTTAGTTGTTCATCCTGCGTCAACTATTGCAGTGCATAGTACAGAAGAACAGAGAAAAAGTGCAGGTGTCTATGATGATCTAATCAGAATAAGCGTTGGTATAGAAGATATTGAGGATTTAATTGAAGATTTTGATAGTGCATTAAAAAAAGTTTTAAAAGAAAATTGATTATACAATTAAATAAATAAGTAATGTAAGGTAGTGAATTATGGCTTTTACAGACGAACAGATAACTAGATATTCAAGGCATATAATTTTGAAAGAAATTGGAGTAAAAGGACAAAAAAAGTTACTTAATGGAAAAGTGCTTATTATAGGAGCTGGTGGTTTGGGAGCTCCTGCAGCATTGTACCTTGGAGCAGCTGGTGTTGGTACAATTGGTATTGTTGATGCTGATGTTGTTGATTTATCAAATTTACAGAGACAGGTTATACACTCAACAGAAACCATTAATATACCTAAAGTTGAATCAGCAAAAGCTGCTATTAATCGATTAAATCCTGATGTAGAGGTAAAGACATATCAAACTTTTGTGGATTCTTCTAATATCAGAGAGTTGATTAGAGATTATGATTTTATTATTGATGGTACAGATAATTTTCCAGCCAAGTTTTTAATTAATGATGCTTGTGTAATGGAAAAGAAACCTTTTAGTCATGCTGGTATTATTAGATTTAAAGGACAATTAATGACTTATGTACCAGGCGAGGGTCCTTGTTATCGTTGCGTGTTTAAAGAACCTCCTCCAAAGGATGCTGTTCCAACTTGCAAACAAGCTGGTGTTGTAGGTGCAATGGGTGGTGTTATAGGTAGTTTGCAAGCAATGGAAGCTATAAAATACTTAACAGGTGTTGGTAAATTACTTACTGGTTATTTATTAACTTATGATGCAATTAATCAGGAATTTAGAAAGGTTAAATTACCAGATATACATAAATCTCATAATGAAGGATGTGCAGTGTGCGGTAAGAATCCTACCATAACTGAATTAATTGATTATGAACTTCCTTCTTGTGAATTAAAGGAATAACATGGCTAAAGTATTATTAAGTAATGATTGGTTTCAAAAAATAGTGGATTACTCACGTAAAGAATTACCAAATGAAGCTTGTGGTTTAGTGGGTGGTGTAATTCATGAAGATGGAACTAAAGAAATTAAAAAAGTTTATTTTTTAACAAATAAAGATGCTTCTAACGAACATTTTACAATTGACCCAAAAGAGCAGTTGCAAGCAATTTTAGATATGCGAGCAAATGGTTTAAAGCAATTGGGAAATTGGCATTCGCATCCAGAATCACCATCACGTCCGTCAGAAGAAGATAAGCGACTTTCTTTTGATGTTAATGCATCTTATTTAATATTATCTCTGATGAATGATATTCCTATATTAAATTCATTTCATGTAGATAAAAAGAATAATGTTGTAGAAAAAGAAGATTTACAAATACAAATAAGAAATTAAATAAACTCTATTAAACTTTTCTGTCAAAATGTAATGTCTTTAGCTCACTGATGACAAGGTGGGCATTTTTTATGCTTTTATATTATTTTCTATGAATTAAGTAACTCAAGTTTTCCACTGAATTATTGGAAACTTGACCAATCAATTTTTAGTCCTCGTGGTTTAGGAGTTTTTTAATTTGCCTTGTAAAATTTTAAGCAACCTATGACCTGAAAATGGTAAATAAGCTAATAATTATTATCAAAATCAATAACTTAACAACAAAACAACAGAATTTTTGTATGTTATATTTTACTTAGTTGAATATTTTGAATAATTTGTACTACATTTTAGTGTAGAATAATCTCGTATATTTAGTGCTTCTAATTTGTTTTTTGCAATTTATATTACACCGCAAAACACACTCAAAAGTCTTATTTTTAAGACTTTATATCAAATAGAATTTTTTCAAAAAAGGCAACTCAAATTTTTAATAAGTTTCTAAATTGCATAGAAAATAGATTAGTTAGTTTGTTTTTCTTTCTGTTTAGTGGGAAATTTGAGTTAAGCTATATTCAAAGAAAGAGTAAGATGACTAAAAAATACTTGCAAAAGTTAAATTAACTAATTAATATTACATGCTGAATTGTTATGAAACATACACAATTCAAAAGGGTTTTTTCTTATTTTTTAGTATTATATGTGAAAGATACTTGGTTTGTATCACACAAGAGGTTAGTATAATGCCTGCTATTACTCTTCCTGATGGAAGTATTAAAAATTTTGATAATGCGGTTTCTGTTTACGAGGTTGCACAGAGTATTGGTCCTGGTTTAGCTAAGGTATGTGTTGCTGGGAAGGTAAATGGAAAGTTGGTTGATGCATGTGATAAAATAACTGAAGATGCAACATTAAGCATTATCACTCCAAAAGATCAAGACGGAGTAGAAATAATTCGTCATTCATGTGCTCACTTATTAGGTCATGCAATAAAGCAATTATGGCCAGATACAAAGATGGCTATAGGCCCAGTTATTGAAAATGGTTTTTACTATGATGTTGATTTAGACCACTCTTTAACTGAAGAAGATTTGGATGCTTTAGACAAAAGAATGCATGAATTAGCAAAGCAGGATTATGAAGTAATAAAAGAACCTGTAACATGGGATAAAGCTTACCAAGTTTTTGATGAAAGAAATGAACCATACAAGAAGTTAATTCTTACTGAAAATATTTCTCATGATGACCATCCTGCTTTATATCATCATTTAGAATATGTTGATATGTGTAGAGGTCCTCATGTTCCAAATATGCGTTTTTGTCATAATTTTAAGATTACTAAGTGTTCTGGTGTATATTGGCGCGGTGATTCAAAAAATAAGATGTTGCAGCGTATCTACGGAACAGCTTGGGCTGATAAAAAAGATTTAGAAGCATATTTAAAGAGATTGGAAGAGGCTGCAAAGAGAGATCATCGTAGGTTAGGTGTACAGCTTGATTTATATCATATGCAACAAGAAGCTCCAGGTATGGTATTCTGGCATAATGATGGATGGACTTTGTTTAGAACATTAGAAAGCTTTATTAGAGAAAAATTACATCAATATAAGTATATTGAAGTAAAAGGTCCATTTATGATGGATAGAGTGTTGTGGGAACGTTCAGGACACTGGGCAAAATACTCAGAAGCAATGTTTACTACAAGTTCTGAAAACAGAGAATATGCAATTAAGCCAATGAATTGTCCTGGTCATGTTCAGATTTTTAATCAAAAATTACACTCTTATCGTGATTTACCAATTCGTATGGCTGAATTTGGTAGTTGCCATCGAAACGAACCATCAGGTTCATTGCACGGATTAATGCGTGTTAGAGGGTTTACTCAGGATGATGCTCATATATTCTGTACAGAAGATCAGATTATGAGTGAAGTGAGTGGCTGTATAAAGATGGTTTACGATATTTACTCAACATTTAATTTTAACAAGATAGATGTTAAATTATCAACTCGACCAGAAAAGAGAATAGGTGATGATGCAATGTGGGATCGTGCCGAAGCAGATTTAGCAGAAGCTCTAAAATCAAATGGTCTTGAATTTGAATATCAGCCTGGTGAAGGTGCTTTTTATGGTCCAAAGATCGAATTTACGTTACACGATTGTTTAGGTAGAGCATGGCAGTGTGGTACAGTGCAGTTAGACTTCTTTTTGCCTGGTCGCTTAGATGCTACATATATTGGTGAAGATAATGAAAAACATACTCCAATTATGATTCATAGAGCAATCTTAGGTTCTTTGGAACGCTTTATTGGTATCTTAACTGAAGAATATGCAGGTAGCTTCCCGACTTGGTTGGCTCCTTTACAAGCAGTAGTAATGGGTATTACAGATTCTCAAGCTGATTACGTTCAAAAGGTTGCAGATGCTTTAGATGAAGCTGGTATTCGTGTTAAGGCTGATTTAAGAAATGAAAAAGTTGGCTTTAAGGTTCGTGAACATACCATGATGCGTGTACCATATATGTTAGTATGTGGTCAGAAAGAAGTTGAAGCTAATGAAGTTTCTGTAAGAACTAGAAAGGGCGAAGATCTAGGAAAATTTAGTATTGGGGACTTGATTTCTTTGATCAAAAAAGATATCATATCACGCGGAATTCAGACAGTGGAGGAATAAACCATTAATAACGTAAAGAAAACTGGCAAACAACAAGCCAATAAAACCAAGATAAATGGTGAAATTAAATACCGTGAATTGCGTTTAATCGGTATGAACGGTGAAGCTTTAGGTATCATGAATTCAGATGATGCTTTAGATTTAGCAACGAAAGCTGGTGTAGATTTAGTTGAAATAAGTCCAAATGCCGAACCACCTGTTTGTCGTATAATGGATTTTGGGAAATACCTCTACGAAAAGAGTAAGGCTCAAAAAGAGCAAAAGAAAAAGCAAAAGCAGGTTCAGGTTAAGGAAATAAAATTCAGACCTGGAACTGACGAAGGCGATTATCAGGTAAAACTACGCAACCTGATTCGCTTTTTGGAAGATGGTGATAAGGCTAAAGTAACTATGCGTTATAGAGGTCGAGAAATTGCTCATCAGGACATAGGTCTAGATTTAATGAAGCGTATCGAAAGAGAACTTTGTGAAGATAGAGATCTAGCAGTGGTAGAGTCAGCTTCAAAGTTTGAAGGTCGCCAAGCAGTCATGGTGTTGTCACCAAAAAAGAAGTAGTAATAAGGGGTTATACAAGTGTCGCAAGACCTCCCTGTATTATTTGTGTTAACATCCAATGCGGAGTTTATTTATGCCAAAGTTAAAAACAGATAAGGGTGCTCACAAGCGCTTTAAGAAAACCGCTAATGGTTTTAAGTGCAAGCACTGTAACCATCGTCATATTTTGACAAAGAAGTCTACTAAGCGTAAGCGTCATTTACGTGCTATGGCTATGTTGCATAAGTCAAATATTCATAACATTGTTAATTTGTTACCATACGCATAAGGGAAGGAGTAGTCAAAATGGCAAGAGTTAAGCGCGGTGTTATCGCTCATGCACGTCATAAGAAGATCTTAAAGGCTGCAAAGGGTTATTATGGTGCTCGTTCACGTACTTATCGTGTAGCAGTACAAGCAGTTACTAAAGCTGGTCAATACGCATACCGTGACCGTCGTCAAAAGAAACGTCAGTTCCGTCAGTTATGGATTGTTCGTATTAATGCAGCTGCTCGTCAGAATGGTTTATCTTACAGCAAGTTTGTAAGTGGTTTGAAGAAGGCTTCAGTAGAAATCGATCGTAAGATTCTTTCTAATATAGCTGTTCATGACAAGGCTACTTTTACTATATTAGTTGAAAAGGCAAAAGCTGCAGCTTAGTTTGTAGCTAGTAAATTAAGGAGTCGTAAGACTCCTTTTTTTATTTTTATTATTGATTCAATTTGTGATGTATTTCATTCATTAAATAATAAAAACATAGATATTTAACATTTTTTCTACTATTTGTATCAAAATAAATACATGTAATTAAATGATATTAGATTGATGGATTTTTTTTATATGGAAGAATTTGATATAACCTCTTTAAAACAAAAAGCTGATGATGGTGAACTTGATAGTTGTACATCGCTTGGTATTAAATATTTAGAAGGTGATGGTGTTGAACAATCATTTAAAATAGCAGAGAATTATTTAAAGAAATCCGCATTAGCAGGAGATCCTGTTGCTCAATATCGTTATGCAATAATTTTATACCTAGGTTTAAATGAAAAGAAACCTGATGTTAGACGTGCAGTAAATTGGCTACTTAAGTCAGCTGTTCAGAATTATGGTCCTGCTTTAAGAGATTATGCTCTTTGTTTTGCTAATGGTATAGGAGTTCCTGCAAATTATCGTACAGCGTTCAATTATTTATTGCTAGCAACTAAGGCTAATAACTATGATGCAATGGTAGATCTTGCAGATTTTTATGAGCAGGGAATATTAAATGCGGAAAATAAAGATGAATATGTAAAAGAATTATATCAAAAGGCTGCAGAACAAAATATTTCTACTGCATTAAATAAAATTGGTTCTTGGTATTATGATGGTATAAAAGGTTATGAAAAAGACCTAGATAAAGCTTCTGAATATTTTAAAAAAGCTGCAGAGTTTGGGTTAATTAATGCAAGATTTAATTTAGCAATGGTTTATAAAGACCAAAATAAGACTTCCGAATTTGTTGCAACTTTAGAAGAATCTGTAAATGATGGATTTTTACCAGCATTTGAAACTTTAGCATTATGTTATTTTAACGGTGACGGGGTTGCAAAAGATATTTTAAAAGCAAAATCTTTATATATCAGATTAATGGATTATTTTAAAAATAGAAAACCTCATTATAATGTAAAACAATTTGTACAGACAACTATGTGGTGTTTGGAAGATGGTAAGTCTGTATCTATGATAACACATTTAAAAAAGGCTATTGCAGATATTGATAAGGAACTTAAGAGTAAATAATCATGTTTAATTTTAATTTTTATAACCCTACAAAAATATTTTTTGGAGAAAGACAAATTCTTGCTTTAGATAATGAGATACCTAAGAATTCAAGAATTTTAATAACTTATGGTCATAGTGCTAAGGTTAATGGGGTAATCGCTGAAGTAGAAAGTGTCTTAGGGGATAGATATTTTGAGGAGTTTGGTGGTATTGAGGCTAATCCTAAATATGAAACTCTAGTAAAAGCTTTATCAATTATCAAAGAAAGTAATATTGATTATTTGCTTGCAGTTGGTGGAGGCTCTGTTATTGATGCCACAAAATTTTTAGCCCTTGCTGCAAAGTGGAATAGGTCTGATGAACCATGGGATTTAATGAATGCACCAGTAGAATATTTATCAGATGCTCTTCCTTTAGGAACTGTGCTTACTTTACCTGCAACAGGTTCAGAAATGAATTCTAATTTAGTAATTAGTAGAATTTCTACTTCAGAAAAATTAGATCTTTCATCGCCTGCAGTTTTTCCAAAATTTTCAGTATTAGATCCTAGATATACTTTAACATTACCAGTTAATCAAATAAAGAATGGTTTGGCTGACAGTTTTGTGCATGTTACAGAACAGTATTTAACATATGCTGCTGATGCAAATATTCAGGATAGATGGGCAGAAGGGATTATAAGTAGCTTGATTGATATAAGTCAACAGGTTATTCATGGTCAGAATGATCTGGTTGCTTTGGGTAATTTTATGTGGTCTGCTACTGTTGCACTAAACGGAATTATTGGTATAGGTGTACCTAATGATTGGACTACTCACTATATAGGTCATCAAATAACTGCGTTATATGGTGTAGATCATGGTAAGAGTTTAACAGCTATTTTACCGTCTTTATTGCGTTTTGATATAGCTAATAAACGAGATAAATTAGAACAACTTGGACGCAGAGTATTTAAAGTTTTATCTGCAGAAGAAGTTATTTCAGATATTGAAAATTTCTTCAAATCCATAGACATGCCAATATCATTGTTTGAATTAGGTATCCATGAAGATTGTATACCGAAAGTTTTAGATAATCTTAATAGAACAAAGAAGTTACCTTTAGGAGAAAAGATGCAATTTAATAAAGAAGCTATTTCTGAAATTTTAAGAATGGCTTGTAGCGAGTGATAAAAATTTTTTAGGGTATAGTTGTTTCAAAAAAAAGTGATTGGTGACAATATTTTATTATATGATTATTTTATTAAGCTTATTACTAAAGTTAATGAATTTTTAATTTTTGTAAAACATATTTGATATATTGATATATTTAGTATATACTTTGCTTAAAAATTTTTAGATTTATTAATAATAGTGGATAAGTATATGGGTAATGAAATAGTAAAAGTAAATAACAATAATAGTACAGAACAAACTCTTGAGGAACTTAAAAAAAGTAAACGCAAGGGGATAGGGTTATTGTCATTAATGCATGAACTTTATTCTAGAGGTTTGCTAGATAATGCTTTTAAGTACTTTAAATTCTGTGCATATCCTTTTAGAAATAGAAAGGAGGTTCAAAAGTACTCTTTTTATAATTGTGGTTTAATTTATTTACAAAGACCAGGATCTGTTTTAGTTCATACTGCTGCTAGATGGAAAAAGCAGTTCAATAGAGATATAAAAGCATCAGCTGTTCCTATTATAATTATGAAACCTTTTGGTCCTTCTGAAATAGTGTATGAATATTCTGATACAGAAAATGGGATAGAGCCTAAATACACAATCAATTCTTTTACAAGTCCTGTTTTACCTAGTTTAGATAAAATTCCAATAGAGTATTATGATAAATTCAAAAATCTTTCAAAGGAACTTGGTATTAGTTATGATGAAGCAAAATTTGGGAGTTCGCAAGCTGGTAAGTCGGTTTTATTAAATACGCATACCACATATTTTTATAAAAAAGCGGAACATAAAACACCTTTTATTATAGTTATAAACCAAGATATAAGTTCTGTTAGTTCTAAAATTTATACAATTATACACGAGGTTGCTCATATACTTTTAGGTCATAATACTGTAGGTATAAATAGATCAATTTTGGAATTATCAACTAGAAAATTACCACATATTCCTTATAGAGATTCTTTGGATAATGTAATATGTGAAACAGAAGCTGAAACGGTGGTTGAAAATGTTTCAAAATTAATCGGATATGAATACGATGCTACGGGTTATTTAAAAGGTTATATAAAAGGTTCAAGAGATAAGGTACCAGTAGACCATAGATTAATTATTTATGTTACTGATTTAATTTATTCAACTATTGATAAATTATAACCCAATATTTTAGAAATCAATGAACAAAATGAATATTAGATTACTATGGAACTTACTACTCTTTGTTATCTTGAGAAGAATAATGCATATTTAATGATGCATAGAGTCAAAAAAAATGAAGATATTAATAAAGGAAAGTGGATTGGAGTTGGTGGGCATTTAGAAAAAGGTGAATCTCCTGATGAATGCCTAGTTAGAGAGACCTTAGAAGAAACAGGACTTACATTAAATACTTATAAATTTAGAGGATTTATAACTTTTTTATCAAATTGTTATAATCCAGTGTATATGTTTTTATATACCTCTGATGATTTTTTAGGTGAAATACGTAGTTCTTGTGATGAAGGTAATTTAGAGTGGGTTGATAAGGATAAAATTTTTGATTTGCCTTTATGGGAGGGAGATAAGGTATTTTTTAAATTACTTGAAACCAGAACGGAGGTTTTTTCATTAAAGTTAGTTTATGAAAATGATGATTTAATTGAATGTTATGTTGATGGTAAACAAGTTAACTATAGAGACATTCTTAATAATTAAATTAAATATGTAAAGCTCTTTGTGCATAGTTGGGAGTTGAAATTGAGGGTTAATTAACGGTTATGCACCTATGAGCTCTTATTTTATTACTATCAACCCTTTATTTCCTCTGTTGGTAAGAGGAATTTCTATATTTTTAGGTTGTTGCTGTTTTTCCTTTTTTTAATTATAGAAGAATATTTATTAAGTTTTTTTGCATTCATACTCTTATTTTAATTATTTTTACTTAATTATTCATAATCAATAATTTTATAACGAAAATATTATGTATAATTTTATGTTTTATTATTAGAAATGTTTATTGTTTCAGATATTAAAAAAATATCTAAAGGTTACTTAACGTACAAGTAATGATTTTAAAAAGATATAAAAGTAATAATATATAATAAATATTTATGTATTAGTATAATAAAATAGTATAATACAAAAATTAATTGTTAATACTGTCAAAAAATTATATTTATATATGGTATATTAATTTATTTTCTGATATAGTTTATATAGTATTTGAAAATTTTAAAAGTGAGGTGTTTATGGGATTAATAAAATCATTTAATGAAAATGTTGGTTATCAAAAAAGTATAACTCTTAAAAATGAGTTGAAACCAATTGGAAAAACTTTAGATTATATTATTGAAAATAAAGTTATAGAAAAAGATGAAAAACGTAATGATGATTATATTCTTGCAAAGGAAATAATAGATTCTTTTCATAGAGAATTTATTGATAATTCACTTGCGTGCGTTAAATTGGATTGGTCTGATTTAGTTAATTGTGTTTTAAATGATAGTAATGATGAAAAATATCAAGAAAAGTTAGAAAAATTGCAAGATGCGAAAAGAGGGGAAATAGTAAAACTATTTAAAAATTCTTCTTATGCAAATTTTGATGATATATTTAAAGAAAAATTATTTAATGATATTTTACCTTCTAAATTGACAGATGAATCAGAAAAGAAGGTTATTAGAAGTTTTTGTAAATTTACTACTTATTTCAAAGGTTTTTTTGAAAATCGAAAAAATGTGTATAGTTCTGAAGCTATTTCAACATCTATTGCATACAGAATTGTGCATGAAAATTTTCCAAAATTTTTATCCAACTTGAGAGTGTTTAACAAGTTACAAGAAGTTGCTCCAAAAATAATTACAGAATTAAATAAACAGTTGAAGAACCTTTTGTCTGATAAATCTCTTACTTCATTAAATCAAATATTTGCTGTAGATTTTTTAAATTCAGTTTTAAATCAAAAAGGTATTGATTTTTATAATCAGGTTATTAGTGAGATTAACCAAATTATTAATATTTCAATGCAACCAGATTTAGAGCTAAAAGAAATATTAAAGAAAAATAAGTGTGCAAAAATGGGGGGATTGTACAAGCAAATACTTTCAGATAGAGAATCAAAATTTAATTTAGATTTATTTGATAATGATCAAGATGTGATCGATTCAATCAAAAAATTCTATGAATATTCTTTTGAATCAATTAGTGTAATAAAAAAATTAATTAGTTCTATTAGTCCTATTAGTCCATCAAGTCCCCAACCTTACATGTATGAAGATTTAAAAGGGATAAAAGTACAGGGTAAGAGTATTAATTTTTTATCCAAAGAATTATTTGGCAGTAATAATTGGGATTTAATTAGAAATTGTATAGAAAACGCTAAGAGTATTGATAAGCAATTCTTAAAAATTGTTAAAAAAAATGGGAATGATCTTGATAAAACTTTATCAAAACAAGATTTTTCAATATATGACTTAAATGAATGGACAAAAGAATTCTTAACTCAGAATGAATTCTTAAATCAGAATGGTAAGAAATTATTAATTGATTCATTTGTTGATGTTTTTGAAGGAAAAAT
Source organism: Succinivibrionaceae bacterium (assembly GCA_051892875.1). GTDB lineage: Bacteria > Pseudomonadota > Gammaproteobacteria > Enterobacterales > Succinivibrionaceae > JBJFGR01. The sequence goes on from JBJFGR010000021.1 coordinate 14,121, forward strand.
TTCCTTGTTATTGAATTCTGCTAATAATATTAATTGGCCAGAAGATTTACAATCCAAAGAAAATAAGAATCTTATTAAAGAATTGTTAGATTGTCTGCTTAATATTTATAGATATGCAGCAATTTTATCCGTAAAATCTTTTGATATTAATGCATCTTTCTATAATGATTATGATGTTGCAATTCATGATTTGTCTTCTATTGTTCATTTATATAATAAGACACGAATTTATTGTACTAAAAAGCCATATAGCTCAGATAAGTTTAAGTTGAATTTTGATTCTTCTCAATTAGCAGAAGGTTGGACAGAAACTAAGCTTAATGACCATTTATCTATTATATTTTTAAAAGAAGATAAATATTACCTTGGTATATATAATAAAAATAATAAAAAGGATATTAATTTTGAGAAACATATAAGTTCAAAAGATTGCTACAGAAGAATGAAGTATTTCCAATTTAAGGATATAAGAATAATGTTACCAAAATGCACTGTAACAGTAGATGATGTTAAAGAACATTTTGCCAATAATAGTAGTGATTACGAACTATTTAATTCAAAAACATTTAATAAAAAACTTATTATTACTAAGGAAATTTTTGATTTAGGTTCTGCAAAAGATAAGAAATTTCAAAAAGAATACAAAAAAGTTAATGAGGCTGAATATAGAGATGCCCTTAAAAAATGGATAACTTTTGCTATAGAGTTTTTGCATTGTTACAAAACAACATCATTGTTTGACATACATTTACTAAAATCTCCAGAAGAGTATGAATATCTTACAGATTTTTATGATGACGTTAATAGTTTAACTTATAAGTTAGAATTTGTTGATGTGGATTCTAAATATATAGATCAATTAGTAAATGAAGGAAAGTTGTATTTATTTCAAATATATAACAAAGATTTTGCAGCTAAAACAACTGGTAAGAAAAATCTTCATACAATGTATCTTCAAAGTATTTTTGATGAAAGAAATTTACAAGAAGGCATTGTTAAATTAAATGGTAATGCTGAGATATTTTTTAGAAAAAAGAGTATTGATAGTAAAAATATTGTAAAGCATTCCAAAGGTTCGACTTTAGTGAATAAACTTTATATAAACAAGGATGGAAAAAATGTTTCGATTCCAGATAATTTATATAAAGAAATTTGCGATTATGAAAATAAAATAACTGATCATCTATCAGAAAAGGCTCAAATTATATATAAATTCATAAAAACTAAAGAGGCTACTCATGACATAGTAAAAGATAATAGGTTTACAGTTGATAAATTTCAATTTCATTGTCCAATTACTATTAACTATAAGAAACCATCTAAAGTATCCAAGTTTAATGAAAAGGTGCTTAAGTTTCTTAAGAATAACAAAGACGTAAATATAATAGGTATAGACAGAGGTGAAAGAAATTTATTATATATTACTGTGATTAATCAAAATGGTGATATTCTAAAGTCTATTTCATTTAATACGGTTTCTATGATTTCTAACGATAAAGTAAATAATATTGATTATCATGAAAAGTTATTACAAAAAGAAAAAGAAAGATTAGAAGAAAAGCGTTCCTGGGATAGCGTGTCAAAAATAGCTACTTTAAAGGAAGGTTATTTATCTGCCGTAATTCATCAAATAGCACTACTTATGGTTGAATACAATGCAATTGTTGTTTTAGAAAATTTAAATGTATTTTTTAAACGTATAAGACACGGTATAGCTGAGCGTTCTGTATATCAGAAGTTTGAAAAAATGTTGATTGATAAACTTAATTATTTAGTATTTAAATCTGAAGATTGGTGCACGCCAGGTGGTTTATTAAATGGTTTGCAACTCACCAACAAATTTACAAAATTTGAGGAAGTTGGACAACAATCAGGGTTTTTATTTTATGTCCCTGCATCGTTTACATCCAAGATTGATCCTACAACGGGCTTTGCAAATACTATAAAGATGGGAGAATTAAAAAATTCTGATAGTCAAAAGAAATTCATTACTTCATTTGATAGTATTTCTTATGATCAAAGTGAATTATTGTTTAGGTTTGATGTTGATTTTTCTAAATTTCACTGTATAGCAGAAATGTATAAAACTAAATGGAGTATATACAGTTATGGAACAAGAATTCTAAGAGAGAAGGATGATCAAGGTCATTATTATGATAAAGACAACTATAATCCTACAGAAGAATTAATTAAATTATTTAAGGAATATAATATTGATTATATATCAGGTAAAAACTTAATTTCTGTTATAGATAAGGTTTCAAATTCTTCTTTTTGGATAGAATTGTTCAAAATTTTCAAAAATATTTTGCAAATGAGAAATAGCGTTTCTGGAGGAATGAGAGATTATCTTGTTTCTCCTGTCAAGGGAAAGAATGGTGATTTTTATAATTCAGAAACTTGTTTAGATAAGTATCCAAAAGATGCTGATGCAAACGGAGCTTATCATATAGCACTTAAAGGACTATTGATCATGAATAAGAATAATATAGCTAAAACTAAAGATGAATTAAAAAAAGTTAAAACTATATCAAATAAAGAATGGTTTGAATATGTACAAAAGGAAAGATTGCACTAACTTTTTTAATTCTTAGTTTTTAAAGTTTCCCTCTGAATAGAGGGGAACTTAAACAAAAAATATAGAATATTGGTGGAGTTATATTTGTATCAGTTTCAAATGTTAATCTATATAATTTTTTAATAACCTAAAAAGTAAGGATTAGTGCGATTACAAAAAATTATGATGGTTGCAAGAGTTAGTTATTACAAGAGCTTGTGTAAAAAGAGGTCGGTATGATAAAAATATCAGAATTAAATGATTTTGTATTTTGTCCATATTCAATATATTTGCACAATATATATAGTGACATAAATGATGAATTATTTCATGATATTTATCAGACTGAAGGTAAAATTGCACATAAAAGTGTAGATAATAATAGTTATAAATTATTTAACAAAGAATGTTTAACATCTCTTTGTGTGTATTCCGATGAATTTGGTTTATGTGGGGTTATTGATATTTTTGATCAAAAAAAAGGGGAATTAATAGAAAGAAAAAATAAGCTAAAGAAGATATATCAAGGGCAAATTTATCAAGTGTGGGCTCAGTACTTTTGTTTAAGAGAAATGGGCTATGTTGTGTCAAAAATAACAATGCTAGAGGTTAGCACTTGTAAAAGGTTTAACATTAATTTGCCAACAAAAGAAGATGAATATAATTTTAAGCATTTTATTGAAAAATTTAGAAATTTTAATCCTCAATCTAGTCTAGATATTAATCCAAATAAATGTCTGTTTTGCATATATGCAGCTTTATGTGATAAGAGGTGAATATGTTTACAAAAAATGATTTAGACTTTAAATCTATCTTTTTGATAAATTGTGTAGAACATACAAAATCCTTAAAAGTGAAAAATGGTGAATTTTTTTTAGAACAAGATGGGGTCGGTTTGTCTAAATTTCCATTTCCTAAAATATTGGCATTAATTATTATAGGTGATGCAACAATTACCACTCCTTTTATTGATAAATGCTCTAATTGGGGTATTCCTATAGTAACTACAAAAAAGAATTTAAGACCATGTTTTTTTGTGGGGAAAATGGCTGAGGCTAATTATTTATTAAGATTAAATCAATACAAGTTAAATAATGGTCAAGAGTTTTTAATATATGCTAAAAAATTAGTTTTTAATAAAATTACTAATTCAATAAAGAATATATCACTTTTACGCGGTGATAATATTGAAAGAAGTAAAGTTATTACGTCTATGGATAATGAATGTAATAGAATAAACCAAAATGATGTTTCATTAACTGAATTATTAGCTATCGAGGGACGAGTTGCAAGAAAGTATTTTTCCTATTTTTTTAAGGATTTTAATTGGCAAAAAAGAATGCCAAGAGTAAAAATTGATTATATAAATGTAATTTTGGATATTGGATATACAATATTATTTAATTTTATAGAGTGTTTTATAAGATTATTTGGTTTTGATTGTTATGTTGGTGTATATCATAGATTATGGTATAAACGAAAATCATTAGTTTGTGATTTAGTTGAGCCTTTTAGATGTATTATTGATAAAATAGTTCGAAAGAATCTAAAATTAAGAGTGTTTAAGGAAGAAGATTTTATTATTGTTAAGGGGCAGTATTCATTAAAATATAAACAAGCATCAGATTATTATGCTTCATTTGTTTCTTGTTTAACAGAATATAAGAACGAAATTTTTTCGTACATATTAGGTTTTACAGATCTGTAATGTCTAACAATCCTAATAAATTTGAGTTTTTCTTTTATGAAGGAGCAAAGAAGTAATGCTTGTAATAAGTTATGATATATCAAATAATAAAATTAGAACAAGATTTTCAAAAATGCTTGAAAAAAATGGAGCTATTAGGATTCAAATGTCGGTGTATGAGATAAATCAGTCGAATAAGTATCTTAGTAACATAAAAATTAAAATACAAGATGAGTTTTCGAAACTATTTGCACCAACAGATAGTGTATTTATATTTAAAGCAGATATGGACAAAAGTATAAAATACGGCAGTTCAATCTATCATGACAAGGCATTTAATGTTTTGTAATAATTGCAAACGTCTAGCAATTATTTTTACTAGTTTTTTAACAACTTATTATTTTATAAGGTTTGATAATAACCTATAAATTATCGGTGGGGTGATTTAGTCAAAAATTTTTAATGATTAACCGTTGATTTATAGGTGTTTATGGGTATATAATATTATCATTAGGTTGAATAAACTTAATTAATTTCTACTTTTGTAGAATATGATAACGTTAACAAGGTTATTTCTGGTTGAATAAACTTAATTAATTTCTACTTTTGTAGAAAAGTGGACTTTCTTTTGTAACTTCACCGGTTGAATAAACTTAATTAATTTCTACTTTTGTAGAAAAAAAATCTGTTTCATAGGATTTATTGCGTTGAATAAACTTAATTAATTTCTACTTTTGTAGAAGAAATGTGATACTATTCCCTGACTCATCCGGTTGAATAAACTTAATTAATTTCTACTTTTGTAGATTCATTAAGTGTGATTGTTATATTTTCAATGTTGAATAAACTTAATTAATTTCTACTTTTGTAGATGGTGCGGATGATTTCGACACTATAGAGGTTGAATAAACTTAATTAATTTCTACTTTTGTAGATAATGTCTAGCCCTAATATACGCGAGTATGGTTGAATAAACTTAATTAATTTCTACTTTTGTAGATTACATGGAGAAGAATGGCTATGTGCATTGGTTGAATAAACTTAATTAATTTCTACTTTTGTAGATTTAATCTTATCATTGACTTGACCGATGTTGAATAAACTTAATTAATTTCTACTTTTGTAGATATGAATTTTATGTTAAAGGTAAAACTGGTTGAATAAACTTAATTAATTTCTACTTTTGTAGATTAGAAAGAATATGACTTTTGAAGATTTTGTGGTTGAATAAACTTAATTAATTTCTACTTTTGTAGATTAGATATCAATAAAATTATAATCAAAGGGTTGAATAAACTTAATTAATTTCTACTTTTGTAGATTTCAATACTTGAACCCATAAAACCCTCAGGTTGAATAAACTTAATTAATTTCTACTTTTGTAGATTTATCGAATAAGTTGCTGGATTTGGTGTAGTTGAATAAACTTAATTAATTTCTACTTTTGTAGATTTAAATACTCAATGCATTCATCAGCTTGTGTTGAATAAACTTAATTAATTTCTACTTTTGTAGATAGTATCCACGCATCACTCATTCCAGCTTGTTGAATAAACTTAATTAATTTCTACTTTTGTAGATATCTAAACTATCAATTCTAATTAAATGTTGAATAAACTTAATTAATTTCTACTTTTGTAGATTTAGAAGTGGTATTGAACAATTAAAGAAGGTTGAATAAACTTAATTAATTTCTACTTTTGTAGATAAGAATTGAATTCAGTAGACAAATTAAAAAGTTGAATAAACTTAATTAATTTCTACTTTTGTAGATTAATATTTCTTCAACTTCGTTTTTGGGTGGTTGAATAAACTTAATTAATTTCTACTTTTGTAGATATAACTTATTCTTGCTTTTGCACGAATGTTGAATAAACTTAATTAATTTCTACTTTTGTAGATTATCCTACGCTTGGAAGATATCTCTTAAGTTGAATAAACTTAATTAATTTCTACTTTTGTAGATTATCCTACGCTTGGAAGATATCTCTTAAGTTGAATAAACTTAATTAATTTCTACTTTTGTAGATTCTTAAGCTCTCTTATTAGCTGATTGGGTTGAATAAACTTAATTAATTTCTACTTTTGTAGATGTTGATGGTAAATTTGTTCAAGAATTAAGTTGAATAAACTTAATTAATTTCTACTTTTGTAGATTTAAATACTCAATACATTCGTCAGCTTGTGGTTGAATAAACTTAATTAATTTCTACTTTTGTAGATCAGAGATAATAAAGACACGGGTAAACGGTTGAATAAACTTAATTAATTTCTACTTTTGTAGATAAATATTCCTTAATTGCGTATAATAAGTTGAATAAACATAATTAATTTCTACTTTTGTAGATTGAGCTGCCTATACGGTAGATAATAAGTTGAATAAACATAATTAATTTCTACTTTTATAGATCTCTTAATCCCCCCCATATTGCACTAGTGGTTAAAGAGATTTATTTTAGTAACTCAAGTTTCCCACTTAAATTAGATGGAAAACAACATACCAACCAAGATTCTATGCGATCTTAGGTGCTTTTTAAAACTTGCATTGACTTTTTAAAGAAAATTTTGAAAATGATTATATTTAATGTAAAACCTTAAAAAATAAAGCTTTGAAGTGTGTTTTGTGGTATAATATAAGTGAAAACAAAACACACGAGATTATTTTACCTCAAAATGAGCAAAAAATATTCAAATTATTCTACTTTTTTAACATTTTTTCTTTAGTTGGTTTTTCTACTATTCTTAAGAGAGCTGGTATCTATAAAAAAAGAGGGCTTTGTTCAGTAGAAATGTTTAAAGAACACCTAATAAGTATTATGGTTGGTAAGTCAGTAAACATGTTTTTCATGGCGTGCTTTTCTTTATAATTTAGCTGAATCTATTATATCTAAAATCAATAAATTCAATAACTCAGATAGAATAAAGTGTTTAATTTTGGATGATTCTATAATACATAGAGATTGCAGTAAAAAATTTCAATTTTTAAGTCCTAATTGATCTGATGGAGTATCTACTCTACCTGTAGATTTTGCAATGATGTCTTCTCGTAAAGAAAAAAATTGTTTAAATCCTATAGATCCTACAACATATAACAAAAGAACATCTTTAGGTAAAAGAATAGAAGAAAGTAGAAAACCTAAAAGTGAAGTTGCAATAGAAATGATTACTAGAGCTTTAGTATCAAAAATAAAAGCTCAAGGTCTTCATGTTATAAGAATGCTAAAGCATATGAACAATACCTCATATAAATATACAGATAGCAACATGTATAGTTTAAAAGATGTGTTTTCAAAGCTTGTTAGGGAACTTTTAATAAATACTCAAAAAGAGATTATGGATTCTGTTACCGTATCAACTAAAAAAGAATTATCAAAATTAAGTTGGTATTTATTAAAATAGTGTTAAACAATATAGTCCTATTATTGCCCATGCAACAATGGTAAGTGCTGTTGCACGCTTTTAACATATATCAAACGGTGTAATGAAGATATTCGAAGCTTTGGAGCTGTATTTGAAGATTGCAAAGAAGAACTACAAGAAATTCATATCAATATAGCATTAGATACCAATGAAGGGAGTAAACACCATTTTGTGTAAACTGTGATTTAACTCTTAAAAACCAGTTTTT
>JBJFGR010000022.1:0-21968 GCA_051892875.1 Succinivibrionaceae bacterium
ATAAATAACTTCAAAGGATGATTTAGTTATACTTTTTAAAAAAGTTTACGTTGTAAATAAAGGTTCTGCCAATACTGATTCAAAGACTAGATTACTGAGTGGAGATAGCAAAACATTCAATGGTTTAGGAAGAAAAAATGGTAATAGAAATGTAAATGTTTTTAATTTTTTAGATGCCTCTAATTGTGTTTGTTTAACATCTGAATCACTTGATGATCAAAAATCTGAAATACCATTTTTCCAGAGAATTCTAAGTAAATTTAAACTTAGTAATACTATGGTTACCGCAGATGCTCTTCATTGTCAAAGAAAAACTGCTGAAATTATTAATAAACGAGGGGGTAATTACAGTTAAAGTTAAAAATAATCAACAAAGTTTAAAACAACATATAATTGATGTTATAAACATAAAAAAAGATAAATGTGAGCATGTAAATTACAATAATTGCGATTACCAAATATTTATTCTTGATTACACTCCTAATAAAGATGATTTTCCAAGAACTAAAGCTTTTATTTGCATGCATAGTCATAAACGAAGTAAACAGGCTGATTACAATCCTGAAGCACAGTATTTTATTTCTTCTTCAAACAACCCAAAATTGATTATGGAAACTATTGATAATCGTTGGCAAATAGAAGGTAATTATCATTAATGGAAAGATGAATGCACCTTTACTGACAAAAATGCCATCAAGGTTATGGCAACTTTTAACAATATTGCCTATTCATTATACAGAATATCATCTGCTATTTTTGATGATAATTGCATGGCAGAAACTAGAATACGCTTTGAAGATTGTCCAGAAAAAATGCTTTCTAAAATTATACCTCTCTTGGAAAAACAAAATCTCACAAACTTTCTAAAAAGTAATATGCGTGGTGTTAAATCTTAATTCAGTAAAACGCTAAAATAAAGTCCAAAACATTCACCTAAAGATAGGTAGTAATACGATTTCTTTACCGTTATTACCTATTTTTTATTGATTTCAACTTTTTTCAAAATTTTTAACCTTGTGATTAAGAAAATCGTTAAAAATCAAAGGTCTAAGATTTTAATTTTTCTTCATGCGTAATTACTAATGAATAAAATTCAAGTTTTTGATTTTGGAACACTTTGGAGAATATTTTATTCATTAAATATTTATAAAATAAAGACAATAGCTAAAAAATTTGGAGTTAGAAGTTGCAACTTTTAATTTTTGGCCACGGTTCTGTGATTCTAAGAAATATATGCTCATCTTTTTTTATACGTAATTAGATATTAGTAGTATCATATGAATGAACAAAAAGGTAGATCACCCTACCTTTTTGTTATAGTTTTAATTTCTTTCGGATATTCAATAGCAATTTGTTTATAGAAACTAATTACAACCAAATATTAGAAATATGGATACTTAACAATTTCTGAAAAACCTTTAAACTTTTCAATAACTTTTCCAGAATTCATAACAGCTTCTGTTATTTGTAAAGTGTAAATATGGTTTTTAACAGAATTAAATTGTTCTGCATTATCCCTAACAGCCTTTTTATAAGCTTCAGCATCTTCGTATGCAGAAGAAATATCATTTAAGTATTCTTCAACACGAGCATCGTCTAGCTTTAAATCAAACTTCTTAGTTAATGCACCAAAAATTAAAGAACTTCTAATTGAACGTTCTGCATTTAGGTTTGCATTATTTTCATCAAAAACTTGCTTTTCCTTTTCAGCTGTTTTCTTGAAATGTGCAACGTATTCACCCTTTAAGCGAGGAGGAACTTCGATGTCATTTGCATACTTGTCCATTAGTGTTTGGTAAACACTTGATTCATTTTCTTTAGAAAGAGAGAACTTTAATTGACGTTCCATATTTTTACGAACTTGATTCTTAAAATCTTCAACAGAACCCTGAACACCAAAAACCTTGATAAAATCTTCATTTACCTCTGGTAATTGAGCTTTTGAAATTTTATTAATTTTTGTTTTGAAAACAGCAGCTTTGTTTGCTAAATGAGCAGCTTGGTAGTTTTCAGGGAATGTTACATTAATTTCAAATTCTTCATTAATTTTATGTCCGATAATTTGGTCTTCAAAACCAGGGATCATTCGGTTTTCACCGATTACAACTGGACAGTTTGTTGATTTACCTTTTTCAAAAGCTTCACCATCGATAAAACCTTCGAAATCAATTAAAGTGAAATCACCCTTTTCTGCAACAGCACCTTCTTCACAAGCAGTCCACTTAGCTTGTTGATGGCGCAATTTTTCAATCATATTATCTAAATCTGCATCAGTAACATTTGATACAAATTTTGTAAATTCAAGTTCTGTTAAACCATTTAATTCAAATTCTGGATTAACTTCTACTTCAAATATATATGAAAAATCATTATCACTACCAAGATCAAAAACTTCTGAAATTTGAGGCATTGAATTTGCTAAATTTTTTAATTCGCTTTTTACAATAGCAGGATATAAAGAAGATTGAATCAAGCTGTTTACGATTTCATTCTTAATTTCAAAACCAAAATCTTTTAATAAGATATTTGTAGGAACTTTACCTTTACGAAAACCAGGAACTCTTTTAGTTTTAGAAAAATTAGAAATAACAGACTTTTCAGTCTTTTTATAATCAGCTGTTGGAATTGTAACTTTAATCTTACGATTTAAACCTTCAGAAGCTTCTATAGAAACTTGCATTATTTCACCCCTATAATGTAATCTGCTAAAAACGCAGCCTTTTATATGTAAATAATATATTGTTTATATTATACATAAAATAATGTAACATACGCTTTTTAGTATAAATAAAAAAGCGTGCTTAATTTATCTCTTAATTAAACCCCTTAGGGTACATTCATCAAAAACTAAAGCATTATAATGCCCAGATCAATATCTGTAAACAGTTTTATTATTTTTTAGCGTGTTATACAATATATTATAAAATTAAAAATTAATAGTCTTATTTATCAAATATATGACTTTTATCATAAATCAATTAATTATTTTAACAAACTACCGTATATGAGAGGCAACTATGTCAAGTAATGCAACAGCTTTTCCTAAAGGAGTAATCGAAGGTTTTTTTGGAACTCCATGGAATAAATTAGACCGCTTAAGTTTTATATCTTGGTTACCTAATTATGGCTATAACTTTTTCATTTATGCACCCAAAAATGATAAATCTCTAAGAAAACTTTGGTTTAATAAATTCGATAAAAATTGGTTAAATTATATTAGTAATTTATCAAAAACCTGTAATGACAACAACCTCTCTTTTGGTATTGGTCTTTCTCCAATGGGAGCAACAACTGATCTTAATTATTATTTATCAATCATCGAACGAAAAGTTTTAGAATTATTAGATAATGTTTCTATACAATATCTATCTATTCTATTTGATGACCTAAAAATAGATAACCATAAAGAAGGATACAACCAAAATATTGTTCTACATACCATACTAAATATCATAGAACAAAAAAATTTAAAATTAGAAAAAATATTAACCTGTCCTTCTTATTATTCTACAGATCCTATTTTAGAAAAAGTTTTTGGAAAAATGCCCAATAATTATTATGAAGATTTTTTAAAAAATCTCCCAAAAAATGTAGATGTATTTTGGACGGGTGAAAAAGTAATGAGCACTAGTTATAGTAAGGAACATTTAACCGCTGTAAACAATATACTAGGGAGAAAACCTTTTATTTGGGATAATTACCCAGTAAATGATGGAAAAAAATCTAGTGAATATTTAAATTTAGAATCATTTTTAGACAGAAAAAATGTTATTTCACATAGCTGTGGTATTGCAATAAATCCTATGAAACAGATTTTTTTAAATAAAATTCCTTTAGCAACTTTGAATAAAGCTTTAGGTGAACCACACATTATAAATAACGAGTCAAGTATTTCCAACCACTTATGTAAAGCTATAGACTTATACATAAATGAAGTTAAGTTAAAAGCTATTCCTTGTTGTGAAATACCTAATAATATAAAAAATTTAATACAAACAGAGCTTTCTTATATTCAGAGTAATCCAATGGCAAAAGAATTTTCTGATTTTTTAAATGGTGTTTATACTTTTGATCCCGAATGTTTAACAGGTTAAGTAAGTATTTTCGCAGAGTTGTGAGATAGTGTAATTTTTCATATAGTGATTATTTTTTTATTAATTGAACATGTATTGTATAGTTATTTTTCTAAACTTTTTGAAAATATTTTAAATATTAAGTAATATCTAAACAGAAACTAATTTAGTTTTGTAATAAAAGGGATAAAATTTTAACTTTAAAAGGATAACAAAAATGAGTTTTATATTAGTTTTACTAGGAATTGCATTAGCTATAATTATTTGGGCTATTATGGTTCGAAACAATCTAGTTAGATTAGAACAGTATGTAAAAAATGCTTTTAGTCAAATTGAAGTTCAATTAAAACGTCGATTAGATTTAATACCAAATTTGGTAAATACTGTTAAAGGTATGACTAATTTTGAAAAAGAAACATTAACACAAGTTATCGAAGCAAGAAATGCAACTGCAAAAGCTTTAGATTTATTTAAAAGTAACTTAAGTAGTGAATCCGCATCAAAAGAACTTGCTGCTGCTGCTTCATCATTATCTAATGCAATGCGCTCATTTAATCTAGTAGTTGAACAATATCCAGAATTAAAATCTCAAGAACATGTAAAAAAATTAATGGAAGAATTAACCTCAACAGAAAATAAGGTTTCATTTGCAAGACAATCTTATAATGATTCTGTTACAGATTTTAATACTTATAAAAAATTGTTTCCTAATTGCATAGTTGCAAATAATTGCGGATTTACAAAAGATATGAATTTATTAGTATTTGAAAATGCTATCTCAGAAGTTCCAAAAGTCCAATTTTAATTAAAAGGCCTGTATTACAGGCCTTGTTTTATAAATTATTCTTTATTTCTATATACACTCTTCTGTTAACTTTTCTCTTATTTTCTGTTTTATTTACTGTAGCTTGATCTGATTCTCCATATGAATATATATGTATTTTTGTAGGTTTTATACCTTTATCCATAAAGTATCTCTTTACAACATTGGCTTGAATGTCTGTTATTTCCTTGTTAGTCTTTTCATCACCATAACTATCTGTATGAACTGTTACAGATATTTCTGAATCCATATTGCTTGAGAGTAAATAATCGGTAATTTGATTTAATCTCATTTTTGAATATTCTGTAAGATTTTCTGATTTATTTCTAAAATGTATAACTGAATACTTTATATCATCATATCCAAAAGGTAAAAGATTTTGCATACATTCTAAAAATTTATCATAAGCTGGTATAAAAAACTGTGGATTTAAGTAAACTTTAATTTCCTCGTTTTGATAATACATTGGATCTTTATAAATAAAGGTTGTAGCATATCCTTTACCAAGATGACCTAAAATATTCCAAGCTCTGTCATCTCTTGTATATCCATCAAAATTTTTATATAAAGCAATTGATGCAATTGCCTTATCTTTTACTCCAGGTTTCCAATAAGGAGACTCAGCATTAATATTTAACATTGTCGGTATTGAAAACGTTCTTAAAGGTGATAAAAATAGTTCTAATCTTTTATCTTTGCCTGCACCAACAACAAATTCAATGTTACCCCAATTTTTTACACGCTGAGATAATGAACATTCTACTTTAGAACTTTCATTTTTCCATAACTCTTTTGCAGGCGTTTGAGATACAAAAGTTACTGTAGCTGCATCTGTTGTCAAAAATATTACTCCAACTGCTACTATTGTTTTTATTTTTAACTCCATTTGCTTAATACTCCATATAACAAGTGGTCAAATAGTCAAAAAATTGCCACATAATAAAAAATACAACTATAATTATAAGAATGCTAATTTTGTGCCACTATTCATAATATCTTAGGAAAAACAAAACAAAAACAGAATTATATAAAATATGTTACAATGCTCATCATAAAATTTTGATGCTAAATATTATTATTTAATGAACCAGAGAATAAAAATGTCTATCACTACAAAAGATAATTTAGAAGATACAAATATAAATACTCAACAGAATACGTTTTCAGATAGATTCAGAGGATTTTATCCTGTAATTATTGATGTCGAAACCGCTGGTTTTAATCCTAAAACTGATGCTCTATTAGAGGTAGCCGCCGTTACATTGAAGTTCGATGAAAATGGTTGTTTAATTCAAGACGAGGTGTTTCATGCTAATATAACCCCTTTTCCTGGAGCTGTTTTAAACGAATCAAATTTAAAATTTTTAGGTTATAAAGAAGGAGAATCTTTGCCGAAAGGCGAAGATGAAAAAATTGCTTTAACCAGAATATTCAAAGCTATTTCTAAAAAAGCCAAGGAATGCAATTGTAAAAGAAGTATACTTGTTGGTCACAATGCTTTTTTTGATCATTCTTTTATAACTGCAGCTATTGAAAGAATAAAGTATAAACGTTCACCTTTTCATCCATTTTCAGTTATTGATACTGCTTCACTTTCTATGATTTTTTTTGGTCAATCAGTGTTGCGAGTTGCTTGCATTGCTGCAGGTATAGATTTTGATGAAACTAAAGCACATGGAGCTATATACGATACTGAAAAAGAAGCTGAATTATTTTGCTATTTAGTAAATAAATATAAAGAATTAGGTGGTTGGCCACTGCCTGATAACATAAAAGATAGAGCTACACAAGCAGCTCTTAATAAGGAAGTATATAATAAAGAATAATACACTTTTAGTTTAAAATAACTTTTTTTCCATTTGAAGAACTAAGTGTTCTTTATTTGGAAAAAGATTTTGAGCTGTACCACCTAATTCTTTAGGAAATTCAAAATTATGATAAATAAAACCATATTTTAAATAAAATTTTCTAGCAATTATATTTTCTTCCAAAACCTCCAAACGTACAGTTTTAACTTTTTTCAATTCTGAATATTTTATAACTGTTTCTAATAAGGAACTTCCAATCTTTTGATGTACGTAATTAGGATCAATATATAATGATCTGATATAGTTACAATTACAAAAATTTTGAACTGCAATTACCCCACAAATGTAATCATATTCATCATCACACGCCACAAAAGTTTTAATACTATCATTAAATAGTCTTCCCAACCATATTCGATAAAGATCTTCTCTAGATAAAAGAATTTCTTCTTTTAATTTGTCTGAAAAATCTTTGTATTCGACATTTTTCTGAGAATTATTTTGAACCTTTGCTATTTCTTTGGCATCATTATAAAATGCATCTCTAATAGTTATAGACATTTTGGAATACGCCCATATTCATTTCTGGAAACTTTGTAAATAGGCAATGCCTCTTCAACAAAGCCACTTAAAATTTTCATCTCTGCATCTGAATGATGATGTAGCATCATATAGCTACTATTTTTTTCTGTGATATTTCTTTGATTTTTAGAATGAAACAGTAGAGCTGCATTTGGATTATATCCAGCTTTAGCCATCATAAATAAAGCTAATTTATCTGCTTGAATTTCTTGAGAAGCATCATAAGGTATTACAACACCTTCACTGTCGTGTAAACCAAATGCTTTTGTTAAATTATTATAGCCTTCATTATTATTCTCTCTTAGATAAACTTTAAAGTTAAATTTCTGAGATTTTGAGAATGGATCTTTACCATCTAAAATTTTTGATATTCTTAAATTATCATGTTCGAGGAGAGAATGAGCCATTGAATGAGCTATTACATAAGCAAGTTCGTTTTGGTTGTCTAATAAACTAACACTGCAATTACTTGACAATAACACCCCATTGTTTAATAACGCTAAATTTAGGGAGCAATCACGAGTTAAGACAACTGTCCATTCTGATCTTAATCCAGCATATGTTTGACCTATGGTTCGTGTTAAATCATGAATAACACACTGCTCTGCAATTCTTGCTTTTTTTTGATTATCAATAATTTCTCTTTTTGACAAAAATTCAGTATAGTATATATTGGTTAACTGATTCATTTGATTATATGTAAAATCTTTACCATTACCCTTTTCACCAGATACCGTACAACCACATAAACATAATAAGGAAGCACCTAAAACTGAATAGACAAACCTTTTTACAAACATAATAAAATCTCTAAATTTTATAAAAATAATAGCACATATTATAATATGTGCTATTTTTGAATGACAATAGTTTATTTAGTAATATTTAAAACTTTGCGAGCATCGTTTAGTTGATTATTAATAGAACGCTCACCCATTAAAGCAAGTCTTTGACGCCAAAATTTCGAACGAATTTCATTAGGATTTTTATCAGACTCATAGATAGCAATTAATGCATACATAGCTGGTTTGAATCCGTTAGAAGCTGCCAAATCTAAATATTCAATTACCTTTTCAAAATTATATTCAGTACCGTTACCGTTAAATATCATAAGAGCTAAATTATATGCTGCAATACTATTTTTTGCATCTACGCCAGCTTGTAAGTATTTAATAGCTTTTGCATTATCTACTTCAACACCTAGTCCATTTTTGTAGGCAATTCCAAGAAGAGTATTTGCTTTTACAGAGTTTTTACTTTCTACTAAGTTAGTCAATAATGATATTGCAAGTGCTCTTTCTTTAGTATCACCACCATTAATTAAAAATATTTCAGCAATTCTTATTATGGCAGGTTCATATTCACTAGATGCAGATTCACTAAGTAAGCTTATAGATTTCTTATGATCTTGGGGAACTCCCTTCCCTTCTTCATAAAGCCCTGCTAATATATATGTAGCTTCTGGTGATTTTAATTCAACAGCTTTCTCCAAATAGTTTACACCATTCTTTAAGTCTGGCAGAATGTTATATTCACCACTTCCGTTTATGTATATTTCACCAAGTCGAACTAAGGCCTCAACACAATTTTTTTCAGCTGAATTTTTTAATAATGTTAAACTTTTGGCAGGATTACGTACATTTGCTTGACCGTATAAAGTCATTAGGGATAAATAATAATCTCCTAAAGGATAGTTATGTTCCGAAGCCTTTTGGAACCAAATAGTTGCACCATTATAATCTAACTTTTCATACAAAACTTTTCCATATAAAAATTCAGCTTCAGGCAAACCTGTCATTGCAGCTTTACGTGCTAAATTAATGCCTTCATCATTATTTTTAGTATCATCGTCTGAAAGAATGATTGAAGCGTAATCATACATTCCCTTTGGTTCTTCTTTTTCTGCCGAAATCTGAGCAGCTCGTAAATTTTGGTTTTTCTTTAAAAGCTTAATAGCTGACTCATCATTCCATTTGGCAGCTTTATCAATATAATCATAACCTTCTATAAATCTATTATGCTCTATTAAAAAAAGTCCCATCTTATATTGCGCTTCAGGCCTACCCGCATCGGCTGCTTGATGTAACCAACCAATAGATTCTTCAAATGTAATTAAATTGGGATTTGTTTGATACAGAGAATATAAGGCATACATAGATGCGTCGTCCGACTTCTTTAACGCAGCTTTTTTCCAAATTTCGATAGCTTTATCAATATTCCCGTCTTTATAGGCTTTTTGCCCATCTTCATAAGTAGCATCACTTCCACAAGCTGCTAGCATTACACTAGATAAAAAAATCAAAGCCGTGAGCGAATTATTTTTCATTTTTAATACACCTATAAATAAATTTTTTTATAATATATCAGTTATTACTTTATATTTTACATACTTGTTTTAAATTAGTAATTTGTAGTATATTTTCATAATATCAAAATGTTTTTGATATCAAATTTTAGTACAAATATTTTTAAATTGTCAATTTTGCATTCATTTCCCCCATTAAAGAATTTGTTAAAAAAATTCTGTCACAGGTTAATAAATCA
The DNA here is from genome assembly GCA_051892875.1 of Succinivibrionaceae bacterium. Classification (GTDB taxonomy): domain Bacteria; phylum Pseudomonadota; class Gammaproteobacteria; order Enterobacterales; family Succinivibrionaceae; genus JBJFGR01. The sequence continues at coordinate 9,831 of JBJFGR010000022.1, forward strand.
TTCAGTTTAAAATTACCTTCATGCACTATATAATCTTTTTTTTGATATTCTATGATCTTTTTACTTCTCATAATTCCATTTAATACACCACATGAAAGCATTGGAGTATAGAGATTATTGTCTTTTGTCCAAAAAATATTTGAAATACAACATTCTGTTACAAACCCATGTTCATTAAAATGTATAACTTCATCAAAATGTTCATTTTCAATAAATGTGTTACGAACTTTTTTTAACTCTAACATATTATCGATATTTGAAATTGTTTTATATTTAACTGTTAGGGATTTACTTGATTTTATGATTTTTGATAAACCAATTTTAAAACCTTTTTCATATTGTTCCTTAGTATAAATTCTTCTTGAGTAATCAATAAATAGCTCAGAGTCTACTACAACTAATTTTATAGCTCCTTCTAAAACAGTTAATTTCAGATTTTGTAAAAAAGAAATAATAATTTTTAGAATCAAATCTTCTTGTAATATAAAAGATATTCCTAAATCATAAGTTGCTTTTTTTAATCGCTCATAGTGTTCAGCACTATATTCTACAAAAGGATAGGTATTTATTACCTTATAAGTTTCAAAAACACCTATTCCTAAACAAAAACAATTACTGATTGAATAATTATCTTTTTCAAAAAAGAATGAATCATTTTTAACTATTACTCTCCACATAATGAATCCATTAATGCTTGAGCTTTCAATAAAGACTCTTCATATTCACTTTGGTTATCAGAATCCCAAACAATTCCGCCACCAGCACTGAAATAAGCTTTGTTATTTTTTAGGATAATTGTTCTTATTACAATGTTTAAATCAATATTCCCTGAAATATCAATATACCCCATAGTACCAGTGTAAACAGATCTTGGAACTCTCTCTAATAAATTAATGCACTGTATTGCTACTAATTTTGGAGCTCCTGTTATTGAACCTCCAGGGAAACAACTCATAAAAATATCTTTTATAGATGTCCCTTTTCTTAAAACACCATTTATTTCAGATACTAAATGAAATAGAGTTGGATATTCTTCAATTATAAATTGTTTTGGCACACAAATTGAACCATATTCACAAATTTTTCCAAAATCATTTCTCTCCAAATCTACAATCATTAATAATTCGGAACGATCTTTTGCACTATTTCTTAACTGTTCCTTTAGTTCAGCATCTTGTTCTTCATCTCCAGTTTTTTGAATGGTTCCTTTTATAGGTCTAGTTGAAATTTTATTATCTTTTATTTGAATAAATCGTTCTGGAGATGTTGATAATATAGAATAGTCATTTGAAATAAACAATCCTCCGAATGGCGAAGAATTTATTTCAATTAATTTTTCATAAACAGAAGACGGGGAATCCGTATAATCCATATCAAATCTTTGAGTATAGTTTATTTGATAGACTTTACCATCTTTTATAAATTCATGTATTTTATTTAAATCTTCAATATATTCTTCATCTGAAACTGAAGTATATACTTCTGGTTCAGTGGTATTTTTTTGTAGAGATGTAGCTAAATTCTGTTTTTTAGAAACTTTTGATGTTTGCCATTCTTTAATTTTATAAAGAACCCGATTTTTAAACTTTTCTAAATGATTTTTACTTACTATAGAGGTTATAAACCACTTGCTAGCTTTTTTATCGTAAATAATAGCATTTTCATATAAACTAAAAGATAATAAAGGTAACTCAGGTTCAGAATCATCAAAAGTTAAATTTTGACTTTCTTTTAAAAATATATCAGTTCCTAATTTATCTTCAAAGAGTACTCTATAATATTCGTATGAAATATGACCAATGAATCCACCTACAAAAGGTACGGAAATATGATTTGGTAGAGGAGGAAGAACCTTAATTGAATAGGTTTTAATTATTTGTTCAATACATTCAAGAGCATCACTGCTATCTGTAATACTCTGATTTAAACCATCAAAAGTTTCTAAATAATTCTCGCCGTCATGATTTTCAACTCTTAAAATAGGATTAAAAGCAAAAATACTATAGCGATTTAATTCGGTTATCTCATTTTCTTGACTATCTAATAATTTAAACTCTCTTTCATTCTCAAAAATTTTCACGCAATCTAAGGTCGTAAAATCAGAAGGTGTTATAATTTCTAATGCAAAACCCTTTAAATTTGAGATATTAGGAAGTAACGATTTTTGTTGTAAATATTTATTAATAACAGGTTTATAAGTGTTTACAGGGAGGTTATATTCTTTAATATCTCTAGGTAATATTTTTCTTTCATTCACAATATCGCAGAAGTTTTTTAAAATATGTAAACCATATTCTGTTTCCAAAGCTTCAATATGAAATTGTACCCCAAAAACTGGATAATTTTTATGTTGCACCCCCATAACAACGCGAGGCTCAGTATCTGTTATAGCTGTAATCTCATAATCATTAGGAAGTTTTGTAACAGTTAAAGAATGATACCTAGTTACATGTATCGAAGAAGGAATATTAGTAAAAATACCAGTTCCTTTGTGTTTTATATTTGATATTTTACCATGCATCGGAGTAGGAGCATGGTCAACGGTTCCACCACTAGATTCCACAATAACCTGATGACCAAGACAAATGCCAAGTATAGGACATTTATTATCAAAATATTCAACAATTTTACTTGAAATTCCTGCGTCTTGAGGGGAACCTGGACCTGGCGATAAAATAATGCCTCTAGGTTCTAATTCTATAATTTCCGATAAAATAAGTTCATCGTTTTTAATTATTTTAAAATCTTGATTCAATATTCCAAGATATTGAATTAAATTGTAAGTAAAAGAATCATAATTATCTACAAGTAATATCATTACTATACACCTCCATGATTTTTTATTTTACATCAAAATTTCTTACAAGATGTAGAAAATTTACAAAAATCAAGGTAAGATACTAATATTTTAAACAATTATTGTTTAAAATATTATAAATCTGCATTTTATCTTAGAGAATCTTCATATGTTACCTAAAATAAGTAGTGTTGTTTTGTATAGTAGAGTAGCTAATGAGTCTGTTGTATATACTATATATAATTTAATTGATTTTTTATTAACTCAAAGCATAAAAGTATATATAGAATCAAAGACTGCAAAGTCTCTTGAACTCAGCAATTTAACTCGTAGAGAACATTGTTCAATTGTGAGTTTTAAAGAACTTATCACAAAATCAACAACACCTGATCTTTTTATCGTTATAGGTGGTGATGGTTCTATGCTAGGAGCCTCTAGAGAAATTCATCATCTTGATATTCCTGTACTAGGGATAAATAAAGGTCATTTAGGCTTTTTAACAGATATAACCCCTGCTGATTGTAAAACTACCCTTTCTGAAATTTTAAATGGTAATTATCTTTTAGAATCAAGATTTTTTTTAGCGACTAGAGTTTTATTGAATAATAAAGAAGTGGAATGCAGTATTGCTATAAATGAAGCTGTGATTCAAACTGCAAAAACTGCGCATATGATTGATTTTTCAATATATATAAATGATATATTTATGTATTCTCAAAAAGCTGACGGGCTTATAATATCAACACCAACAGGCTCTACCGCTTATAATTTATCTGCTGGAGGACCGATTATTGAACCTACATTAGATTTAATATCATTGGTACCAATGTTCCCTCATTCAATGAATTGTAGGCCTTTTATAACAAGTGCACAAAACACCATTAAAGTTAAATTTAACAATCAGGATAATGTTCCAGAACCGATATCGGTTGCTTGTGACGGACAAGTTATAATGGATGCAACCGATAGATGTGAAATAAAAATAAGTAAAAGCCCCCAAAAACTTACTATTTGCCATCATCCAAATTATGATTACTATAAAACACTTAGATCAAAACTAGGTTTCGCAAGCAAATTGGTAAATTAATGAGTTAGTATTTATTAATGGTTTAGTCTATCTAACTCAAGTTACTGCTTTCTGCTGAAACACAAATCTCTTGGTTATTTTAATCTCATGGTTATTTTATTTTGAAGCTTTCCTAACTGATTTTTAAGTTTGGTTCCTGTGTCTTTCATGGCCTTTTGTTATTTCAAATCTAAACCACTAAATATGGCTAGATTTAGAGTCATTGCCATTAGTAATGCTGGTATATGTTCATTCTTGGAGACAAACATTGAATCTACAAAGAATCCTACTTCTTTAAGAATGGAGACTTGGATACTTTGTTGTGTTGTTAAAAATACTATAAAAAGGAGGCTAAAAGCTCCTTTTATCTATTTCATCTACACTCTAACCTATTTGATGATGATCGTTCGTTGCAAGCTCGTATTTGAGGATATTTTAAAAGTAAATCAGTTACATACAATTGAACTTGAGCTCTACAAGAAGAATCGATAGCGGGATTGCGCAAGCTCGAACACTCATAGCATGCTTTTTTAATTTCTTCTTTTAACATTTTAAATACATCTTCTGCATCTCTGTCACACATCGCAGCATAACTATTAGTCATCAAAATACTAAATACAAAGCAAAATAATATTAGTTTAACCTTCATTTATAAACTCCAAAATAAAATTATTGATAATTTCTTACTTAAGCATTTAAAATTATTTATCTATTGATAAATAATGTTTTATTCTTTTACATCCAGTTTTCTTATTTAGTTTGGCATAATTTACTGAAAAATCTAGAAATCTGTTCCTCAATACCTGATACTATTTCTATAGGAAGATCTTTAAACATACTTTTATCTATTGCTGAAAGCTTATTATTAATTACTGTCAACTCAAGTTCATATCTAGTTGATACAAATGTTACGTATTTACCTTTAATTTTAGGTGAAACAATTAATATTAGAGATAACTTATCATTTATTAATGAACCTTCAATTGTAACTAATACTATGCCATCATCGTACTCTATATAGTTCTTATATGTATATCTATTGTCTAAACTTTTACAAACTTCGCACATTTAATTTATATCCATGTTCAAATCAGTATACTGATTTTTTTGGCACTAACCTAACTGTTACCAAGAAATTTTATCAGCGTTTTTTTTGTGTAAAGTCTTTTATGAAGAATGTTATATATAAATCACACTTAACCATCTTTAGACTTTCTTACCACAAATTTTTGAAACACTTTTTTAAAAATTTTCCAAATTCTCTCATTTTTTCAATATTTATAATTTTTTTTCTTGTTGAAATTTTTTGTGTTACAACATTCATGGTTAGCGTGGTGAGTTATTTTATTTTGATTTTTTCGTTGCCGAATATAGAAATTTCACTTTCCAACAGAGGAAATAGAGGATCAGAGTTATATAAATAAGAGCTCATAGGTGCATAGCTCTCGATTTCAACCCACAACTATGCACGAAAAGCCAAATTTTTACATATTTTTAATTACAGGAATATTCATCCAAAATTTTTTTTAGTTCTATTACAATTCTTTTTAGAGTTATATAAGTGCTTTCAGCATTAACAAAGAGATTTTGATATAAAATTTTTATATTCTCTTCAAAATTTTCAGGTAAAAATTTTCCTTCAATAGCTTTTTCAAGCATTCTTTTTTCACCTGGATGAGTCATTTCATTAAGTGCAAAAATTATATCAAAATAAGATTCCATAAACGCAGATACTCGATGATTAATACTAATTAAATCTTTACGAGACCATGCTTTATTAATTTGTTTATCATAAGATGGTAAAAAACCATTAAGTAATTTTAGGTTTTTTATAATAATATTTCTTTTTAATTCGTAAGGATATGAAATATTAAATTTTTGTTGCAAATTTGAGTACAAATGATTAGATTCGTATATAACCCTACTGTTTAAAAGATTATGCCACATGCAAGTGGTATATCCATTATAAGCCACATGGTCAAAAACTACAGATTTAAGTGTTTTTTCAAAATCATTAATATTTCTATAAATAATGTCTATATCTATATCATCATTTAGTGTGCAATCATCTTCAAATTCCCAAAAAGTATTACCCAACTCTAAATATTTACAGTATTTTGATAATATCGAGTTACGAATATCTTCATTTGGAATACTTGAGCAATAAACATAAAGATCGTAATCAGACTTTTTATCAAAATCTTTACCATTAGCTCTAGAACCACCTAAAACTATAGCTTCAATTTCAGGTAAACCACTTAATTTTTCGCATAAACCGTTAAAAAAAATACTTTCGCTCATTATTAATCTACTTTTGTTAGAATTTTCATAAAAAATAAAGATTGCTGTAAAGATAAGTTTTTACAAACTTATAAGTATCAGTAATTATGCATTACGACTATATAAGTGTCAAAACATGTTCAAAAAATTGTGATACTATCCAATTTATCGCAAAGATTATTAAAAAATTTAGCTATCGAAAATCATATTTTAAATATCTATTGCAAAATGAAATTCTTGTATTAAAATACTTGAGTTAATTTATTTACCACTAAATTTTAATATTAAAAATAATAAAATTCTCAGTGTTATGCTGTCGCTCGAGATATTTATTTTAAGAATGGTGACTGCATGGAACTATCAATTATTCAAATCATATTTATGACTATTGTCATAGTATTTATAATAGGTTGTGGAATCTATTCCGCTAGGAAAGTGCATTCTGCAGAAGGGTTTAGTTTAAATGGAAGACATACATCAAAATGCATGATCGCTGGTGCTATTGCTGGATCATGTATAGGTGGAGGAGCTACTGTGGGTACATCACAAATGGCTTTCACTATTGGTCTTTCTGCATGGTGGTTTACTATAGGTATAGGGATCAGTTTTTTAATTATCGCCCTATTTTTTGCTAAACCACTTAGAAATACAAAGCTAGAAACAATTTCTCAAATTCTGGTTTTAGCTTACAAAAAACCTATTGGCCCAGTTGCAAGTGCAATTTCATCTTGTGGGATTTTTTTTAGTTGTGTTGCCTCAATTCTTCCAGCAATACATATCTTAGCAAAACTTATTGATATAGATATATTATCATCCTCTGCAATACTATTTATATTAGTTACAGTTTATATATTTTTTGGAGGAATGAAAGGAGCAAGTGTTTCAGGTATAGTAAAAACTATAGTTCTTACTATAATGCTTATTATTATGAGTTATTTTGCAATTACAAAGTTGTGCTCTCTTCCAAATTACCATCAAATTTTGGAAAACAATAAATGGTTTAATCTATTTTATCAAGGAGTTCCTAAGACTTTGGAAAACGTTGTATCGTTGGTTGCTGGAGTTTTATGTGCTCAAACATATGCTCAAATAATATTTTCAGCAGAAGATCCTAAAACAGCTCGTATAGGAGCTATTTGGGCAGCTTGTGTAAGCATTCCCGTTGGTTTACCTTGTGTACTTGTTGCCATGTATATGCAAGCACAACATCCAGATATACAACCTATTTTAGCGTTACCTGAATTTATTATTCGTTACATGCCTGAGACATTAGGTGGTATTACTTTAGGCGTGATTATAATCGCATTAATTAGTTCTATATCAGGTCTAACATTAGGCATTAGTACTACGATATCTCGCGATATTTTTACCCCTCTGTTTAAAATAAAAAACAGTGACACTATTTTTAAAGCTAATAGAGTTTGTGTTGTTATTACTGTTGCAGCATTTATAACATTTGCACTCCACAATTTAGACTCACAAGTTTTAGAATGGAATTTTTTGTCAATGGCACTGCGTGGATCCTTATTATTACCATTATTAATTGCTTTATTTAAACCAAGACTTTTAGCTCCCGTGTGGGCAATACCGACAATAATAACCGGAGCTTTATGTGCTGGTTTATCAAAACATATAGGTATAACATTGCCACCATTTTTTATTACACTATTTTCAGGAATTTGTTTTATTATTATCAGCTTCATTTTAGGACACAAATATAATAATAAAATAATGAAATTACTTGGAATAATAAGATATAAATTCCATAAATTGCGTCATTTTTTTACGAACTAATATTTTTTTTAATTATTGCAATCGTTTTCAAAAAAAGATTTGACAAAGATCTAATTTATGGATAAAATGTGAGCAATTTATAAATTTTTATGTAAAATTACATCACATTAAATACGCTTTGCAAAAATAAATTTCTACAAAAAATACCAAAAAAAATGAACAATCTCGCTAATGTGAGATGGTGATAAAACTGATCAAAAATAGGCACAAAAATGTTAAATGGAAAACTTTTAATCACAGCATGCATTTCCTATGCGGTTTTAAACGCTTGTGGTAGTAATGATGTTTCTAGTAGTATCTATCTTGAAACAACATCTTCAATAACAACAGGTATTGAATCATTGCAAGATAATAATGGTAATAAAATACTAGTTGATAAAAAAGATGTATATCTTCTTAATCTCGCTTCATTAGGAAAACAAAATCTTCAGAATGAAATTAGCGATGATAATGAAGAAGAAATTCTTATTACAGTTCCATATGCAGAATCATTTAATGGTAATGGATACACAAAATTTGGGTATATAGAAGATCTCGGTAATGGCTCTTTTAAATACTCATTGGATCCATATTACTTCAAGATAGTTGAAAAACAAAATTTTGATGGCAGTAAGAGTATTTCTTATTACCCTACGTCAAAGCTTAATAGTGATAATGATATTGTTGAATATACCAAGAATGATGGAACAAAAGGAAGGTTTTATATAAAATTTTTCATTTAAACAAGTGCTTATACAATTTCTAAAATAAGATTTTATTTTTGTAAAATATTTAAGAGAAGTACCTTTTTATGGTACTTCTCTTTTTTGTAAGTAATATTAAAAAATATTTCTAATGAACAATTAAATTCAATCATTTTGTTGGAAGAACATGTTCTCTTAAAAAAATCTTTTGTTAAATTTTAATGTGACAGACATCTTAAAACTGTATTTTCAAAAATATGTATATCGAAATTACTTTAACTATAACAGTATTATTTGATTTAAATCACAATATTATTTAATATTTAACACAGATCTCAAAATATAAAAATTATATTATTGTATTAAAAATAATCCATTAATAATAAATTTTTTGATGAAGTTGGTATTTTTTAAAATTTTACAATTAAAAATGAAAACATTATCACAAACAAAAATTTTTTAACTTATTTTTTCATAAATTTTTAGATAATCTTTAAGCAAAATAATAATTATCATTAATAAAAGAAGAAGTAACACTAATATTCTAAAAGTTACTTTGCTATACGTTTGTTATTAAAATTTTGGGATAAAGTTATGTTTAAATTAAATAATTTAGCAATAGCTGTTATTACTACTATTAGTTTAACAGCATGTGGTGGTGGCGGTGGTAGTAGTAGCTCTTCTAATGTTGACTCCTCCTCTAATTCAAATTCAGTAGATATTACCGAAACAACAGCTGTCATTAATGACAACTCAGTTGTATTGTCTCTTAATAATTTAAAAGAAGATTCTTTTAAATTATCAAATGATGTTATACCTTCTGACGCAATATTATTTAATGAACCAAGATATGGAACTTTAACAAAAGTTTATTCAAATATAAAAGGTAGTACTTTAGATAACCAAAATAACTACTATTATAAATATCAATTAAAAGAGAAATATTTTAAAGTTTCTAAGGATAAAGAAGATAATATAATTTATAAAGCAACCGAAGAGTTAGATAATGATTATGATGTAATTGAATATGAAGATCAAAATGGATTACATCAAATTATAATACCTTTTTTTACTGATAGCTATGATCCATTATATAAAGGTCAGTGGCATTTAAAAAATACTCAAAATTTCATAAAAACAACCTCTAATATTCCTCAAGATCCTCATAATAGGATGAATAATGGTATAGACATTAATGTAGTTAATGTTTGGATGGAAGGTTTTGAAGGTAACGATGAACATGTTGTTGCCGTATTCGATGATGAAATCGAGGGAGAACATGAAGATCTTAGAGACAATTATCGAAAAGATTTATCATATAATTTTTTCTATAAATCATCAGGCGACATCAATGATCCTTCAATTGAAAGCTCTGAATATTCTGGTCATGGGACTGCAGTTACAGGAATTATAGCCGCAAATAGTAATGGTATTGGTGTCAAAGGTATAGCCCCAAATGTTAGATTTGCAGGTTATAATATCTTGTTAAAAGATGTAAAAAATAATTTAGATATAAATGAATTTTATGCTTATTCTAAAATATTAGAAGATATAGATAACGATAATCAAATTATTGCTATTAATCAAAGTTATGGTTACCAAGATCCTATTGTTAGAGGTTCTACTTCTGCAGAACCTCTTTTGGAATCTTTATCAGCAAATGGAGTTAGTATCGTTCATGCTAATGGTAATAATTTTACCAAAAAATCCTACTATTCTGCTGAATCAAAGTGTAATGAGTTAGATATAGACTGCACTTTTTCACAAAACCAATATTCCTTAAGAAGTCCGTATGTAATTAATGTCGGTGCTTTAGATGCAACTGGTAAGAAAGCAATATATGGCTCAACTGGTTCTAATTTGGTTTTATCTGCATTTGGAGGCGATACAGGGAAAAACACTGTGAAAATTTTAACAACAGATAGAACAGGTTGTGATAAAGGTTTTTACAGAACAGATAATAATAATACAATTGAAAACAATAAATCATGTAATTATACAGATATGATGAATGGTACTTCAGCTGCAGCTCCGATGGTAACAGGTGTCATTGCTTTATTGAAGGATGTAAATCCAAATTTATCACCTTTACAAATTAAGTATATTTTAGCAAAAAGTGCTAAAAAATTTGAAAACATGAATAACGAAAATGAAATACTTGCTACTGTTTCTGTTACTAATGATTGGCACTCTCTTGAACCTCTCGCTATTTATGATGGTTGGATAAGAAACAGTGCTGGTATTGATTTTAATAATAAATATGGCTTTGGAGCACTTGATGCGTATGCTGCTGTTAATTTAGCAAAAAACTGTGATTACGATTACAATTGCAGTTTAAGAAGAAATAAAGATAACTACGGAGTGTATACAACTGCATTAAAAGAATTTACTGCAAGAATTTATAATTCTAATTGTCATGAACTTAATGAAGAAAAAGAGAGATATGGCATTTATGTTTATGAATGTAACTTGAATTCTGGCGAATTAAAAGATGATGAAGAAAACACAATCAACGATGTTCAAATAGAAGGTATTGGTTTAAATTTAAAACATATTAAGTATTTATCTGATAATGATTCATATTTAATGAAAACTGAGGGTACTCGTACAAAGTATGCTAATACTCATATGCAAATTGAAATTCACTCACCATCTCATACAAAAAGTATTGTAAAACCATACTACACTGAAATGGGTACTGTAGATACAAATGCATATTTATTAAGTAATGCGTTTTATTTAGAAGATCTATCAAGTAATTATGGAAATTGGAAAATAAAAATTTATTCAGAAAAGCAAATTTCACAAGAAAATAATGAAAAAGGCATTGCTTTAAACTTTAAGGTATACGGTATAGAAAAATGAGTATAAAAAAATTTTTAAAGTCTTTAGGACTAATAATTACTGTTTTAAGTATTGGTAACAATGTGGTTGCTGAAGAACAATTTTACAATGAAGATGACCACGTAATTGAAAACTTTAAGCTAACTAATGAAATTACTGATAGCTATATAGCAAAGCTAAATAAAGATGTTTTTGTAATTAGCTCAAGTGAAAATGATGGCGTAAATATCGCGTTTGTACAACCAAAGGACCCTACTAAAAAAAGATATATAATTAGAAATGTTATCTCTTATGTATGTAAAGAAAGACCAAATATTTGTCTTATGAATGAAATAAGTAATGCAAAAAGGGTTGGAAAAACCACTGTATTTAAAGTGACCGTTTCTAATTACGATGAATGGAAAGATGTAATTTCAATCTTAAAAAATAATTCAAAAATCAAATCGATCACCCCATCATTTTATTACGGAGATGATGTTTCTACATACTAGTTAGAATTGCTAAAATTGACATAACAAACGTTTAGAGCCTTTAAAAGGCTCTTTTTTTTTACAAGTACACATCTTCTATAACTCACAGTGTACCGCTCTCATTATGCAAGAATAATTTTATAAATACAAATATAACTTCTATTTAATTTTTTCTACTACAACTGAACACATTTTTTTATAAAA
>JBJFGR010000023.1:0-4209 GCA_051892875.1 Succinivibrionaceae bacterium
TATAAAATTTGCAAATGATTCGCTACCTACATTAATTTTTTTCATTACTATGTTAGCCCTATATTTTTAAACAATAAATTCTACTTGATTTATAATTTATCAACTATAACAGAACTTTAGTAGTTGTTATAATTAAAAAATTCTTATAACTAATCCTTTTAAGTATAAACCTTCTGGGTAAGGTGTTGCAACAGGGTGATCACTTGCTTGTGTTAAAAATTCAACAATTTGACCATCACGACCTGCATCTAAAATAGCATCTGCAACTACTTTTTGAAATAAATCTGGTGTCATATGACCTGAACAAGAGTAGGTCATTAAATATCCGCCTTTATTTAGTATAGACGCTGCAATCATATTGATATCTTTATATCCTCGACAAGCTTTTGCTAGTTGACTTTGACTTTCTGCAAATTTTGGTGGATCTAAAATAATTACATCGTAAGTGTGTCCTAATTGTTTTTCTTTTCGTAAAAATTGAAACACGTCTTCTTTTATAAATTTAACACGTCCAGGATCTAAATGATTTAATACAATATTGCGTTTTGCTGTTTGTAATGCTCTATCTGAAACATCAACATTATAAACTGAACTAGCACGCCCTTTTAGTGCATATAAAGAAAAACCTCCAGTATACGAAAAACAGTTCAATACAGTTTTTTTATAACAATATTTTGTTAAGGCAGCTCTATTATCACGTTGATCTAGATAGTAACCTGTTTTATGACCGTTAATGATATCAACAAGAATTTGCATGCCACCATTTTCAGTAATGGCTAATTCTTCAGGAGGAGGATTACCATAGATTACACCTTTACGTAATTCTAAACCTTCCTTCTTACGTACATCAACATCTGAGCGTTCATATATATTATCTTGAGGAAATAATATTCTTAAAGCGTTTACTATGTCATTTAAATGGTACTCAGCTCCAGCGCTTAAAACCTCTAATACTAAGTAGTTATTATATTTATCAATAATTAAACCAGGAATATAATCAGATTCTGCATCAATTAATCGACATGCAGACATTCCAGTTTCTTTTAACATTAGTTGTCTTGCTTCAAATGCTACTTTAATACGATTTTCAAAGAAGGTGATATCAATCTTTTGGTTGTGATCAAATGTCCATACGCGAGCTCTAATTTGAGAATTTGGTGAATAAGATGCAATTGCCAAAAAATTACCATTAGAATCAAATACTTCAATGTCAGCACCATTTTTAGGAGCATTTATAACCTCTTGAATTGCTTTTGAAAATATCCATGGATGTTTCCTTTTTAGAGATTTTTCACGGGTAGGGTGAAGGATAATTTTACTTTTCATGTGAATTTCCTAGTAGGGGGTTCGATTATTTAATAAAAAATTATATCATACCATGTGTAATAAGGAGAATAATGAATTATAAAGTATTGTTGTTATTTAAAAAATTATGGCCAATCACTTTAATCGTATTTTCAGTAACTTCACAATATATAAATAGAACTTTAACTCCTGCTTTCAGTGCGTTATAAAAAGCGTTTGTAAATTTTTTGTCGGTTTTTATGTTTGGTCTAACTTCTTTGATACCATTTATTTGAATTACAAATCCTATAATTGCTTTATAGCCATTATGAATACAAGATGTAAGTTCTTTTAAATGTTTAGTTCCTCTTTCTGTTGGAGCATCTGGAAAGTATCCAATACCATCAATTTCAAGAGTACAACCTTTGATTTCAAGTAGAATTTTTGAGTAATTTGAATTTTTTTCTTTGATTAAAAAATCAATTCTTGATTTGTTGTATGTATACTCTGATTTTATTAAATCAAATTTATTATTGTTTTTTAACCACTCGTGTACAATTTTATTAGGTGCTTGGCTATCAATATTAATCCACCCGATCTTTGGTTTGTACACAGAAATTAAGTCGTATTTAGTTTTTCTTAAAGGGTTGTTTTTTTGTTCATCACTTAGACAAACCAAAGCTTTTTCTTGCAATAGTTCAAGGCATCTACCAGTATTTTTTACATGAACGTTTTCAATATTTCCATTTATATAAACTTCAGCAATAAACCTGTTAAGTCTTTTTATGAAAATTCCTTTAATTGTGTTACTGTACTCCATTATTATTTTTTTCACTTGAATGATTGTTTGATTCTTTATTTTGAGAGGTTTGATTTTTTATACTATTTAAGGTTTCCCATAGAGAATTATTAGCATTTTCTATATTATTGGAACAGTTTTGAATCTCTGAGTTTTGAGAATTTACACTGATATCGTCATTGTTTTCAAAAATAGTATTAGCTTCTTTTTGAATTTTTGGAGCTATAGTTTCAATAAGTTCAGCTATGATGTTATTTGTGGTTGATAATTCAGAAATATAATTAAATGCTGTAACTCGGTTATTATAGTTAATTATGCAAAAATAAATAACTAAAATAAGAATTAATAAGCTTAAACAAGATATTTTTATAGTTGTTAGATACAAATCATCGTAAATTTCACTGCAGGGCACTATTAAAACCAGATACCAATTATTATATATTTTTTTGGAAAATATCATGGAATTTATGCCTTTTATTTTATGGTTAATAATTTTATTATTTCCATTTATGATGTTTTTCATGATTTTTGATAAGTCAGGATTTTCAACAGCTGAGTATTCTGCATAATTTTTCCCAATTTCCGAGTCTTTAGGGTGGGCTACAATCATTCCATTCTTATCAATTATAAAACCATAACCTGAACCATTTAAAGAAATGCTACTTGAAAACTTTTGAAGTTCATCTAAAGATATATCGAAAGCCATAACACTTTTATTGTCATTTAAAAGTTTTGATATAGAAAAAAGAACGGTTTTTGTTTTTTCGTCTAAGTAAGGTGAAACAATTGCCGTTTCTCCTTTAGCCTTAATAGCATCTATGTACCAAGGTCTCTCTGTTGCAACATAATCTGCATCAGGAATCCAATTACTGCCATCCAAATATTCATTGTTAAAATAGCCATATACTCCAGTAAAGCTAGAGCTTATTTTTTTGGTATAGTCTTCGGATTGTTGAGTTAAAAAAGCTTGAAGTTGTTTGTTTGAATAATTTTTGTCCATTAGGTAATTCATAGTGATGGAAGAAACTTGAATTACATCAAGGCCTTTAAGTATAAAGTTATTTACAGTTTCTGCTTGTTTAGATATAGCCTGAGAACTAATGATTTTTTCATTATCATTAATAAGTTTAAAAGAAGAATAAAAGTTTATAAACAAAATGGCGATTAAGATTATGGATATCACAAAAATGGTTATTACATATTGTGAAATTCCAGGTTGTATTGTTTTTTTTATAACATTTTTTTTATTTTCTAAACAGTTATTAGTAACTTGAGCTGACTGCATATGATGCCTAAAAATAGATATCTCAATAACCAAATAATATATTTTTTAAGATATATCAAACTTGAAGTTTATTTTACATGAAACTTTGTTAAATAAATATAATATCTGTCTTATTTTAAATATTTAATTTTAAATTTGGCGATAATTGAGGTTTATATCACATTTTAAAGTTTGGATTTTTCTACTAATACTTATATTTAAATGGTTATATAAAAACAAGAAGAGTGAAATTATAGATGATATTGTTAAAAAAAAGGGTCTTAAAAAGACCCTAAAAAACCAACAATAAGGAGACAATAAAACGAATAAAAACATCATATATTGTTCAATATTTATTATAGCAATTTTTTTTAATATTGCAACTTTTTTTTATGTAAGGTGCACTACAATTTGAGATTCTCGTTTTTAGACTTTCTCACCACAGATTTTTAGAACATACTTTTTTAAATTTCCAAGTAGTGTAGAAACTCTCATTAAAATAGTATTAAAGTATCTATAGCCTATTATGAAGAAGTAAAAAAATTAAATTATGAAGAACAACAAGTTAATGTTAAAAAAAATTTCCGATAGTGCTCCTATTAAATAAGCAGGTCTTTTTCTTTTTAAATTTATCTTAGATAAACTCAAAGATAAGGACATTTCTGTCATCCACCAAAGGTGATAAAACGAAGATGTCTAATAATTACAAAAAACATTCAAAAAAAGTAAAGTATAAAGTGTCAAGTATTAATGTAAAAAAATCATATATAAAAATGAACAATTACTCCGATGATTTTATGTAATCTTTCACCGCTAATTAGGATCTATAAAAAACTATAAAATTATACAAATTGTTAATAAT
>JBJFGR010000024.1:0-21294 GCA_051892875.1 Succinivibrionaceae bacterium
ATTCAACTCTAAATATAGTTGAGTTTGTATTGCATAGACTCAATCCATCTAAAGTATTTTACCTTTATCCTTGTATTTTTTTAATATAAAATATAGGACCATATGATAAAATATCTTGCTCTATGAGTATTTATTTTTTTACCCACACATATATACGAAGAAAAATTTTTTTATGCAAAATATAAGTAATATGCAATCTGTAAAGACACGGAAAATGATTATTAAAATTTTATTTGCTATATTTATGTTATTGAGTTCTTTTGTGTTAGCTTCAGAGTTAACAGAAGAAGAAGTATTTGATGATAATGGACACTATAGTGAATTTTACTTAAGAGAATTTTTTATTCCAAAAAGAATAAAAAACATAAAGTTTCCACAGTATTATTCTTCAGATGTAAGTTTGAGAAAGATAACTATAGGTCCTGGTAGTGTAGTTACAAATCATTTTGATATAAGTGAAAGTTTTTCGAAAAAGCAATCTATAGCAGAGATAGTAAAACATATATGTAAAAATAAGAATTTAAGAAATGAAATGGTTCGTTTTTTAGATAGTTAT
This sequence comes from Succinivibrionaceae bacterium, assembly GCA_051892875.1. Taxonomy (GTDB): domain Bacteria; phylum Pseudomonadota; class Gammaproteobacteria; order Enterobacterales; family Succinivibrionaceae; genus JBJFGR01. Next base: position 557 of record JBJFGR010000024.1, read on the forward strand.
GATCTAGTTTACTATGTAAATAAAAAACATGTATATACAGCGAGTGTAAACGAAAAAAATTGTGATAGTTTTGGTTTGTAGTTTTTGAAATTAATTCTTTATATAATATGTTCTATTTACAAAATTTTATTTTTCTTGATATAAATTAAAAAAAATATATATAATGTACGCAGTTTGTTTTTATAAATAAAAAAGTTTATTGAGGTCCTTATGAGATTTTTAACAAGTTTGTTTGTTGTCGCAGTGTGTTCTTTTTGCTTTAATTATGATGTAGCTTTAGCAGAAGATAAAGTTGCAAATGAAGAAACTGTATCTTCCCCTCAGACCCCAGCAGAATTAGAAGAAGCGGCAAAAAAGATAGATATAAAACAATTTAAAGAAGGTATTCACTATAAGGTATTAACTTCAACAAAACCTTCTGAAAGAAAAGAAGTAAGGGAATTTTTTTCGTTCTACTGTGGCCATTGTCATGGATATTATCCTGTTGTAACTTTGGTTTCTCAAACATTACCAGAAGATGTTTCTTTTGTGCAGAATCCAGTTAAATACTTAGGTGGTCCAATGGGTCCTGAATTTCAAAAAGCATTTGCAGCAGCAGTATCTTTAAATCTTCAAGAACAATTTTATTCGTATGTAGATAAAAAGATTTTTGTTGAAAATATTATTCCTAAGTCACATGAAGATATTATGAAATTTGTTTCTGATATGGGGGTACCGAGAGATACTTTTGAAAATCAGTATAAGTCTTTCCCAATTCAGAACATGGCAAATCAATATAATCAGCATGCGTCTGATGCACAAATCGATGGAGTTCCTGCATTAGTAATTAATAATAAATATCGTATTATTCAAAAAGAATTGAAGAATATTCAGGAATTATATGCTTTAATTACATATTTATTAAATAAGGATGATGTAAAAGAAACATCAAAAGATAAGTAATTACTGATGTTCAATGCTAAAGGTCGTGTTTTACGGCCTTTTTTATGAAAAATATTATTGATGATGTATAATTATTTAATTATAGAATTGCAAATTTGCTAGATGTTTTTTAATGAAAAATTTAATTAGATTCACTATTTGTTTATTTTTAGGTATTTTATTTTCTAATATTGTGCATGCAGAAAGTAAAGATTTTGGAAAGGAAAATAAAATTAATTTCTACACTAAACAAGAATTAGTAGATATTTATAACAAAGAATATAAAGATAAATTACCTGTACAACATATTTTTGGAACAATAAATAAGATAGATATAGAAGATGATGGCTCAGTTATTGCTTATGGAACATTAAATGAAGTTTTTGAAGCAATGCCAAAAATTGCGAGAATGCAGTTAGAACAAGCAGCTTTATTAAAATTACATAAAAAATATTGTAAAAAAATTTTTGAAAAAAAAGAGCCTTTATATCGCATACAAAAAATAACAGCAATTATTAAAAACAGTGAGGGAAAAGTTTACAAAAATATGTCATATAATCAAGATTTTTGTAAGGATATATAGTAATGGCTAAAAATTCTTTATATTCTATATTAGCTTTTTATTTTTTTTGTATGCACATTAATATTGTTGTGGCAGATGAAGTTATTGAAGGAGCTCCGTCAATAGATGTTGAAGCAACGGATAATATATCTGCGTCAGAAATTATAGAATTAAAGGAAGAAGCATCTGAAAATATTTTATCAGGAAATGAAAAAAAGGAAGTTAATGAAGATGAGGATTCAGATGCTGATGAAGATGAAGATGAAGAGTTCGTATCTAAGCACTTCTCTGATGATTTTGTAGGTGAATATCTAGATAGTAGGGATGCTGATAAGCAAGCACTGAAAATCGGTAATGACCCAAATAATAACGATACTTTAATAAATGAATCTGAAATTAAATTAGAAGAAAAATCAATTGATGTACCAATAGGCATGGGTACCCCAAAAGAACAATTGATTGCGGTAGCTACTTTAAAAAAAGATGAAAAAGAAAATTTTTATTCTTTTGATTATTTAAAGAATATGTATTTACCATTTTTCTATCATACTTATGAATTACCACAGAGTTTAAATTCTTATTTAACATTACGAGGTGTTCATTTAGATAAATCAGAAAATGGTGAACCTTCTTTAGTATATGAAATAGGTGTTGCAGACAGTAAGGGGCCTATGGATTTGGAAGGAGATCCTAAGACCAATAAATTTTTATATTTATTTTGTAAGATCGCTTTAAATGACAGTATATTGCATAAAGTTCCAAGTATCAGTTTAGAATTTTATCATGGAGATACAGAGTTTTTTGAAAATACATTAACTTATAATTTATGTACAGGTGAAGATGTAGCAAATGTTGATCCAAAAATATCAGTAGCTGAGAATAAACGTTTAGATGAAGAGTTTATTTACGCATATGAACAACAAAAGGATAGCTATTTAAGTTATGATTATCTTGTAAATAAATTTGCTCCATATGCTTTGAAGCGTATTGTTGAAAATTTTAATGAATATGAAAAAAATCCTCGTGTTTTAATTGAAAATGGCGACGAATCTGATAAAAAAAGTAGTGTAGTGTTTTTATTTTCAATAAGTAATCAAGATTTTAAAAATATAATTAATAAAGAAAATTTTGATGAAAATCGTGTGTCTCGTACTTGTGCAATTACAGCTTATGAAAAATGGATATTGCCTAGGGTTGAGAAATTAGTTTATCGTTATGAAGCTAAGGATAACAAACAAAAACTATTAAAAGAGATACTAATTTATCAAAATTCTTGTCATAAAGCAGAGTAAATAAAAATATTACTTATTAGTCTTATATTTGATTTACGAATTATTTGTGAAGCTTACAGAATTTAGCGTAATTTTTTAATAAATCTTTAGTTAAGCTATCAACTTTGGTTATCGGGTACTCATTGTCATTTGTGTTATTAGTGATTTTTGTGTCTAATGATAATTTTTTATCATTCATAAATTTAGATACAAAAAAAATTATTTCCTTTTCTAATTTTTTATTTCCCAATATATTAAGGTTATGTTGCTTAACAATGCTTGTTTCAAGAACACCTTTTAAAGAATTTGAGCTATCTAAACACGATAAATCAATACCAACATAAAAACGAAGATTTTTATCATTGTGTATTGGTGATATTAGGAAAGAACCTATAGCTTTTAACCATTTCTTATAAACAAAAACCTCTTGGTGATTGCCAACATAGTTTACATAATAAGAAACTAAGCGTTCAACAGATGTTTTATGATGAGTCAAACTCCAATTATTAGCAAATTCCCAAATACTCTTTTTATAAAGCATATTTTGACGACAAGAACTATCTAAACTGCTCATTCTGTTTTTTTGAGACCCCGATCCAAAGTCGTCAAGAATGATATTACTATAAGAATCTTGAAGAACAATCCATAGGAATAAATTACCAATGCTAGGAATTAGTAATCCATCACTAGTTGCTTTAACATTTCCAATATATGGAAGAGGCGAATCTTTAAATTTATATAAATCAGAAATTGCATTAATTACTTCTTTGAGAGAGGTTACTTGCAAATTAGAACGAAGTGCTACTAATTTAGCGGAACTTAATCTATCTGGATCACCTTCTAAACATGCAATATTAATTAACATTTTATCCTCAAAATTGTAATAAATTCTTATATATCAAAAGCTAGGTTATTTTAACATATAACATTCCTTGAATAGAGTTCTTTAAAAAAAAATGTGATGTACATACGATTAAAAGTATTATATATTATATTTATAATGTAATATGATGTGTAATAGCTCTTTACTTGTATTTTTATTTTTATTTCTTTTTTATTAATATGCTCAGGTCATTATTGAATTTGTTGAGGTTTGTAATGCCTATTGGTGTTATGTTTTTATTTGTTTTAGTTGTTTTTTTTGTTATTAATGACAATGTTTATGCTGATGATTATGTAGCTCCATTACCTCCACCTGAATTAGGTGAAAATTTGACTAATTTTAAGACTAAACAACAAATTTTAGAATCTAATAATATTGGTACGGTTGCATCTCCTACTAAAGACAAGAATCTTATAGATAATCGAAAATTAGGAAAAAATAGTTTTACAAGAAAGTCTAAAGCAGATGTTCAAGTAGCAATGAAAGAAACTTCTGATAGACGTTTATATGTTCCTAATCTGTTGGTTCCTGTATATACGGGAGGTGAATCAATTATTGTTTTTGAGGTAAATGAAAATAGTTCACCTTTAATTGTTGCTAATGCGAAAGTTTCGAATAGTGGTTTTGTGAGTATTGTTAAAGGTAATAGGGTTATTGTTCGTCCAACTGGATATAATTCAGCATCTTTAATAAAAGTTGTAATAAAAAATCATAAAAAACCTTATATATTTAGATTAGCTTATAGTACAACAAAACATAATATAAGACATATATCTAATATAAAAATAAAAGATATTAATTAGGTGTGTTTATGGTATTTAGCAGAAAGAAAATTGTTTTATTTATTTTATGTTATTTCTTATATTCAAATTTATACGCTGATGAAAGCGCTCCTTTACCTCCACCTGAATTAGGAGAAACTTTAACCTCATTTAAAACAAAACAACAAATGTTAGAGCAAGGTGTTGTTGTTTTAAAAGAAGAACCAAAAATTAAAATATATAAGAAAGATAATAATGGTAATCTTGTTTTAGATACTAAAGATAGTAATAAAAGCAATTTTGAATATAAGCAACAAGTTATAAATCAACCAAAAGTAAATAAAGAAATTGTGGAAAATGAAATTGTTTATGAAAAAAACAAACAGTTTCATTTAAACAAGAATACAGATCTTGTTTTTAAAATAACCGATGCTATGGATATTGATTGGCCTATAACTAAAGTTGACAATTCAAATCAGTTATTTTTATATGAGTTGTTAGATGATGCCACTATAAGACTTTATACAAAAGTTAATAAAGTTTCATTGTCAAAATTAAAAATATATTTAGGAAATAAAACAGAACCTTTAATGTTTATATTATCAAATCAGGGCTCAGAAAAAAGTATTGTTTATAAAAATAATATTAAGGTAGCTGGTAAATCTCCAAAAAATACTAGCAATGAAGTTAAAGGTTTAACAAATATTAAAAAAACTGCAAAATCAAGAACTACGTTTAGAGAGATTGCAAGTAAAAAATCAACGGAAATTAATGAACAAACCGAAAAAAAAGAATCAATTAATACAAATGAATTGTTAGGAGAGTTTGCTGGTTCGCAAGCATCTAGTATTCAAAACTCTAATATAAGCACATATACATCTTTCAGTAAAGAAGAAGTTAATGCAGTTGCTGACTCTTTGCTAAATGGCGTGCTTAGTGCTGAAGAGCAATTAAGTAAAAAAGTAAAAAAATAAGGTTTTAAATGAATCGTAAGTTAATTGGCGTTTTTAGAATTTCTTTTTTAATTTATATTACATTGTCTAGCTCAAACGCTGAAGTAATTGATAATAGAATTTCTACATCTAAAGCTATGTCAACATCAACATTTGTATCAACATCTGCATCTAATAACTGTAAAAATGTTCATTGGAGAGATGTGGCATATACAGGAGTGATGGCAAAATATAAACCATATAGTCACTGTGTTCAATGGACTGCAAATCAGTTCGAACTACCAGAGGAATTGTTATTTTCAATTATTTATGTGGAACGTGGTGATGTTAATGGAAAATGCATGCGAAATCGTAATGGAACAGAAGATTGTGGTCCTGCTCAGATAAATGATGTTAGAATTCCAGAAATTGAGAAATTTGATTTGGATAAATCAGATATGAAAAATAATCCCTGCAGAAATATTTGGGCAATGGGATATTTGATGCGTAGAGAAATAGAAAAGGCTAATGGAGATATTTGGTTAGGTGTAGGTAATTATCATTACCATTATTCAGTAAATCAAAGTATTCACGATCGTTATGTAAATCTAGTTATGAATGCGTGGAAAAAATTGAGTTCACAAGCTCGTGTTAAATGCGAATAGATTTGTTTTAATTATTTATCTGTGATAATACGCAATTCTTTTAAATAAAACTTCTTTATATTTTTGAGAAAAAAGTTTATTGATACTAATATAACTCTGTATAGCAAGAAAGTAATAAATCAGAAAAAGGTATATATATGGCTACAGAGTTTAAACCATGGTTAAAATCATACCCTAATGGTGTTTCTCCAACTGTAGATACCAATTTATTTAACTCATTATTAGATATGTATGAGTTTTCATGTGAAAAATTTGCAGAAAAAGATGCGTATATAAGCATGGGAACACGTATTACTTATAAAGAAGTGGATTTTAAAGCAAGATGTTTCGCTGCTTTTTTACAAAATCAGCTAAAAATGAAACCTGGTGACAAAATTGCTTTGATGATGCCTAATGTTATTCAGTATCCAATAGTTCTTTTTGGGGCTTTGTTAGCGGGATGTACTATTGTTAATGTAAATCCAATGTATACTCCTACTGAGTTGTCTCATCAATTAAATGACTCAAAAGCAAAAGCAATTGTAGTTATTTCTAATTTTGCTATAACCTTGCAAAAAGCAATGCAAGAAGCAAAATGTCTTGAGCATGTTGTTGTTACTTCAATTGGAGATGAGTGTGGTTCTGTAAAGGGGGCTGTAGTTAACTTTATTGTTAAATATTTAAAAAGAATTGTGCCAAGATACCATATTGAAGGTGCTATCTCATATAAAAGTGCTTTATTAATTGGAGAAAGTTTTCCATATACGCGTCCTTTAATTCACCGAGATAATATTGCTTTTTTACAGTATACAGGTGGTACAACAGGGGCAGCTAAGGGGGCTATTTTAACCCATGGAAATTTGTTGGCTAATACCGAGCAAGCACTTGGAATGTATGGTCAAGTATTACATGAAGGTAAGGAATTTATGGTTACAGCAATTCCTTTATACCATGTATTTGCTTTATCAATAAATTGTTTGTTGGGGTTTAGAATTGGAGCGACTTCATTACTAATAGCAGACCCTCGTAATGTAAAAGCCTTTGTTAAGGAATTATCTTTATACAGCCCAACAATTATTACAGGTGTTAATACATTATTTAATGCTCTTATAAATAATAATGAATTTTGTAATATGATTTTTCCTGATTTGCGTTTGGTTATCGGTGGTGGCACATCAGTACAAAAAGGTGTTGAGCTTAGATGGTTTGCTAATACTGGATTACATATTTTAGAAGGATATGGTTTAACAGAATGCTCTCCATTAGTTGCTGTTTGTCCTAATAATATAACAGAATATACAGGAACAATTGGGATACCTGTGCCTTCGACGGATGTAATATTAAAAGATGATCAAGGTAATATTATTACGGACATTAATGTGCCTGGAGAATTATTGGTAAAAGGACCGCAGGTTATGAAAGGTTATTACGGTTGCGACGTTGCAACTCAAAAAGCCTTTGACGGTGAGTATTTAAGAACTGGAGATATCGCTTGTTGGGCTAATAACGAAGGGTTTATAAAGTTAGTAGATCGTAAGAAAGATATGATTCTAGTTTCTGGATTCAATGTTTATCCCTCTGAAATTGAAGATGCAATAACTTTACATCCTAATGTATTAGAAGTTGCTGCAATAGGAGTTCCAAGTAAGCATAGTGGAGAATGCGTAAAAGTATTTATAGTAAGAAAAAATAAATCTTTAACAGAAGATATGGTAAAAACATTATGTAAAAAGCATTTAACAGCATATAAAGTACCTAAGTATATAGAATTTATTGATAAAATGCCTAAAACTAATGTAGGTAAAGTTATGCGTAAGGAATTACGCAAACGTGAATTAGAGAAATTAGGATTAAAAGAATAATAAAAAAGAGGGGTAATTGTAGATGATTAAAAATAAAGGTTTTTCCTTAATAGAATTAGTGGTTGTTATAGTTATATTAGGAATTTTATCAGCAACAGCTATTCCAAAGTTTATGGATTTGCAATCTGATGCTAGAGCTAGTTCCCTGCATGGTTTAGAGGCTGCGATAAAGAGTGCAATGACTATGATATATTCTAAATCTATAGTAATGGGGGTTGAAAAGTTTAAGATAAGTGATAATAAATTTGTGTGTTCCTTAGGAACAAGTTGTGTAGATAGTGAAAAAGTATATGTTCATTATGGATATCCTATAGCTTCAAGTAAAGGAATATTGAGATCTGTGGACGATCCTGTGGTTGAAACACCGACAAGTACAACATCTAATCTTTGTAGTGGGGCTGACTGGTGTTATACAAATTTTGAAGATGATAATATAGCTTGGGTTGCTATGCTTCCGAAAGGAAAAGGGCCAAATCCTTCAAGAATCACTATCGATGATGATGATGTTACTGTAACAGGTGAATCAGAATGCTTTTTAATTTATTATCACAGTAAAAATGACGCAAAAGCTCCAAAAGTGAAATTATTTACTAAAGATTGTTAGTTTAATTGTAGATATTCTGGAAATTATTAAAAGATTTATGCTATTCTAATAATAACAGAGGTTAGGTGTAGAATGGCAATAAATATAATTGATAAAGATAGCTTATTAGAATCACTGCTTACATTTATAAAATCTAGTAATTTTTTAAGTGTTGATACAGAATTTAATAGACAGAAATCTTTTGAACCTATGTTGGGGTTATTTCAAATTTGTACTCAGGGTGAAATTTTTTTAATAGATCCTTTAAAAGTAACAAATTTTTATAAACTAATAAAATCGTTAGTTTATACAGATGCCATAGTCATGTTTCATGCTCATTATGAAGATGCTTCAATAATATCATCATATGCTAGAAAATATAAATTATCCAAATTTATGTGTTCAAATTTATATGATTCCCAGATAGCAGCAGCTTTTTTAAATAAAGGTATGACATTAGGATTATCATCTTTATTAAAAGATTACTTAGGGATAAGTTTAGAAAAAAAAGAAACGCTTACAGATTGGTTAGCAAGACCATTTTCGGAGGCACAGATAGAATATGCTGCATTTGATGTTGCTTATTTAGAAAAATTACATAGCGTTCTGTCTATAGAATTTTCAAAAAAAGCTTTTGTTTACGAGTTATTTCAAAGAGAAATGCAAGAATGCGGTAATTATTATAATTATGACGTAAATATGGATGCGTTACATGTAAAACTACCAAAGACTGGAAGATTTTCAGAAAACAAACTACGTATTTTAAAAGAAATTACTAGATATAGATATGAGTTATGTAAAAAGAATAATATGGCTTTATCTAGATTTATGAAGAATCAAGTTTTGGTGAATTTAGTAGATACTATGCAGATAACCAATCCTAAATTATATATAAGTAATGGAGTTCATTATTCAATAGCCAAAGAATATGGTTATGAAATCTCTCAAATTGCAATCAATGCTATTAATAATATAAATATACCAGTAATAAGAACTTTTGATTCTATTCTACATATAGGTCGTTTAAAAGAGCTTATTAAGAATTTAAGTCATTATTTAGAACGGGTTGCTAAAAAGTTAGAAATTTCAGAAGATTTAATAGCAAGCAAACGTTACATAGCTGAATTTATGTATAATTCTATTTACAAAAATGAATTTAATATAAGAGAGCCTGCGTTTTTAGAAAAGGGGTGGAGAGGTGAGATTCTCACAGATTTGGAAAAATATCGACCAATACCCCAAAAATTATGAATTAAAATATTTAATTTGTGATATTTTTCACAAAATTTTTCTAAATTTTTATTAAAAATTAAATAAAAATCATAAAAATGTGATTTTTATGTTATAATTACAAATTTATGAGTGGTTTGTTATGTTTAAACAACCCCAAAGTTTTATAATTTTGAGAGTTTTGTTCTCTTTTATCTATGTTGGTACCAAGGAGTAACCTGTTCAATGAAGATATCAAATACTGAGAAAAAGCGCATTCGTAAAGATTTTGGACGAATGACTCAGTTCATTGACATACCATACTTAATTTCAACACAAGTTGATTCATATGCACAGTTTATAACACCTGATGCAAATGGTGAGTGTGGATTGTCTAATGCTCTATCTAGTGTATTTCCTATTTATAGCCAAAATGGCTTAGCTTGCCTTGATTATAAGTCTTTTGAATTAAGCGAACCTGAATTCGATGTAAAGGAATGTTTGATTCGTGGTATTTCATATCAAGCTCCATTGCGTGTAACTTTAACATATACCCAATTTGAAAAGGATTCAAAAAAGGTTATAAATGTTAAAGAAGATAAGGTGTACATGGGTGAAATTCCATTAATGACTGATAATGGTACATTTATCATTAATGGTACAGAACGTGTGGTTGTATCTCAGTTACATCGTTCTCCAGGTGTATTCTTTGACAGCGATAAAGGTAAAACTTACGCAGGTCATACTTTATACAGTGCTCGTGTTATTCCAGCTCGTGGTTCATGGTTGGATTTTGAATTTGACCATAAAGACAACTTATATGTTCGTATTGACCGTAAGCGTAAATTACCAGCAACTCAATTATTAAGAGCATATGGCTTTGATAATGAAAAGATGTTGGATTTATTCTTTGATACTACTTTCTTTGAAGTAAAGAAAGGTAAGTTGTTAATGGAATTAATTCCAGAACGTCTAAATGGTCAGGTATTATCATTTGATTTAAAAGTTGGTGATGACGTTATAGCTGAAAAGGGTAAGAAAATTACTAAGCGTCATATATCAAAATTACAGAAAGCTGAATTAAAGAATTTTATTGAAATATCTAAAGGTGTAAAAGTTTCTGCAATTGAAGTTCCTCCTGAAATCGTTGTAGATAAGATTTTTGCGAAAGATTATTTTGATAAAGAAGGTAATCGTTTAGTAGAATGTAATACTCAAGCAACATTAGAAAGTTTAGAAAAATTAACATCAAATGGTATCAAAAAGTTTGAAGTAATTTATACATCAAATATTGACTGTGGCCCATTTATTTCAAATACTATTGCTATCGATAGTACAAAGACTCAAGATGATGCTATTTTCTCTATTTATAGCATGATGCGCCCAGGGGATAGATTAGAAAAAGAAGTTGCTACTGATTACGTGAATAATCTATTCTTTAACAGTGATAGATACGACATGTCTGATGTTGGTCGTATGAAGTTCAATGAACACTTTAAAGAAAATCAGACTGTAACTGGCGGTGTTAAATCATTAATATTATCTCAAAGCATAAATGCAGAAGATTCTTCAGTATTTGTTAAGGATGGGTTGGTTTACTGTATATTCCCGACTTTCTTAAAGACTGTAAGTAACATGGGTAAAGATGCATTCCCATTATCAGCATTAATTCCTTCATGTGTGCCAAAGCGTGGTTACTATAAGTTCTTAGAAAGCTTAGATACAATTGCTTTACCAGCAGATGAAACAAAGACTGAAACTAAAGATAGACTATTGCATAAAATTTCTATTAATGGTGCTGAACCAGTAGAAGCTTTTATTATAAAATTAAGTGATGTGAATATAGATCAGCAAGTTGAAGATTTCTCAGGAACTATCGATTGTGATACTAAACCTTCACATTCATATGAATTCCCTGAACAAAATTTAGTTCTTGATTACAAGGACATAATTAAGGTAATTCGTTACTTGATTAAGATTCGTAACGGTTTAGCAAATGTTGATGATATCGATCACTTAGGTAATCGTCGTATTCGTAGTGTAGGTGAACAGACAGCTAATCATTTCCGTATTGGTTTGTTAAGAGTTGAAAAATCAGTTAAAGAACGTTTCAACAAAGGTGAATTAGATACTTTAATGCCTGAAGATTTAATTAACGCTAAACCAATTAGTGCTGCTATTAAAGAGTTCTTCAGCTCTAGCCAGTTGTCTCAATTCATGGACCAGAATAATCCATTATCTGAAATTTCACACAAACGTCGTATCAGTGCTTTAGGTCCTGGTGGTTTGACTCGTGAACGTGCTGGCTTTGAAGTGCGTGACGTACACCCAACACATTATGGTCGTTTATGTCCGATTGAAACTCCAGAAGGTCCAAATATCGGTTTGATTAACTCTTTAGCTGTATTTTCTCGTTGTAATGAATATGGTTTCTTAGAAACTCCATATCGTCGAGTAGTTGATGGTGTTGTAACTGATGATTTTGATTATTTATCAGCTGTTGATGAAGGAGCATTCGTTATTGCTCAGGCTAACGCACCAGTTGATGAAAATGGTCGTTTTATCGAAGATACAATTCCTTGTCGTTTCCAGGGTGAATCTACTTATAAGAGAGCGGCAGATATCAAATATATGGACGTATCTCCACAACAGATTATTTCAGTATCTGCTTCATTGATTCCATTCCTTGAACATGATGACGCTAACCGTGCATTGATGGGTTGTAACATGCAACGTCAGGCTGTTCCAACAGTTGTATCTGAAAAACCATTCGTTGGTACAGGTATGGAAAGAGCTGTTGCTGTTGACTCTGGTGTTACCACGATTGCTAAACATGGTGGTGAAGTTATTTACGTTGATGGTGCTAGAATCATTGTTAAGGTTAATCTTGAAGAAATAGAACCAGGTGATCCAGGTATCGACATTTATAATTTGTCAAAGTATACACGTTCAAACCAAAATACATGTTTAAATAAGAGACCATGTGTTTCATTACATGAAATTGTTAAAGTTGGTGACGTAATCGCAGATGGTTCATCTACTGATATGGGTGAATTAGCTTTAGGTCAAAACTTACGTGTAGCATTTATGCCTTGGAATGGTTATAACTTCGAAGACTCTATTTTAGTTTCTGAAAGAGTTGCAAACGAAGACCGTTTAACAACTATTCATATTCAAGAGTATTCTTGCGTTGCTCGTGATACTAAATTAGGACCTGAAGAAATTACAGCAGATATTCCTAATGTAGGTGAAGCTGCTTTATCTAAGTTAGATAAAGCAGGTATTGTTTACGTAGGTGCAGAAGTTAAAGGTGGTGATATCCTAGTTGGTAAGGTAACACCAAAGGGTGAAACTCAATTATCACCTGAAGAAAAATTGTTACGTGCAATTTTTGGTGAAAAGGCTTCTGAAGTAAAAGATACTTCTTTACGTGTTCCTGCTGGTACTTTTGCGACAGTTGTTGATGTTCAAGTATTTACTCGCGATGCAACTGAAAAAGACGAAAGAGCAAAACAAATCGAAGCAACTCAGATCGAAAAGGCTAAGAAAGACTTATCTGAAGAATTGAATTTCTTAACTTCTGGTATTTATAGAAACGCTCGTTACTTATTAAGTAAGAATGGTTTTGAAAATGCTGATGATTTAGAAGATGAAGAAATATTCAAGCAGAAACTTAAGGATGAAAAGATTCAACGTCAATTAGAAGAAATGCAAACTAAGATTGTTGAATTGAAACGCACCTATGAAGCTAAGTTTGAAAAGATTAAGATCAAGATTAAGAAAGCTGATGATTTAGCACCAGGTGTGACAAAGAATGTTAAGGTTTACTTAGCTGTTAAACGTCACATTCAACCTGGTGATAAGATGGCTGGTCGTCATGGTAACAAGGGGGTTATTTCAAAGATTTGCCCAATTGAAGATATGCCATATGACGAAAATGGTCACCCAGTTGATATCGTATTAAATCCGTTAGGTGTGCCTTCTCGTATGAACATCGGTCAGGTGCTTGAAGTTCATTTAGGTATGGCAGCTAAAGGTATAGGCGATAAGATTGATCAGATGATCAAAGAACAAAGAAGTCTTGCTGAAAAACGTGAATTCTTGCAACGTGTATATGACATAGGCGGTAATGCTCAAGGCGTAAATATTGCTGAATTAACTGATGATGAAGTTAATACTTTAGCAGAAAACTTACGTTCAGGCTTGCCTGTTGCAACACCAGTGTTTGATGGTGCTGAAGAAAAGTATATTAAGGAATTATTGCGTTTAGCAGATCTTCCAGAATCAGGTCAAATTACTTTATATGATGGTCGTACTGGTTTACCATTTGAACGTAAGGTTACAGTAGGTATCATGTATATGCTTAAGTTGAACCATTTGGTTGACGATAAGATGCATGCTCGTTCTACTGGTTCTTACTCATTAGTAACTCAGCAGCCATTAGGTGGTAAAGCTCAGTTTGGTGGTCAGCGTTTCGGGGAAATGGAAGTATGGGCATTAGAAGCTTATGGTGCTGCATATACTCTACGTGAAATGCTAACTGTTAAGTCAGACGACGTAGCTGGTCGTACCAAGATGTATAAGAATATTGTGAATGGTGATTATACAATGGATGCTAGCATCCCTGAATCCTTTAATGTATTGTTAAAGGAAATCCGTTCTCTTGGTATTGATATTGACCTTGAAAATAGAAACGATTTATCATCAGATAAATAATACTTTTCAAAGTCTTTTTTGAGTTCCCTTTTAAAGGGAACTTTTGAGGAGTTTTTTGTGAATAATAACGAAAACCAGAACAAAATTATGGATGGTCTAAGTATGTTTAATTCTAGTCTTGACAGCGAACAATCAAAGATCAGCCGCAAGTTCTCAGATTTTAATAGATCAGCTGCTAATAAACAGCAAGAAGAAGATGTAGAATTTGATGCTATCAGAATCAGTTTAGCTTCTCCTGAAAAGATCCGCTCATGGTCTTATGGTGAAGTAAAGAAGCCTGAAACAATCAACTACAGAACTTTTAAACCTGAAAGAGATGGTTTATTCTGTGCAAAGATTTTCGGACCTACAAAAGATTATGAATGTCTATGTGGTAAGTACAAAAGATTAAAGCACCGTGGTACTATCTGTGACAAGTGTGGTGTTGAAGTAACTCAAGCAAAAGTACGTCGTGAACGTATGGGGCATATCGAATTAGCAGCACCAGTTGCTCATATTTGGTTCTTAAAGTCTTTACCTTCTCGTATAGGTTTAATCCTAGACATGAAGCTTCGTGATATTGAAAGCGTGCTTTATTTTGAAAAATATGTAGTTACCGACGCTGGTGATACAGATTTAGAAGTAGGTCAGATTCTTTCTGATGAAGAGTATTACAATTACATCAATGAGTACTTTGATGAATTTGAAGCTAAGATGGGAGCTGAAGCTCTATTAGATCTTTTGAAGAATGTTGATTTAGCTAAATTAGAACAAGATATTCGTGAAGAGTTATCTTTTACAACTTCTGAAAGCTCTAGAAAGAACTTGAATAAACGTTTAAACATCGTTAAAGACTTTTTATCATCTCATAATAAGCCTGAATGGATGATTTTGACAGTATTACCTGTTCTTCCTCCTGATTTGCGTCCTTTAGTTCCGTTAGAAGGGGGACGTTTTGCGACTTCTGATTTAAACGAATTGTATCGTCGTGTAATTAATCGTAATAATCGTTTAAAGAGATTATTAGATTTATCTGCACCTGATATTATTGTTCGAAATGAAAAGAGAATGTTGCAAGAATCCGTGGACGCATTAATGGATAATGGTCGTCGTGGTAGAGCTGTTACAGGTTCTAATAAGCGTGCTTTAAAGTCTTTAGCGGACATGATTAAAGGTAAGGCAGGTCGTTTCCGTCAAAACTTACTTGGTAAGCGTGTTGACTACTCTGGTCGTTCTGTAATTACTGTAGGACCTTTCTTACGTATGCATCAGTGTGGTCTTCCTAAGAAGATGGCTCTTGAATTATACAAACCATTTATCTATGGTAGATTAGAAAAAAAGGGTTTAGCAACTACTATTAAAGCTGCAAAGCGTATGGTAGAACGTGAAGATAGCCAAGTTTGGGACGTATTAGATGAAGTAGTTCGTGAGCATCCAGTAATGTTAAACCGTGCTCCTACACTGCATAGACTTGGTATTCAGGCGTTCGAACCAGTTTTGATTGAAGGTAAGGCAATTCGTTTACATCCGTTGGTATGTACAGGCTTTAATGCTGACTTCGATGGTGACCAGATGGCTGTGCATTTACCATTGACATTAGAAGCTCAGTTAGAAGCTCGTGCATTAATGTTGTCTACAAATAACTTGTTGTCTCCAGCTTCTGGTGACCCAATAGTTGTACCATCTCAGGACGTGGTGTTAGGTCTTTACTATATGACACGTATGAAGGTAGGTGCTAAGGGTGAAGGTATGATCTTTGCTAATGCTCAAGAAGCTGAAAGATTGTATCGCACAGGTTTGGTAGACTTGCATGCTCGTGTGAAGTGTCGTATAACTTCATATGAAAAGTTAGCTGATGGTTCTTATGAAGAAAATGTTACTTTAAGAAATACCACAGTTGGTCGTGCTATACTTTCGCTTTTAATTTTACCTAAGGGGTTAAGTTATGACTTAATTGACCCTCCAATGAAGTTAACTGAAGAACAGCAAGCAAGTTTGGCAGCTCATCCTGAGACATGGTTTAAGTATGTATCTAATGAACCACTTGGAAAGAAGAAGATCGCAAACTTATTGAATCAATGTTACCGTATTTTAGGTCTAAAAGATACAGTAATGTTCGCCGATAAGATCATGTATACAGGGTTTAAGTTTGCTGCGTTATCTGGTGCTTCAATTTGTACTGATGATATTTTAGTACCAGTAACTAAGAAGACTATCGTTGCTGAAACTGAACAGTTTATTTCTCAAATTCAAAGCCAGTTTGATAACGGGGAAATAACAAGTGGGGAAAGATATCAGAAAGTAATCGATGCTTGGTCTCGTACAAATGATGCGTTAACTAAGGAAATGATGAACAACTTAAAGACTGAAAAAGCTATTAATATTTTAGGTGAAGAAGAATCAATGGCTTCATTTAATAATATTTATATGATGGCTGATTCAGGTGCTCGTGGTTCTGAAAAGCAGATTTCTCAGTTGGCAGGTATGCGTGGTTTGATGGCAAAACCAAATGGTGACATCATTGAAACACCTATTCAGGCAAACTTCCGTGAAGGTTTGAACGTATTGCAGTACTTTATTTCAACACACGGAGCTCGTAAGGGTTTGTCTGATACAGCGTTGAAGACAGCGAACTCTGGTTATTTGACTCGTCGTTTAGTAGACGTAGCTCAAGATTTGGTGATTACTGAAGATGATTGTGGTACTACTGAAGGTTTAGAAATTTCATCTCTAGTTTCAGCAAGTAAAGTTGTTGAATCTTTAAGAGACCGTGCTTTAGGTCGTGTTCTTGCAGAAGATGTTATTAAGCCTGGTACAAAGAATGAAGTGTTAATTCCAAGAAATACTTTATTGAACGAAGATTTATGTGATTTATTAGATTCAAAGGGTATTGATAGAATTAAGGTTCGTTCAGCGATTACATGTGATACTAAGTTTGGTATTTGTGCTAAGTGTTATGGTCGTGATTTAGCACGTGGTCACTTGGTTAACAAGGGTGAAGCAGTTGGTGTTATGGCTGCCCAGTCAATTGGTGAACCTGGTACACAGTTAACAATGCGTACATTCCATATTGGTGGTGCGGCTTCTACATCTGCAGTAGAAAATACAATCAAAGTAAAACGTGCTGGTAAAGTTTTTGTAGATGCTCGCACAGTAGAAGATCCTAATGGTAATTTAATCGTTGTTTCTCGTTCTGCTCACGTTTATGTAGATGATCCTAAGTTTGAATCACACAAATTACCTTATGGTAGTAAGTTAAAGGTTAAAAATGGTGAAAAGGTAGCAACAGGTACTGAAGTTGCTGAATGGGATCCTCATAATCGTTTAACAATTTCTGAATACCATGGTTTTGTAAAATTTGTTGATATAGAATTAGGTTTAACAGTTGATAAGAAGGAAGAAGAAGCATCATCTTTAACAATTTTAGAAGTTAGAGATAGTCAAAACCGTGCTACAGCTCCTATTAACCCTGGTAAGCCTGCTCCATTTACTGAACCTATGCCAGAAGTTGATGATCCTGATTACGATGCTAAATTTAAAGAATGGAAGCATAAGAGAAGCGAATACGAAAATCAAGAAAATAACTATAAGCACTATTCAAATGCTTATTCACGTTATAAAGAAATTGTTGAAATGCGTCCTACAATCTGCATCGTTGATGAAAATGGTGAAGCTGTTCTAGATAGTAAGGGTAAACCAGTATCATATATGTTACCTGGTAAGTCATTATTATCTGTAGAAGAAGGTCAAGAAATTAACGTTGGTGATATCATTTCAAAGATACCTCAAAAGGCATCTGGTAACAAGGATATCACAGGTGGTCTTCCACGTGTTGCTGACTTATTTGAAGCTCGTTCACCTAAAGAACCAGCAATTCTTGCAGAAGAATCAGGTACAATTTCATTCGGTAAGGAAAGTCGTGTAAGAAGAAAGATTATTATCACTCCAAAACCAGGTGAAAAGGATGAAGATGGCAATCCATTGGAACCAATTGAATTCCAAGTTCCTGTAAGTCGTGATATTAATGTTTTAGAAGGTGATGAAGTTCTTCGTGGTGAACAGATTGCAGATGGTCCAGAATCTCCTCACGACATTTTACGTTTGCGTGGTATTCCTGCTGTAGCAAATTATATTGTTTCAGAAGTTCAAGCTGTTTATCGTTTACAAGGTGTAAAAATTAACGATAAGCATATTGAAATGATTGCACGTCAAATGTTACGTAAGTGTGAAATTTTAGATGCTGGTGATTCAGAAAACTTCTTAGTTGGAGAACAGGCAGAAGTATCTCGTGTTAAGATTGAAAATGAAGAGTTAATAAAAGTTGGTAAGAAACCTGTTAAGTATCGTCATATCTTAATGGGTATTACAAAGGCTTCTTTAAATAACGAATCATTTATATCAGCCGCTTCATTCCAAGAAACAACTCGTGTGTTAACTGAAGCTGCAGTAGCTGGTAAGGTTGATGAATTACGTGGTCTAAAAGAAAATGTAATCGTTGGTCGTTTAATTCCAGCAGGTACTGGTTATAGTTATCATGCTAAACGTCGTTTAGCTGCGGCTAAGGTTGCTGCTGAAAAACAAATTTCAAGCAGTGAACAAGCTGAACAGAGTATTTCACAGGCATTAAATGAAATGGAATCTGGTTTTACTAACGACTAGTTTTTATTAGTAATTTAATATAAAGGAAAGGGTCAAATATTTTTAATATTTGACCTTTTTTATTATTATGATATAGGAGTGTAAAGATGGTGAGTTGTAAAGTAAGTTGTAACTTACCAATAAACGCTGCAATTTGTTTTTTTCTATTGGACTGGTATTTACCAAAAGTTCATTAATAAAAATATTTTAAATTAACAATTACCAATTGCTACAGTTAATTGGTGGTTTTGGTGTAGATATAATGGACACCTTTGTAAAAAGGATAATTTGAGAAAGTTATATAAAGGTTCTTTTAAAAGTTGATTTGTGTTAATATAGTTGTTAGAGTTTTTTATGCTTTGGGTTTATTACATTTCAAAATAGAATCTTTTTTTTGTCTAAATTATAAATGATATTTAATATTGTTCTGAATAAAAGAGATTTATAGGTGAAAATATGCTCTACTACATTTCTCTATTTTTAATTGTTGCTATTGTTTATATTTTTGTTTTAAAAAAACGAAAAAAGAATTTAATGTCGCAAAGATCTGTATCACACATATGCAAACCTACAGTAGAAACAAACAATTTATCAGATCCAACTTATAGAACTATTATACAAGAAATGTCTGATCTTATTTCTAAAGGTAATGTTGACTCAGATAGATTTCGTGAACTTGCGAAAATGTATAGTGAAAGACAACCAAAGAAAGAAACCCATGAAGAAAAATTAGCAAAATTTGGATTAACTCCTGAGCTTGTAAAAGAGATGGAAAAAGCATCTAATGCTAAACATTATCGTAATGGAAAATTTATTTGTGACAGATCAAGTCCTTCTGGTAGTGTTGATAATCCTATTGTTGTTGGAATACCAGAATATTCAAATACTCTATATTTTTTAGTTGAGAAAGGTTGTTGGGTGCTAACTGATGGTTTAGGTAATGGTGTTATTAGGTAGTTAAATTAAGTAAAATTCAAATTATGAAATAAATAATCACATTTTGTGTATGAACATTGAATAATTGAATAGAGAATATATATGAATATTCAAAGAGCAACTAAAAAAGAATTAGAAGAAATTTTAAAATTACAGTATTTAGCATTTCAAACAGAAGCGTTGTTGTTTGGTACAAAAGATATACCTCCGTTAAAACAAACATTAGAAGAATTAGAAGAAGAATTTATGAAAGGAACTATTCTTATTGCTAGAGATAAAGGTATAATAATAGGTTCTGTTAGAATGAAAGAAAAAGATAATACTATCTATATAGGCAAGTTAATGGTTCATCCAAATTTTAGAAAAAGAGGAGTAGGTAGTTTATTGTTGCAAGAAGTTGAAAAAATGTATCCTAATAAAAGATATGAACTTTTTACAAGTACAAAGAGTACGGATAATATAAGATTGTACACTAAGTTAGGTTACAAAATTT
Source organism: Succinivibrionaceae bacterium (assembly GCA_051892875.1). GTDB lineage: Bacteria > Pseudomonadota > Gammaproteobacteria > Enterobacterales > Succinivibrionaceae > JBJFGR01. Next base: position 20,947 of record JBJFGR010000024.1, read on the forward strand.
TTGATAAAAAGGAAATATCAAAAGAGCTTTCATTTGTATATTTAGATAAGATTTAAGAATATATGATAATGTTAGAGTGTAATACACTCTCATAAATGTGACCTTTTTGATAAAGATTAATAGCAAGTCCTATTTTAATCTCCATCTCAGCTTCAGCACGACCTTCTTTTCTTTCTCTCTTTTTTATTAACGAAAATTCCAAAATTTACAATTATCCAAATTATTAAAAAGTATCAAAAATAAGGCTCTTCATGCATTGTTATGGGTAAAAATAGAGAATTTTACACTATTTAATCATACATTTCGCACTTAAAATTTGACAATTATTCTTTGAAAGATTGTGTGTAG
>JBJFGR010000025.1:0-21140 GCA_051892875.1 Succinivibrionaceae bacterium
GTTAGCTAAAAATTCTAATTTTTTCCACTTAAATTTTTAAAGTAAACCTTAATTTCTAATTAGCATACCTTTAACTAACTATTATGATTTATTATACAAAATCCTAATCATACAGTTATTATTCAAGGCAAATAATGAGTATTACATCACTATAAAAATAAATAAAATAATCAAAATCAACAGATTAAACACAAAAAAATTTGTTCTAAAGTTACATTTAGCTATTAAAATCTAGATTCTAGAGCTAATGTCTTTTATAGTATCTATTGTGTATTCCAAATGTTCTTTTGTTAAGGCGTTTGACACAAACATTGCTTCAAATTGCGAAGGTGCTATATATATGCCTGAATCCAACATATAATTAAAATATTTTGTAAACTTTTTAGTATCAGACTTTTGAGCAGTTTGATAATTAATTACTTCTTTTGTTGTAAAAAATGGACATAATAAAGATCCTATTCTGTTTACTTTTACAATATTCCCCATTGACTCTATATACGCATCAGCTAACAACTTCGCATCATCGGCTATTTTTTTATAAATAAGTGGATTGTTCTTTAATATTTTTATAGTTGTAATTCCTGCAGTTGTTGCTATAGGATTTCCAGCTAATGTTCCAGCTTGATAAACATTTCCAACAGGAGAAACTTTTGACATAATTTCTTTAGAACCACCGTATGCACCTACAGGCATTCCACCGCCAATTATCTTCCCATAGGTTATTAAGTCTGGTACAACTCCAAAATATTCGGAAGCACCACCTAAAGACAATCTAAAACCAGTAATAACTTCATCAAAAATTAGTAAGGCGCCATTTTTTCTAGTTATATTGCGTAAACCTGTCAAAAAATCATTATTTGGTAAAACAACCCCCATATTTGCAGCAACAGGTTCAACAATTACCCCTGCTATCTTATTTTCATATTCAGAAAACAACGCTTCAACTTCTAATAAATTATTGTATTCAGCAACTAAAGTACATTCTGTATATTCTTTGGGAACACCAGCACTGTTGGGAACTGACGTAGTTAATGCGCCTGAACCTGCTTCTACTAGTAGTCCATCAGCATGTCCATGATAACAACCTCTAAATTTTATAATTAAATCTCTACCAGTATAACCTCTGGCTAGTCTAATTGCACTCATTGTAGCTTCCGTACCAGAACAAACAAGTCGCATCATTTCCATAACAGGATTTACAGAATGAACCAACTCTGCTAATTCATATTCTTTTTCCGTAGGAGCTCCAAAGGTCAAACCATTAGAACAAGCTTCTTTAACAGCTTCAATAACCTCAGGATATGCATGCCCTAAAATATTTGGTCCCCACGAATTTACATAATCAATATATGAATTTCCATCAACATCAATAACAATATCTCTCAAAGCTTTTTTTATAAATCGGGGATTTCTATTAACAGACTTAAAAGCTCTAACAGGACTATTAACCCCTCCTGGCAGACGTTTTTTTGATAATTCAAATAATGCTTGTGATTTTTTTTCAGGTAAATTCATAAAATTCTCATGTAAAAATATGTTTTAATAGTACTTATTCTAGTAACCATTTTGCTACATCTAAAGCATGGTAGGTGATAATCAATTTAGCACCCGCTCTTTTCATTGCTATCATATTCTCAAGAACGATCTTCTTTTCATCAATATAACCAAGTTTAGCAGCAGCTTTTACCATGGCATATTCACCACTTACATTATAGGTAACTAATGGTAATCTAGTTATTTGACTAGCTTCTTTTAATACATCAAGATAAGCAAGAGCTGGTTTTACCATAACCATATCAGCACCTTCAGAAATATCTTCTAAAATTTCCCGAATAGCTTCATTACCGTTTGCAGGATCCATTTGATAAGTTTTTCTATCCCCAAAAGTCGGAGCTGAATTCGCAGCTTCTCTAAAAGGTGCATAATATGATGATGAAAATTTAGCACTATAAGACATTATTAAGACATCTTTTAAGTTTGCATCATCTAATGCTTTACGAATATATCCTACTCGACCATCCATCATATCACTAGGTGCAATAATATCAGCGCCAGCTTGTGCTAAAGCAACCGACATTTTTGCTAACAGAGGTAATGTCTCGTCATTTAAAATTTTACAATCACATACCAAACCACAATGGCCATGGTCTGTATATTCGCATAAACAAACATCTGCAATAACCACAATTTTTGGATAACGAAGCTTTATATGCCTAATAGCTTGCGCCACAACACCATGAGGGTTATAGGCTTCAGAACCTTTCGCATCTTTATTTTTAGGAATCCCAAAAAGCAATACTGCATTAACGCCTAATGCATTCATTCGATCTAATTCTTCATCAATTAGATCAAGGGAATACTGATAAATATCAGGTAATGAATCAATATTTTTTTTAATATTTCTACCTTCAACAACAAATAAAGGATATATTAAATCAGATACCGATATACTATTCTCCCTTACCATATCTCTAATAGAAGGTGTTAAGCGTAATCTTCTTAATCTTGTCTGCATAAAAATCTTCTACATATTATCAAATTTGCATATTATAAAGACTCTTTGTAAATTTTTTCAACACTGTTTAAAAAATCTTCATTATTAATATCTATATTAAGCTGTCTAATGCTAGAATCAATACCTTTATCACCTACTATTAGTACCACTATACCTACATTTACCAAATTTAAGATAACTGAATTATCTAAATCTGTATTTTCTGTTAAAACATACTGATATGTACGACGACCTTTAATCAACAATTCTCTTTCAGCTTTTGCAACAATAGATAAATCCTTCTGAATACCTAAAAATCTAACAGCCAAACCTGTTTGTTGAATATTTTGAGCACGTAATTCAGAAATAGTTTTACCTGGTTTTAAATTTAGGATATCTGTAACAATACCACAAGCTGCTGTCATATTTGTCACACGATCAATTAATATAAATTCCCCAAGAACTTTATGATTACTAAATAAATCCATAACTATTGGTTCTGAGGTTGAAATAACACAGGAGGCTATTTCATTTTTTTCTAAGGTATTACATACATTTTCTTTTCCTGTATTAACGTCAACACTGTAATTAATTTTTTCAACTTTACCAGAGATAAGCTTAGTACCTAATTTTATAAAACCATCAAAATTATTATCTAAATGAACATCTGACATCCATAAAATAGTAGCTACAAAACCATTAGCAACTTTTATAGTATTTGCATTTCTAAGCAGAACACAACCTCTAGAAGTATCTACTTCTCGATCTAATTGAATTGTAACAGGTTGACCAACCCTAGCAGAATCACATTCCTTATCACCCACTAAAATACTTCTAACATGAGCCTTTTCGCCACTAGGTAAAGTTGTAACTTCTTCACCAATAGAAATTACCCCTGATTCAATTTGACCTTGAAAACCTCTAAATTCACGATTAGGGCGACTAACACGCTGGATAGGCACATAAAAACCATCTTCAGGAATATCTTCTGAAACATTAACCTCTTCTAGATAATTAACTAATGCCGGTCCATTATACCAAGGTGTATTATGTGATTTAACAGTAACATTATCCCCTTCAGTTGCTGAAACAGGAATTATCTGCACACAATAAAGATTTAATTCACGTTGCAATTCGTCTATCTGCTTTTTTATTTCATTAAATCTATTTTCATCAAAGCCAATTAAATCCATTTTGTTTATAGCAAATACAAAATATTTAATTCCCATTAATGAACAAATTCTAGCATGTCTTCTTGTTTGAACAAGAACCCCTAAAGTAGCATCTATCAGTATGATGGCAAGATCTGCAAATGAAGCACCAACAGCCATATTTCGAGTATATTCTTCATGACCTGGAGTATCAGCTACAATAAAACTTCGTTTTGAAGTTGTAAAATAACGATAAGCGACATCAATAGTAATACCTTGTTCTCTTTCTGCTAATAATCCATCTAAAAGCAGAGAAAAATCGATTTTGCCACCTCTACTCCCTATTTTTGAGTCTAATTCAAGGGCTTGAATTTGGTCTGCATATAAAAGTTTTGAATCATATAAAATATGACCAATTAAAGTAGATTTTCCATCATCTACAGAACCACAAGTAATAAACTTTAATAAAGAATGTTGTTTACTTTTATCATTAAAACTCATTTTAGAAATACCCTTCTCTCTTTCTTCTTTCCATACTACCAGCAGCCTCATGATCGATCACTCTACTTGTTCTTTCAGAAGAAACTGCTCCCATTGTTTCTGTTATAATTTCATCTAAAGTATGAGCTGTAGATTCCATACCACCTGTTAATGGATAACATCCTAAAGTTCTAAAACGAACAGACTTATATTCAATTTTTTCACCTTCTCGTAATTTTAAACGATCATCATCAACCATTATGATATTACCATCCCTTACAATAACGGGTCTTTCTTTCGCAAAATACAATGGTACGATATCAATATTCTCTTTTCTAATATATTCCCAAATATCTCTTTCAGTCCAATTTGATATAGGGAAAACTCTTATGGATTCACCCTTCATAATTTTTGTATTATAAAGTTTCCACATTTCTGGTCTTTGATTCTTAGGATCCCATGCTTGAGCCGAATTTCTAAATGAAAAAATTCTTTCTTTTGCTCTAGACTTTTCTTCATCTCTTCTTCCGCCCCCAAAAGCTGCGGTAAATTTATACTTATTTATAGCCTGCTTTAGAGCTTGAGTTTTCATAATATCGGTATAAGCAGAACCATGTTCAAAAGGATTAATACCTTGTTTAACACCATCTTCATTAGTATAAACAAGCATTTCAATACCCAACTTCTTAGCAATCTTATCCCGAAACTCTATCATTTCTTTAAATTTCCAAGTTGTATCTACATGCAAAAAAGGAAAAGGAGGTTTTTCAGGATAAAAAGCTTTCATAGCAAGATGAAGCATTACAGAACTATCTTTACCTATAGAATAAAGCATAACAGGATTTTCACATTCTGCAGCAACTTCTCTGATAATATAAATAGACTCTGCTTCCAATTTTTCTAAATGTGTTAATTCACTCATTGTAAAACCTCTTAATACTTATTAGCATTTTTTGCATTTACTTCGATACATTGGGTATCGCCGTTAATATCAGTTATTTTCCAAAAACTAATAAAATTCTTTCTAGTAACAGATAATGTTGAACCAGTTCCCCCAATATCTGCACCTAAATAAAATTTAATCGCCTGATTAGGGCAGGATTTTACGCAAGATGTACACCCCCAACAATCACGAGGGTGTTTCATAAGAACTTTGCATTTTAATCTTTCACCCTTTAATTTTAATAAATTACCAGGACACTGTTCAACACATCTACCACAACCAATACACTTAGATTCATCAATTATTATGCTCATACTTTTTACCACCTCTAACCAGATCACGTTTAATAATTTTTACAAATCCGTTCTCCAATACTGAATTTATATATAATTCGAATTCAGTATTTTTTTCAGGATAATCAGCATTTTCAGCAAAACAGTGCCATCTAGTCTCTTTACGAGCTTCTAAATGAGCAATAACAGCTAGACACACAAGTAATCTATCAGACACTTCATAAATTCTAAGCAAATCGTCGGTATCATCTGCATGTAATTTATTTACTAAATTCTGTAATGACTTTATTTGTTCAGAAGCTATTTTTAAAGATGACTCGTTATACTTATAATGAGTTGAAATACCACCTGCATATTGGTCCATAATTTTTTGCATAGCTTCTTCAATATCTTCAATAGAGAATATAGAATCTTGAGAAAAATATTTTGAATAATTATCAAAAATTTTAGCTTTTGAAGTTATTTCAATTGGTGAAGAAGATATTCTGTTGCTATCACTATTTAAATTTTTAAAGTTATTAATAATAGCTTCTGCTGCAATTTTTCCTTCAGCTAATGCACCTGTAACATATTTTTGAGGTGCACCACCTGCCACATCACCAACAGCATATAATCCTTTTATAGTGGTTTCTCTATTATTATCAATCCAATAACCACTTGCTGTATGACCTCCGACGATATATGGTTCAGTTCCTTCTATTTCAACATTTTTAACTTTTGGACCATTTTTAGATTCTAACCATTTTAAAGTTTGACTAGGAGCCATATTAAGATATGCTTTATAAAGTTCTTCTTGTTGATTATCAGAAATAGTATCAGTTTTTAAATAACAAGGACCTTTTCCAGCTAAATTTTCAGAAACTGTTCCATAAAGTCGTTGTGAAGTAGTTAAACCATACTTTTGTTCATAAATTTCTCCCAAAGAATTTACTTGTTTCGCACCCACCCCCTGAGCAATAGTTCCTGTTGGTGCTATTGTATCTTTACATCTAAGAGCAATAAAACGCATTTCAAAAGTTGTCATTTCAGCACCAGCTTTTAAACCAAAAGCGTAACCGGCACCAGTATTAAATGGAGAATACCATATTTTGTGTCTTGAAAATCCTGGATTATTAGGTCTATATAATCCTGCAGCACCACCTGTTGCTACAATCACATATTTAGCACTTATATCATAATAAACATTATCATTCACACTAAATCCATAAGCACCAGTAGCATATTTTAGGCTTTTGTTATTAACAATTGATTCACTAAGCTTTAGGTCCGTAATATTTACATGATTAATAACAAAAATTTTTGATTTATACTCTTCCACAGCTTTAGCTAACAAAAGCTTAAAATTTTCACCATTAATCTTAATATTACGATTACCACGGGTTACATATTTTCCTTCTGAATCCTTTAAAATAACTAAACCTAAATCTTCCATTTCTTTAGTTACTTCATTTAATCGTTCAGATAAACTTAATAACAGATCTTCACGAGCTATTCCATCAGCATCATGGAGACAGTAATCAACATAATCTTGAGGAGTTCTGCCTTCTGTTATATAGGCATTCAAAGCATTCACCCCTGCTGCTAAACAACCACTACGATTTATATTAGCTTTTTCAGCGATAATAACTTTCAAATCACTCAATTTTGCTAATTGATAAGCAGCAAAACAACCTGCTGTTCCACCACCTATAATCAATACATCTGTATTTAATTCTTTTATATCCATAACTAATAATACACACTTTATATTCTTACTATTCCTATTGATATACTATGATAATATACAATAAAAAAATTAATGTCAATAAAAATATACTGAATTGATATGAATTCTAAGATTTATAAATAAAAAAGGACATCACAGATGTCCTAAAAAACTATAAAAAGAGAAAATTTAATTAGCAAGTCTTTATGAATTAAGATTTTTTTAAATAATTAAATAATTAAATAATATAATTACTATTATCATTAGCTAATGCTAAATTATGAACAGTAAAAGCTTTATCTCCATCTAATTGAAACATTTTATTAATAAATATATCAACCTTTTCACCTACTGAGATTGGTTGTGATGACAAAGGATAATTTACAGTCAAATGTTCACCTTTAACTTCCACTTTTAATTCTATAGAAGAACCTCTGAAAAATAAATTTTCAACAACACCTTCTTCACTAGAAGCAACATACTTTATTGTAGTGTCTTTACTAATAGAAATGAATTCAGGTCTAATTATAGCTTTCACACCATGATCAAGGTCCTCAAACCCTCTAAATTTCTTTGGATTATTTACAATTGTAGGGGAACCGATAAATTGAGCCACAAAAGCTGAAGTAGGATTTTGATAAACATCAATTGGAGTTCCAACTTGTTCAATTTTACCATGATTAGTGATAATAATTTGATCAGCCACCTCTATAGCTTCTTCTTGGTCATGTGTTACAAAAATACTTGTAATACCCACAGAATGAATAAGTTGTTTCAACCAACTACGTAATTCCTGTCTTACTTTAGCATCAATAGCAGCAAAAGGTTCATCTAACAATAATAAATTTGGTTGTACAGCCAAGGCCCTAGCAAAAGCTACTCTCTGACGTTGTCCGCCTGATAATTGGTTTGGATAACGTTTTTCCATTCCTTTCAAGCCAACTAATTCTATCAAGGAATTGACTCTTTCTTTAATTTCTGATTTGGGTCTTTTTTCAATTACCAATCCAAAGGCTATATTATCAAACACAGTCTTATATCTAAATAAAGCATAGCTTTGAAATACAAAACCGATCCCCCTTTTACTCGCAGGAACTTTATTTACCAATTTTCCGCCTATATATATCTCACCTGAATCAGGAGTTTCAAGACCTGCTAATATACGTAAAATTGTTGTTTTGCCACTACCACTTGATCCTAATAAACCAACTAATTGACCTTTTTTAACTAAAAAACTAACGTCATTAGATGCTTTAAAATCACCAAAATTTTTATTTATATGTTTTAATTCAACATAATTTTCAATGTTTGCAATATTATTCATTTTTAATTCCTTAACTCTTTCTTCTTTCCATGATGTTCTAAAACATTACGCAACACTAATATAATTAAAGCCATTACTACCAAAATTGATGAAATTGCAAACGCTCCAGTAAAATCATATCCTTGATACAATAACTCTATATGTAATGGCATTGTATTAGTTTTTCCTCTTAAATGACCTGACAAAACAGATACAGCCCCAAATTCTCCCATTGCTCTTGCGGTACATAACACAATACCATACAGTAATGCCCATTTAATATGAGGAAAAGTTATTTCTCTAAATATTTTAAACGCACCAGCCCCCATTAAAGACGCAGCTTCTTCTTCATCTTTACCTTGAACGTTTAATACAGGTATAACTTCTCTAGATATAAAAGGAAAGGTCACAAAAATTGTAGCCAACACTATACCAGGTACAGCAAAAATTATTTTTATATTTAATTCTTGTAAATACGGATATAAAAAACTTTGTCTACCAAAAGTTAACACAAATATTAAACCAGCAATTATTGGTGATATAGTTAAGGGTAAATCAATTAAAGCTGAAAGCATTTTTTTTCCTTTAAATGAAAATTTTGTAAGCAACCACGCTGCATATACCCCAAAAATTGTATTAATTATTACTGTTATAACTGTTACTTCCAATGTTAAAACCATTGATTTCAATGCATATTTATCTACAACAGCTGTTAAAAAGAAATCCCAACCAGAACGCAATGCGGTCGTAACAACGTATAGTAATGGTAAAACAAGCATTATTCCTAAAAATAGAAAAGAAATACTTATTAATCCCCACTTTACTATCTTGTTTTCTTTATGTAATGAATTATTATTTTCCATTAAAAACTTCCTTAAGCAATACCACTTACAATTCGAGATGCTTTACTTTGAATAACAGCATTAACAAATAATATAAATAATGCAAATATCAACATAACTAGAGCAATAGCTGTAGCACTTGCGTAATCAAATTCTTGCAATTCAGCCATTATCAGCAAAGGTGCTATTTCTGTCTCATAAGGTTTGTTACCAGCTATAAATACAACACTTCCATATTCACCTATACTACGAGCAAAAGCCATTGAGAACCCTGCAATCAGTGCTGGTTTTATTTCAGGAAAAACTACTGAAAAAAAAGTTTTAAAAGGTGAAGCACCTAATATATAAGCAGCTTCTTCATACTCTGATTCAACTTTTTCTAATACAGGCTGAACACTTCTAACCACAAAAGGTATACCAATAAAAACTAACGCAACCGTAATACCAATGGGTGTATACGCTATATCAACTCCCAAATCACTAAAAAAACTTCCTATCCAACCATCCTTAACAACTAAATGAGTAAGCGAAATACCAGCAACTGCAGTAGGTAATGCGAAAGGTAATTCAATTAATCCATCTAATATTCTTTTGCCTGGAAATTTATAACGCACTAAAACAAAAGCAAGAATAAGTCCCATTACGACGTTTATAAGTGAAGCAATTAAAGATGTTAAAATACTAACTTTATAACTTGCTAATACTCTTGGTCTAGTAACTGTTTCAAAAAATTCAGTTAAAGATAACTGAGACGAAAATACCACTAAGGAACACAATGGTATAATCACCACTAATCCTAAAATTGATAATGTAATGCCTAAAGATAAACCAAAACCTGGAATTACATTTTTTTGTTTTATTTTTTTTGTAAATACCATTTTTTATCCTTACATGTTTATAAATACTCTATTTTGCCTCAATTCAAGACACATGCTTTTTTATATTCATACTGTACTGTTATAATTAAAAAACTTAAGAATGTTATACAAACAATTTTTATTAAATAACATATCTCAAGTTTTTAATGTTTTATATTTATTTGATTCAATTCAATTAAATTAAATTAAATTAAATAAAATAAAATTAAATTTATGAATTATTTACGTTCGTAAATAGAATCAAAAATACCTCCATTCGCAAAATGCTTTTTAGCGGTTACTGTCCACCCCCCAAAATGAGCTATATTAGTCAAATCAACATTAGTAATAATCCATTTACCATCTTGTGGAATTGACTTTATTACCTTATCTTTTCCTTCATACTTAAATTCATTTAGCACTGTTTCATTTGAAGGTCGGTAATACCATTGAGCCTCTAATTTTTGAGCTTCAGGTGAATATAGATAATTTAAGTAACCTGTTGCTACTTCTCTAGTACCTCTATCATCAACTACTTCATCAACTAACGCTACTGTTGGTTGGCATAAAATTGATACTGAAGGAACAACTATTTCATACTTACCTGGATACTCTTTTAATGATAAAAACGCTTCGTTTTCCCATGCTAAAAGAACATCACCTTGTCCGTTTTCAACAAATGAAGTTGTCGAACCTCTAGCCCCCGAATCTAACACAACTACGTTTTTATAAAGAGTCTTGATGCTATTTTTTATTTCTTCTTCCTTTTGGCCTGATTTTTCAAAATAATACCAAGCTGCTAAGTAATTCCATCTAGCACCACCTGAAGTTTTTGGATTTGGAGTTACAACCTGAACATCATTTCTTAATAAATCATTCCAGTCTAAGATCTTTTTTGGATTTCCAGATCTAACCAAAAATACAATTGTTGAAGTATATGGAGAACTTTCTAGAGGAAAATTTTTTACATACCCTTCTTTTATCAATCCTGCATTTTTTATAGCATCAACATCTCCTTCTAATGCTAAAGTTACAACATCTGCTTCCAAACCATTAGCAACTTCTAATGCTTGTTTCCCAGAACCACCATGTGACTGTGTTATAGAAACATTCTGTTTCTTATTATTTTTCCAATAATCAGTAAATAAAACATTGTATGCTTTATATAATTCTCTAGTTGGATCATACGAAACATTTACAATTTCTAGATCTTCTTCAGCATATGCAAAACTAGGTAAATAAAAACTAACACCTAATCCTATCAAACTTGCTAAAACTGTTTTTTTGAATGAAATACTCATAAAAAGTCCTTAATAAATACAATAAAATCAATAAAACCCAATATCATACAAAACAGATATGTTTTGAATGTTATTTATATGTAGTATATCCTACTATTTCGGTATGTCAACTATATTTTTATATTTTTTTAGTTTTTTTTAATTTTTCTTTTTTTTATTTTTAATAATTATGATTCTATAAGTGCTTTAAATAATTATGTTAAGAAAGAAGAAAGAATAATGGACAGAATAGAATAGAACAGAACAGAACAAAACAAAACAGAACAGGCAGGACAGTATACTAAATCCTAGTAATTAAAATTTTGCAAAGATAGCAAGAAAATCAAAAGAAAATTTATTTATTAATAAAACAGATTTTTATCAGAAATGATAAAGAAAAGTTATGAGTAAAATTCTTACAAAAAAAATTAGTTCACACTTTAGTTCACACTCTCTTTTCTTAATACTACAGACTAAAAAACTATTATTGATATTTTAACCAATAATAGTTTTTTACTTTTTTAAGAATATTACGCTACAGAAAAATTTTAACATCCACCATCATATATTCTAAAGGTAGTTATTATTTTTTGTGCGTACTTCCAATTTAGAATATATGATACATTACAACCATTTGCCATATTTTTCTTATGTTTATCACTTGAGCTTTCAGCATTAGCATCTGCTACAGTGTCTATATTAGCTATCTGATTTTTAGTAAATCCTTTTGGAACGATAGAAATATAAGAAAAAAATTCACTAGCATTAACTTTAGTATAATAACACCATTCACTTTTGCACTCTCCAGTATCGGATATTTCTGCCATTTCGGCATCTAAGGCATGCATAATTGTTTCAGGAGTAATTCTTCCATACAGAGCTTTAACTTTACCATCATCCATAATATCAACAGCTGAAACTGATTTATCTTTACCAGCCAAAATAGCCTTTGAGTACCCCATTGATACCGCACTAGTCAGAGCACCCTTCATACCGTTTAAAGCACTTATCCTAGCATCCTTTTGCAAATCCATAAATTTCGGTGCAGCTGTTGCAGCCAATATACCTAAAATAACAATAACTACAACTAATTCAATTAAAGTAAACCCTTTTTTCCTATACATGGTGCGTTCCTATTAAAATATAAACGTATTTTCAACCCTTCCAAGCTTATTTTATCCTTAAATACTAAATATTCAAAATAAAATTCATAAAATATTTACATTAATATCATATATAGCTATCTGAACACTCTGATTGTGCCATAAAGACCATTTTGTTAGCGAATTTATAAAAGTTAAAATGAAATTTTTTATATAAAATAGAAACTTCTGTTTTTTAGAAGGAAAATCATGATGTAAAAGATCTATAGATAAGATAAGATAAGATAATAAAAAAATCCACCTTGATATTTTTTTTACATTTAAATTAAACATGTAAATTTTTGAGTTATCGTGCATATGTGTTGGTAAAACATGAAGACTCTTAGTGATTTTAGCCTAAAGATCTTTCACCGATCTTTATGTTCTTTTAAAACTAAAAATTGAAAAAAACATTTCAATTCTGTATTTTTGTAGTTGACCAAAAACAAAAAAGGAATGTGAAATGGTTTCTGCTACTACTTTATTAAAGAAATTTGTAAACGTCAATAACTCTATTCTATTATAGATTCTTGGAAAGTTGTCGAATATAGAAATTCCACTTTCCTACAGAGGAAATAAAGGGATGAGAATTGTATAAATGGTGCATAGCTATCAATTTCAACCAACAACTATGCACAAAGAACCAAATTTTTACTAGATATTAACTATCATTTTTAAACTACCACCACCCATGAAGTATAAAAATTCTACTTCATCATTTTGCTTTAAAACAGTAGTATCTTTTTCATCAGAAGGCACAAACTCACCATTTATTGAAACAGTAACATATTGAGGTGTTTCAACATTTTCTTGAATCATTAATTCATTCAAACTAATGCCATCTTTTACTTCTTTTTTTTCACCAGCTACCAAAATTTCCATTTTAATTTAATCTCCAACTTTCTTAACAAATAATGTATACGTACCATCATTATTTTCATCTAACGCTAAAATTTTATGCCCCTCCTCCTTTAATGAACGAGGAACATTTTTAATAGGTTCACCATCATTCAATCTTATTGCTAAAATCTGTCCATCGTCTAATTCCTCTATCGCAACTTTCGCTTTTACAAAAGTTTCTGGACAAACTTTATCAGTAATATCAACTTGATCATCAAAATGTAAATCAGCCATTATAAGCCTCCAATAATTCTTTTCTTAATTCTTCATCACCTAAACGTTGCAAAGTTGCTCTAAAACGTTCCCCAGGATTTGCATGTTTTTCAAAATAATTAATTGCTGCATCAGCAACTCTAAACAAAGTATCTTCATCTTTAATTAAAGGAACTAAATATTCACCTTTATAAATTTGATTTCCAAATAAACCACCAACAGAAACTAAATAAGCACTAGTACCAGTCCATGAATCTGTAGGACAAGAATGAACACATCTACCACAATTGTTACACTTCGTATCATCCTTTATTATGTTATTCTTATCTTCTTTATCCTGAGTCAAAGCACCTTCACGACAAACTTTTACACATAAACCACAACCAATACAATTTGCTCGAGTAAAAACAACGTCGTAAGCCCCTTTTACTCCAAAATCATTTTCTTCTGCTTTTAAACAATTATTAACACACCCAGTTACTCCAAATTTAAATTTATGCGGTAATTCTCTCCCAAAATAACGTTCGCTTAACTTTACAGCAATATCATGACTATTTATACAACCACTAGAACAAACTTCATTACCCTGACATGCCGTAACTGTACGAACCCTAGGTCCACATACCCCTGGGTGTACTCCACCTTCTGCTAACTTATCTTTTACTTCATCAATATTATCAATATAAATAAAAGGAATTTCTATTCCTTGACGTGAAGTCATATGAATATAACCTTTACCATATTCATCAGCAACATTGGCAACAGCTCTGATATTTTCAGTAGTTAAATTTCCTCCTACAACCCCTAATCTTAATGAAAAATACCCTTTTTGCTTTTGACGCATGAATCCGCCCTTTTTCAATAAAGCATAGTTCACACTTTTATTTGTTGCCATAATATAACCTCTTTGATATTTAATTATTCATATATGTTTACTAGGTTTAATACCAATATAATACTACTTTTTTATTTAGTGTCAATAAAAAAATATATTTTTCCTAGAGATTTTGTATGTTTTTATAAATACCTCAATTTTTAAGAACTGTATTTACAATTCCGTCAATTGTAAATTCATCAGCAACTAATATTTTTGAAGAATTTATATATGAATGTAGCGTCTCTGCAGTTAACTTTCCAATGCACACAAACTTTGTAGCACTATAATCTATATCATCTAAATTTTTATTAAAAAATGCTCTTACGCATGATGAACTCCCCAAAACTATATAATTCAAAAATGGAACAATCTTATAAAATGTATTTAAGGAGTTTTGATCTACATTAAGACTATATAGAGATATATCTGTATAACAAATAGAATGTTTATCAAATACTTTATCAATTTCCTTACTGCCGTACTCAGATCTTAATATTACTACCTTATCTCTTTTATTTAACAATAATACTAAACCTTCTGCCAAATCTTTAACTGTATAAATATTTGGACAATAATCTGCAATAATTCCAAAATTTTCTAAAGTATTTTTTGTCCCTAAACCTACTACTGCTATTTTTTTACCAAACAATTCTCGTATATCAATTCTAAATCTTTTTAAATTTGCAAAAAATTCTATAACACCATTAGAACTTGTAAAAACTAACCATGATGCTTCTTTTAAAGAGTTTATATTTTTATTGTTATTAAAAGAATTAAGGGTATTAATTTTTAATATATTTCCTTGATAACAATAAGCTCCATACTCTTTGAACTTACTACTTGCATCAAACACAAATTTTGAAGTACCTAAAATACCAATTTTTTTACCAAATAATACATTGCCATGACATCTAAAATCAAAATTAGAGTTTTCTCCTACTACTATAAGTGCAGGTGGTTTTATATTTTCTGTCTTTGCTATACTAACTATGGTATCCAATCTACCATTAATTCTTCTCTCTTCAACTGTTGAACCTTTTTCAATAATAGCTACTGCAGTATCTTTTGGTTTTCCATTACTAATCAATGATTCTACTATTTGAGATAAATGTTCTACCCCCATCAAAAATATTAATGTACCTCTGAGTTTTGCAAACAAACTCATCTGACTACTCAATTCACCTGATTTAGTATGACCTGTTATTACATGAAAACTCTCTGCTACATTTCTATGAGTTACTGGTATACCTGCAGACGCCAAGGCACCAATTACTGAAGTAATACCTGGTATTACTGTATATAAAATATTTTTTTCTTTTAAAGCAAGAACTTCTTCACCCCCTCTACCAAAAACATAAGGATCTCCACCCTTTAAACGAACTACGGTTTTTATTTCAAGTTCTAAAGCTTTTTGACATAGTAATTCATTTATTTTTTCTTGAGAAAGTATATGATTTTTACTTGATTTACCTACATATATAAACTCACATGTATTAGGTGCAAAATTTAAAATCTCTGAACTTGCTAACCTATCATATAAAATAACATCAGCTTTTTTTATAATATCCAAAGCCCCTTTTGTTAAATAATCTATATTTCCTGGACCAGCACCAATAATATATACATGAGCCATACTATATCTCCTTTATTTGTAGTTTAGAAATTTGTATTAATTTTAGTGCTAAATATTCAATATCACTTATTTTATATTCATCATTTTTTTCTTCTAAAATTTCACCTTGATATAAAATATTATTTCTCTCTATCATTAAAAAAGCTTTAAATGTTTTTTTATTAATCAATTTTGAATATACACCAACTACTTCATGACAATTAGCTTGCAAAATGCTCAAAATTTTTCTTTCAAAAATAAATTCAAATTTTGAATAAAAATTTTCAATACATTTTATCTTTTGCCATACTTTTGAATTCGGTAAAGTTTGAATAGCTATAATACCCTGACAAGGTGCAGGAATATATTTTTCTGGTGATAAAAAAGTATACTCAATATCTTTTTCTGCTAATAAATTCAGTCTTTCTAAACCTGCTGCAGCTAAAATAATTCCATCAAATAAATTTTCTCGTAATTTTTCCAATCTTGTCGGAACATTTCCTCTTAATGTTCTACATTCATATTCCTTAAAATAAAAACATCTTCTTAAGCTACTTGTCCCTATAATTTTTAATGTTCCTTTATTTTCTTTTAATTGTAATAAAACATCTCTAACATCCCCCCTTGGCAAAACAATTTGCATCGTAGACTTGCCAATATCATTAGGTAAATCTTTAGCACTATGTACAGCTAAATCGATTTCACTATTTTCTAAAGATTTTGTTAAATCTTCAACAAAAACACCTTTTCCACCAAAATTTTGTAAAGGAACATTTTGAATTCTGTCACCTTTTGTTTTAAACTTTATTATTTCAAAAGACAAATTAGGATATGAATGTTGTAAAACATCTATTACCATATTTGTTTGACGTAATGCTAATTCACTTCCTCTAGTCCCAATTTTAAAAACTGTTTTATTTAAATTCATTTCATTTTTAACTTACAAACAATTTTATCTAGTAATTCTTTATAATCTCTATTATTTAAAGGATTTTGACTATTCATTAAAGAATTTTTTCGATACACTGACAATAACTCTAAATACTCACCTAAATCTTCTGGTAAAAAATTATCAATATTTTCTCTCAAACATTTTGATAAAGCTGGTGACTTTCCACTAGATGTTATTCCAACAACTAATTCACCTCGAGTAACAACTGATGGAAAATAAAAATCACATAATGATGGAATATCTGCAACATTAACTAATATTCCTTTTGATCTACAAATTTTTGCGATATTTGTATTTAATTTCTTTTCATCAGTTGCCACGAATACTATCTTTTTACCAAAAATATCTTTTTCTAAAAATTCTCTACAATGAATTTTTAGATTTTTATTATTTATATCTAATATGTTTGAAGATATTTTAGGTGATACCACCTCAACATCTGCTCCAAACTCTAATAAAGATAATACTTTTCTAGAAGCAACGTCCCCAGCCCCGACCACTAATACTTTTTCATTTTCTAAATTTATAAATAACGGAAAATATCTCATATTGATAGGCCTTCAAGATAATTGGCAAAATCATGAAAATTCATATACTTCTTAAATTTATATATTAAATCAATATTTTTTACATTTGCATTATTTGATAAAAATGATTTTAGATTTAACTCATTAATCACCTTATCAATACTTTTCTCTAAAAATTTATCTATTGAACTTGCCCATAAATTACGATCTAATTGATTTTTTTTAATAATTTTCTGAAAATCATCAAGATTGTGTAACTCTATATTTTTAAAATTGGCGATATCAGGATCTATATCATTTGATAATGAAACATCAATAAAAAGCTTTTTTGTATCTGGGTAATTATTATTTAATGAATTAGCAATATCATTGTAACTAAAAACATAATGAGGTGAGCAAGTCATACTGATAATAACAGAACACTCTGATATATATTTATATCTGTCTTTATATAATATTGGAATTACCCTTTTATCTTTTATATGTAAAGTATGATGATATATCGTAGCATAAATAGTAGCTTCCACTCGATTTAAAATATTTGGAATAACTACTCTTCCTAATTGTCCTGAACCACCTACTAACAAAATTTTTGGATTAGATTTTTTTTTACAAAATTTTGATATATCATCAGCAACAATTGTTCCATATGATATAGCAGTTCCTTGTAACTTACCTATATTTCTTATATTTTTACCACAATGAACAGCATGTTGGATACAAATATTTAGTATATTGTCAGAATATTTATTAATAACACTTGTTTTATAAGCTCTTTTTATTTGACCTAATATCTCATTTTCACCAAGTATTAATGAATCTAAACCAGCAGATAATTTAAACAAATGTTCTATTGCATTATCAGAATAGAACCATAAAACATATGTTCTTAAATCATGAATATCAACTGAAAAATAATTTGATAAAAAAAACTCGACGTCTGCGTATAAATTATTTGTTAAAGTATTAACAGTAAAATATATCTCAAAACGATTGCATGTTGATAGAACCATAATTCCTTTTATAAAAGAACATTTATTTTTTATTTCTTTTATATAATTTGGAATATCGTCTATTGATATATTAAATTTTTTTCTAATACAACAACTAACCTTATGATAATTAATACTTAAACAAAATAAAGGAATACACTTATTGAACATTTTTATTCATATAAAATAACAAAATCAAATATTTTTATATGATAATTATAAGAACTAAAAATAAAACATTCAAGTAATTCATAGCTAATTAGTCTGTTTTAAATTAATAAACCTAAAAAGATTAAATCAAACCGTAGCGATAATGGCGTACCAAGTGACTCTGTTAAGATGATTTTGGGGCATCATTAATGGAACATAGAAATCAAGTAATATTTACACAAAATAGTTTTACTCCTCAAAAACTCCTTATTTGATAAATTTATAAGTTTCACCATTAAATAATAGTTCTTGAGTTAAATAAGTCTCATTTAAAAACTTTTTATAACTAGAAATACTTTCATCTGTACAAGTTATAGGTTTAAAATTTAAAGGATTAGTTATATCAAAACATTCTACACCTTTGGTATTATTTATACTTCCTTTTATTAAAATATTTTTGTAAACTACTTCAATTTCCCCATGTCTAAAAAAACCTCTAGGGTAATTGATTTCATTAGTATTAAGAATACTATGTCCCTGATTAAACGGTATATTTAAACCTTCTATAGATAAAAGAGTTGGTACAATATCTAACTGAGAAAAATAAGAATCTACATACTGACTTGAAACACTTCCGTCTGTTGAAAACATAATAAAAGGAACTAAATATTCATCAATATCTGTTGTCTTTTTCCAACGTGTATGATCACCTGTAAAAATAAATATAGTTGGTCGAGATATGTTTATTTTTTTATAGTTAGTATAAAAATCTTTTAATAATGAATCTACATAAAAAAGCATACTTTTTTCAATATGTTCATCTGTTTCATTACCAAAATAATATTCAACATCTTTTGGTAATTTAGGAACATGGGTATCTGTATTATTTATTATAAATAGAAATGGTTCATTTTTAACTTCATTAACTTTTTTTAGGACAAAATTAAGAAGATCATAATCTTGAACACCCCAAATCGAAAAAGGCTTTGTGGTAAAAGTTTTTTGTTCTATTTTTCCAAAAGATTTATTCACTCCAGTTTTTAAAGCAAAATCTCCTACTAAATCAGAAGTTGTTCCTTGGAAAATAAAAGAACGATGTGATAATAATTCAGGTAAACAATAATAATCAAAATTATCTAAATTAGTTCTTGGAACTCCTGCTCCTAGAGGATTGCGCATTGAACATATTGATGAAAAATATCCTTCATGTGTTCTTTTTCCATCAGCAAGCATTCCCTTAACTGAAAGTCCTAATGCAGACATTTCATCCAAAAAAGGTGTAGCACTATTTTTATCAAAATTTTTTGAAAAACATGCTGGCCAACTTTCTAGTAAAAAAATAATTATGTTGTATTTATTCATTGGCAATAATGATTTTTTAACAGACGAAATATATTCTTTTTGTTTATTTTTCAAGCCAGAATCATGGAGCATATGCTTAAATTTAAATTCATTAATTTCAGAGTCCGAAAGTAGTGAATTACCATCTAATATACTTTTATATATAGGTTGAACTTCATTATTTTTAAATAAATTATACACGAAAGAATACGCACCATTCATGGCAAAAAATGATTTTTCAGATTTTACCATTTGATAAACCGAACTAGGACGCAAAGGTGTGCCAGATAAAAAACCTCTTATCATAATAAAAAATATTAAAAGCAAACAAATAAGAGCACATTCTGCTCTCGGAAATTTTGCTTTACATGAAATTTTTATTTTTGAAGATATGTAAAATATCAAAATTACAATCAAAAATAAAATTACCATAAAAATGCTATAAGAAGTAAAAGCTTCTCTAAATAGAGAACTAAATTGAGTAAATAATTGTCTTGCCTCATTAGTTACATGCTTTTGAGCATTTAAACTATACATACCATCGCCAACTTGTATTAGAACAAGTATTATAAGGGGAATAACACCAAACAATGCATTTATACTAGTACGTTTAAAAAATCTTATAGAAACATATGCAACTATTAATGAAGGAACTAATAACATTGAGGAAATTGCATTATCAAATTTAATTCCATAAAGGCAAGCAAGTAGATAATCCCACGAAAAATCATTTCCTAACACAAAATAAGCCAAAGCTATTTTGGAAGTTATTGCTGTAATAACCATAACTACAGTAACAACTAAAAAGAATAAAAAAAACTTCATAAAAAATATACTATAAAGAATTATCTAATAATGTATGTATAGGTATAAAATATTTAAACGATTATTGAAGATCTGCTATATACTAAATACTATGGTGTAAACCTTATTTTATCTCAAAAGCAAATAATATTCTAGTTCTTTTAAAACGTGACAAAACAGTTTGCAAAAAAGGATAAATTAGAAATCTTATGCACATATGGCTCACAGTGGTAAAAATAATAGAACTGTAAGCCCTCTATTTTTTATATCTATTGTTGCTTA
>JBJFGR010000026.1:0-74159 GCA_051892875.1 Succinivibrionaceae bacterium
ATATTTTAGATATTATAAACTATTTATATATTTAATAAAACTGTTATTTACCCCTTTTCATCAACAGCAATAACTATATAGTTATCTTGGATAATTTAAATATGTAAATAACCATGAACTTTTCGATTAAGTATTGTTATATGCGCTTTTATTACCTATAATAAGTTTGACGTATATTTTGCACAATTTGTTAATATCAAAAAAATTGTCCAAAGTTTTTTATAGTAGTTTTTTATAATATAGTAATTAAAAATGTTAAAAGCACCTAATCCTCCAAAAGATCAAAATTTTGATAATCGAGCTGAATTTTTTAAAAAACAAATTTACGGTACTACAAAAGGTAAAATAAGAGCAGCTGTAGTATGGAGAGATCTTCAAGAAATAATTAATCAATTTCCTAAAGATAAAGTTTTAAATGTGTTGGATGTTGGTGGTGGATTTGGTTTCATGGCCCGAAAAATTGCACACTTGGGTCATAATGTAACAGTAGTAGATATTTCAGAAGACATGTTATCTTTAGGAAGACTCGAATTAACTCAAGATCCTGTTGATGGTACTTTAAGTTTTGTGCAAGGAGCTGCTCAAGATATTGAAGCTATTTTTAAAGATAAAAAATATGATTTAGTAATGTGTCATGCAGTTTTAGAGTGGTTAATAGATCCAAAGCCAATAATAGCAAAACTAAAAAATATGTTAGCACCTAGTGGTGTATTATCTCTTTTAGTTTACAACAAAACAGCATTATTATTTCAAAGTTTAGTTGTTGGTAATTTTGATTACATAAAGGCTGGATTAGTAAAACGAAGACGTCAAAAGTTAACTCCACAAACCCCATTATATTTAGAGGAAGTTCTTCAGTGGATAAATGAACAAGGTTTAGTTCTTGATAAATTAAGTGGGGTAAGGGTTGTTCATGATTATATGCGTGATAAAACAGATCAAATTAATAAATTTGATGATCTATTATATTATGAATTGCTATACTCTAGACATGAAGTATTTTCACATCTAGGGAGATATATTCATATCTGGACTAAGCCATTCAATGTGATTTAAAATCTAAATTTTTAGATTTACTACTTTTTTGGTGTGAAATTAAATGTATGTAATCCTCTAAAATAGTTTATTATGTTGTTATTGTTTTAAGATTTTTTTATTTTTTTTACGCAACGTGTTTTTAAAAGGAAGTAATTCATTTTTTACAGAAATGTGAGATAATTCCTCTTGTTTAGGATTAGGTGTAAGTTGATTAGCTTCAAGATTCTCGTCACTAATAGTTATTATTTTAAATGAGGAATCATATTTCATATCGAAAAATTCTTTTATGAATTCTGATTTACCATTTTTAATAATGTAGAGATTTTTACGAGCTCTAGTTGTCGCTACATAAAACAAACGACGTTCCTCTTGATAATGTAAGCGTTCATCATTGTTAGAGCATTCACTTTTGGGAATTTCAGGTAATATAAAATCCTTTACATCAATAATATAAACTGTATCGTATTCAAGGCCTTTACTACCATGTATTGTTGTTAGTTTTATACAATATTTCTGTTCATTAATATCAATTTTTTCTTTTGAACGTTGTTTAATCAGATTTTCTAAATAAGCGATACGATCAAATAAATCTTCCATGTTGGATAGATTTTTAGAGAGGTGTTTTAATGTTTGTATTGAAGTATACCCCTTACTTTGACAAGCATTAAAATCTTTATTTTTTAAAAAATCATTGTAATTTAAGTCGTTTAGAATACTATCTAAAGCTTCATATGCTGTCATTTTAGGAAGATTTTTTAAAATTTTGCGTTTAGTTAGTAATTCATTAAAAGATTTCTGAGAATTTACTATATCTAAAGCAATACTTAATATGTTTAAATCATCTGATGCGGAATTATTATGATTTTTATTTATCCATTTTTGATATATTTTATCTAGATCTTCTTTGGATATATAAGTTTTTATACGATAATATATTCTTTGAAAAATATTGAAATTTGAAGGATCTTTTGCAAAGGTATATATTTCTTTAAGATCTTTTACAATTCCTGAATTAAAAAAGTTTATTTGATCAGTTGATATAATAAATGGTAAATTTGACCTATCAAGATAATCAATAATTGGTATAGAACTTTCATTATTTCTGTAAAGAATTGCAATATCATCTTGCAATAAATTATCATGTAATTGATGAGATAATTTTGTTATATATTTATAAATAGTTTCTGTTTTTTCAGGGATTGTATAGTATACAGATTTAGATATATCTTTTGAGGATATCATCTCTTTTTTAAATCTGTCTTTATTTTTTTGAATAAAATTATTAGATAATAAAACTATATTTTTATCAGATCTGAAGTTTGTTTCCATTAATAAAACTTTTGCTGTAGGATAAGTTTTTGGAAAATCTAATAAAGCTTTAGGGTAAGCTGCTCTAAAACCGTAAATACTTTGATCTTCATCACCAACCATAAATATATTTTGATATTTTGACGCTAATATCTCAATGATTTTATGTTGAATTTTTGAGGTATCCTGTGCTTCATCAACGCAGATATATTCATATTGATTTTGATAATATTCTTTTATAAATTGATACATATCGCTTTTGCCTTTAAGTATCATATAGGCATAGCGTAATTGATCATCGAAATCCATTAATTTATTAGCTTGTAAATGTTCAACATATTTTTTATATATTTCATCAATGGGATATTCGATATTATTTTTATTTTTAAATTCTTTAATTTCATTAATATTTAGCATCATATTTTTTATATAAGTAATATAACGCAAAATATCTTTAGAATCAGTATCTGTACATACTTTGTTCATGAGTGCTTTATATATATGGCGCACAATATTTTGTTGGTCTGTGATATTAGAAATAAGTGAAAAACCCTGTCTATTAAATCTTTTGATGTAAAAATTAACAATTGATAAAGAAAGAGCGTTTATAGTCTGAAAACGTAATAAGCTACTGTATTCATCTCCGAAAAAAAATTTAAATCTTTCGGTCATATCCTTTGTAGCAGCAACTGAATACGTTAGGACTAAAATTTTTTTAGGATCTATTCCTAGACCATAAATCATATAACCTAATCTAGCTATTAATACAGTTGTTTTTCCACTGCCTGGAACAGCTAGAAGTAAAATGGGTCCTTTTATGTTTTGGGCTGCATCTTGCTGTTGCTTAGTTAAGTTATTAAAATTATATTTTTTACAAAATTCCTGGAAATCCATAAATTTGCCTTTCTTATTAATTGGTTAATTCTCAAATAGGGTGCATTATATCATTTTTAATGAATATCTGTGCATATGTGTGGGTAAAATATGAAGACTCAGAGTGGTTTTATCCAATAGACTTTCACAAATCTTAATGTTTTTTTAATCTATACTCAACACTATTGAATTCTAATTGAATAGTGCAAAAGTTAAGGCAATAAATAATAAAATAGTTTATGCGCAAAGGATATTAGCAAGGAAAAATAAAGGAAATATACTTGTATAAATAAAGGCTTAGGGTACATGGCTTTCAATTTTATCCATAACTATGTAGGAAAAGCCTTGTTAATTTATAAATTTATATTTATAAGATGAATTTTATTGTTATGTTATTTTATAATGCTTTTCCAAATATTTGAAATATATGTATTTGTTAGTCGTAAATTGAAGTTATATTTTGTGGATTCTTTAAAGGTAAGAATACCACAGTAATATAAAAATGTAGTTAATTGTATTATCCTATTAGGACTAAAAAGATTAAATTCTGTTCCTGTTACAAAATAACCATTTTCAGAAAGTTCTTTATTTATGTATAAAAATTCTTTTTTAAAATCTAAATAAGCTTTTTCTAAGCAGTTTTTTGAGTAATGGTAATTTTCTTCAAAACTTTCATTTTGAATATTTGATTTAAGAGATGTTAAATAAATTAGACACTGACGTGTATTTATCATTCTTCCAATGTTATTTAATGTATATGAATAACCATCAAGTTCAGTACAAATATTTTCAGTTAAGTCATCAAATGAATGATTAGTATCTTTTTGGTTTACAGTGTGTAGAATTACTGATTTGATATCGTTTTCAGTCAAGCCTACTGATTTACTGAAATCATTTGTAAAACTAATATCTTGTGCATAGAAGTTGATACCACATTGCTGGAAGTAACTATATAAAGGTAAAACACCAGTCAGTATGACTTTGGTTACTATATCATTTACTTGTGCTTTGAATATTGACATAAAAAATGAAATATACATTTCATTTGTAAGTGTGGATTTTATAAATACATCTGTAGGATTTATAGGGTTGTAGGAATCATAGTTATCAATCATAATGTAAAGTTTATTATTTTTACATCTAAGATAACTATTAAAAAAATCATTTAATATTTGAGTTAAAGTTTTTCTAGTATCAGGAAGATAGTCCATTTGATATTTTGAAGAGAATAAAGATATTGATCTTATAATTTCATTAGCTATATTATCGCAATTTCCAAAATCTAAAAATAAAACACAGTAGGTATTATGAATATCTTTGGCAATTTCTTTATCATAGATATATAAATCTTTAAAATTATTGTCATATGAGTCTTGATAATATGTATCGTAAAAGCATTTTAGCATGGATAGTGTTAAACTTTTTCCACATCCAAAAGGACGATGTATTACATGGTTATTAGCACCTGAATTTTCTAATGATTCGATAATTTTTGTTTTGTCAGAATAAAAACAATTTCGAGAAGCAAATTCTGAAAAAGATACAATAAATAAAGGTAAATTACTATATTTCGTTATTATGGAGTCTGTTAAGGCATTATTTTTTTCAGAATTAATTTGAGGTAAAAAGTTTTTAATCATTATTAGTAAACCTTTAAATCAAGACAAAGTAATAATTTTTTACGTTATTAAGTTTATATTTGTAAGGTGTTTACTTACAATAATGTTGTTTTAGAAAGTTTATTTATATCAAAAATAATGACGTTGGTTATTTAAAATTGTGACTAATACTTTCTTATTGATGAAACAATAACACCTAGTATTTCGCAATTCATTTCAGGGATAATTATAATTGGTTGGTAATTAACATTTGCAGGAACTAATCTTGTAGGTCCGTTCATATTGTAATAGTATTTTATTGTAAATTCATTGTAAACAGAAGCAATAACAATATCCCCATTTTTTGGTTCTTTTGCTCTATCTAGAACAACGTAATCACCTGGTAAAATACCAGCTTCAATCATTGAATCACCGGCTACTTTAAAGATAAAAGATGAGTTTGGGTGTTTTATGCATAACTCATTAAGATCTAAAGTATCATCAATATAACCACCATTGGGTGCTGGAAAACCTGCAGTGATTTTTTCCAAAGAAATGGGAAGTTCTATATGAGAGAGATTATTCTCATTAACAGCTGATAAAATTGAAATATCATTTAAATGTTTATTTGTCATAATATTTCCTTTATTTGTTATCTTTATCTACATCAGGAACAATCCATGATGATAAAGCAGCAAATATGGATAATATGGCTAAGGTCCACATAGTTGCTTCAATTCCGTATCTATCACCTATTATACCTAAAACAGGACTAAATAATCCACCAAAGGTCATTCCTAGACCAATAGTTACACCTGATGCAAATCCTACATGATTGCATAAAAATTTTTGACCTAAAACCATGGAAACACTAAGTGTGCCGTATAAACAGATGGCTACAGGAACAACTAAAATAGTGGCTAATAGACTAGTGTTAGCTAAGCAGAAAACAAAAATAAAAGGTACTGCAGTTGTAGCACTAAGTGCTAGAACTTTTTTAAAACCGATTTTATCAGCAAGAATACCACCTAATATACTTGCTACAGCAGCACAAATAGCAATAATTGTAAGATTTATATTTGCAACTTGTGCAGTTTCTTTAAATTTATCCATGAAGTAAAGTGGGGTGTATGTAGTTAGACCTATTAAAACCGATGATCTAAAAAATATCATTACAGTGAGTAATGAAAATCCAAAGAAACTTTCTTTTTTATAAAGTTTATTAGCTTGTTGTTTTGCAAGGTCTCTTTCTGAAAAATAAACATATTTTTTATTACGAGATAAATATATTATCATCATAATAAATGCAGGTATGCCAATCGCTAATATCCCTTTTAAACCGTAAAGTAGTGTTGCACCAGAAATAAGTGCTGGTCCTATAGCAAATCCTAAATTTCCACCAACTGAGAATATACTCATCCCAAAACCTTTGTTGTGCTCAGATACACAATTTGCCATTTTACCAGCTTGGGGGTGAAATATCGCAGTTCCTATGCCGGATAAAGTTATTAAAACAAATAATATTTCAAATTTTTCAAAAAAACCTACAAGCATGAGACTAAATGCCGAAATCACCATGCCTAATGTCATTAAATATGGTCTAGGTTTACGATCACTAAGCCAACCAACTACTGGTTGTACAATAGACGATACAAGACATGCAGCAAGAACTAATAAAGAAACATCTGTGTTAGATGATAAGATTTTATGAGCGAACATTACTGCTAGAATAGCACTAAGTGAACCTTGACAAATATCAGTCGCAAAATGCCCAATCATTAATAGTAATTGTTCTTTATATGTTTTAAAGAAATTCATTTTTCAAAATCTAGTAAATAAACATTTAATAAAATATAACAACCATCAAATTTTTCTATATTATAAGTTAATTGAGATATAAAAAAAAGAATTCTAAATTTGAGGTGTTGTTAATTTATAGTGAATTTTTGTATTTATATGGGGCAAGTGTAATTGGTTTGCACAAATAATTATCATTATTATAACAAAAATCTTTGTTTTTTTATGGCATGTTTTTTGAATTCTTTGTATAGAGTTTTACTCATAAATTTACATTCCTTTTCTTTTCTACGGATCTTTATGTAAATAGCTAAACTATTTGTATAAGGTTCCGTTTCCTTTTTGCTAAAATATATAAATATATATTAGATATAGGTGATAGGTTATAGGTGTTTATAAAAAAATAGGAATTATAATTGAAGAGTAAGATATTTAATTTCAAGAAATTTTCAATATCAAGAACAAATTCAGCAATGAAGTTAACAACAGATGCGGTGTTATTAGGTTCTTGGACTGTTGAAAAGTTAATAATATCAGGATTTAAAAATAATAAATTAAAAATATTAGATATTGGAACAGGAACAGGGGTTTTATCTTTAATTCTTGCCCAATTTTTTGTTAATAGTTCAATAAAAGCAATAGATATTGATAAAGGTGCTATACAAGATGCTATTTTTAATTTTTCATCATCAATTTATTCAGACAGAATTACTGCTCAGTTATTATCATTAGAAGAAGAGGTAAATCAAACTTATATAGATTATCATGATTATAAAAACACATATGATGTTATTATCTGTAATCCACCATATTTTGATTTTAGTGTTTCGTATGATGATGTTAAACGCTTAAAAGCTAGATGTAATGAATCATTAACTCCTAATGATTTATTTAAAAATTGCTATAAGTTACTTCAAAAAGATGGAAGTTTATTTATAATTATTCCCAATCAATATGAAAAAAGATATCTTTTAATAGCAAGTAAATTTGAAATGGTGCCTATAAATTTAGCAAGAGTTTCTTCTGTTGTTACTAAGACACCTTACGTTTCATTAATTGAATTAAAAAGAAAAGATAGTAATTTAAATATAAATGCTGTATTAAAGACAGAATCGTTTTCATTATTTGATAATAGTGTAAAAACTGAAAAATGGTTCATGTTAACAAAGGAATTATATTTAGGTGATAAATAGGATTTAATGATAAAAAGGATTAAGATTTTTTGCTTATCTAAATCCTTTTATCTATATGTGATAGAAACTATTTTAATTCATATATAATAAAATCAAAATTAGAATTATTAAATTGAATGTACTTCTCCTATAGGATCCATTTTTGATAATTTCAAAAATTCATTAGCAATTTTTTTTGAGTTATTATCTAATTTTAAGATAGTTTCATTACTAGCTACTTCTTCAGCAATAGCTGAACAATTATCAGTTATACGACAAAGACTGTGAATGATAGTGTAGAAATTAGCTGTTACATCAGGACTACATACTTGTTCTTCAACACGATGTAAATGATTCTTAAAAATATATTTAGCATTTTTTCTGAATTTAATTTTTGAATTAAGTATAGTTTCAGCACCTTGAATATTTTGTTCTAATAATGCAAGACTAGTATTTTTAAGTAATTTTCTAGTATTTTCAAAGAAGTCTCTTAATTCAATTCGAGCACTGTCTGATAATTTAAAGTGGTCAGAAGTGATACGATTATGAGCCTCGTTAATATCTTGAACTCTATTTGCTATTCTTGATATATTGTTTTCTACTGTAAGAATTGCGGAAACTTGTTCAGCTTGTTCAGGAGTTAAAACACCATGAGCAATTAGCTTTGACATATATTCAGTTGTTAGTTCATGATCTTTATTTAAACTCTTTAATTTATCATTTATGTTTGTATCAGAAATTTTTTTATTTTGTAGACAAATTTTCTCAAAAACATCTTTCATAATTTCTTTTGCTGTGTTGATGTTATCTGTAATTTGTTTTGAAACTAAATAAAGTGCTGCAATTGGTTGGTCAAAAACGTTTATATCTAAAAAGTTTGCTTTTTCTTGAACTTGTTCTTTTGCTTGTGGTTTTACAATAAAGTTTACTATTGTTACCATAATTGGGATCATTGGCAACCAAATAAGAGTATTGCAAACATTAAAAGTTGTATGAGCATTAGCTATTTGTCGAGAAATGATACTTATTTCATTACCTGAAGGAGAAATCCATCTAACAAAGTCTGCAAAAAAAGGAATTATACATGTGAATATAATTGCACCAGTTACATTGAATACTGAGTGAGCAACAGCTGTTCTTTTTGCGTCACGAGATTGTCCAATACAAGCAAGTAATGCTGTAATTGTAGTGCCTATATTATCACCAAGTAAAATAGGAATAGCACCATTTAATCCAAGAGAGCTAACCCCGTCAGCATTTGGTTGTGAAGCAAAATTTTGAAGTACTGCTATAGTTGCTGAAGATGATTGAACAACAACGGTCATAATAGTACCTAAAGCTAAACCTAAAAGTGGAATATCAGCAACTTGTGTCATTAATTCAGTGAATAATGGTGTTTTTGCTAATGGTTTCATTACAGTTCCCATTATTTCAATACCATTAAATAACAACCCAAATGAGAAAATAACAAGACCTATATTTCGGATTTTTTCAGATTTGGATAGAAAATGCATAATAAACCCAAGGAATATTATTGGATAAATGTAGTTGCTTAATTTAAATGCTATAATCTGAGCTGTCATTGTGGTACCAATATTTGCACCAAATATTACTGAGATTGCTTGTGGTAAGGGCATTAATCTCGCACTAACAAATCCTATAACCATAACTGTTGTTGCTGAAGAACTTTGTAATACCGTAGTAACTAAAGCACCTGCAAAAACACCTAATATAGGATTTTTTGTAAGTGCTGATAAAATTTGTTTCATACGGGTTCCTGCAACTTTTTGAAGTGCGTCGGACATGGTATTCATACCAAATAAAAACATGGCTAATCCACCGATAAGCCCAAAAATTGTTATTGTATAACTACTCATATTATTTACTCACTATCAATACTTATGAATTTTGGTTATTTTATGAATTATGGTTATTTTTAACGACCGAATTTTGGTTAAATCTTTATAAATTTGGGGTTAAATATGTAAAATATATGTAAATTATTTGGATAAAAAAGGAGTGTTTTATGGTATAATTATTTGTGTTTTTAGTATATTATGTTAATTAAAATCTTGAAAATTTCCCAACTAGGAGTTTTTTGTATGAAACGTACAATAGAAGTTGAATACATTCTTAGAGACGAAGAAGGAAAAGAAGTGGCTAGATTTCAGAATATTGATGATGCAAAACAGTATGATCGTATGTTGTCTGCTGCCGACAGTATTTTCGATTTATTAGATGGTATAAAAGAGTTAGATTCTGTAAAAGAAGCTGTGAAAGATGAGATAGCTTTCCAAATCGCTAAACATAGTCAGGATATTATTCCTATTTTATCTACAATAGGAAAGAAAAAATCTCCAAAAAGAGATAAAGAATCTGTTAATCAAGATGTTGTAGAATTACAAGAAGCTTCTTAATGTTTACCAATTTGTTAAAAATAGTTATAATTCCTAAAGCGTTTTTGCTTTAGGAATTTTTTTAATGAAAGATAATTTATATAACCACTATCAAGAATCAAATGAAAGCACTTTATCTTTTATAGAAAATCTAAGAGACTTTAAATCTAAATGTAAACCAGTGTCATTATTTGATATTTGGAGTTATTTAATTGCTTTTATTTTTTTACTAATGTCTGTTTATTTTGATTATAAGTTATCTAGTTATTTTGCAAATGTTGATGAATTTGTATATCGAATTACGGGTTTGCATGTTTCTAATGATATTATTGAAATACCTGTAACTGTTGATGATATTAAATTGTTTGTAATTGAAACACCAAATAGAAACGGAGTAAATAGGGATTTTTATAAAAAAATTAAATTTTCAGTTTCTGAAGAAGTTCTACAAAATAAAAACTTAAAAAATATTCCTCATTCTTTTGAAAAAATATCAGATAGAATATCTATCGATTTTCCTAAAGGTAGTAATGTATTTTTAGCAATAGATAAAAATTTTTTATCAGGTAATAATGATTTTTATATAACTGATGGATCTTACAGTTTTGGAGATATATTTTTTATGATAGGTATATTAACTCCATTAGGACCATTGTTAACATTATTGTTATTATTATGGTTTCTAAAATCTACTTTTTTGAGTTTTATAAGAGCTTATAGATTTTCTAGAATTTGTCCTATTTATGTATATAATACTGGCATTGTAAATACTAAAAGAATAAAATTTCCATTAGGTGATGCAGTTAAAGAAAAATATGCCAATATATACAAATTGGCTTTACAAAATAGAATTATTGAGATTCCAGGATGTTATGGATTCAATGATGATGGTTCTACAAGAGCTTGTATTTGTAAAATGTATTTTTTAAAAGGTATTAAACCTATATATTACTGTTTGGATATAAATAAAGATTTGCCTTTTTTTAAAAAAATGAATAAATCTGAAAACTATGGTTGTTTTACAAAAGCTAAAAAAATTGTAGATAAAATAAATGAACATTTAGAAAAGGCTGAAACGTTAGATTTAGATTATATCTGTAATAGAATTGATGAAGCTATTTTATTATTTAGTATTTATAATAATGTTAAGGCAACTAATTATGTAACATCTCTAGTCTTATTAAAAAATACTTTAACTTCATATAAAATAAATAAAGCAAATGTTGATAATATATTGTTTTATATGGTAGATAAAAAAATTATTCCTAATATTCAACGGCTAGCGGATCATATGATTTAAATAAAAAAATCAAGTAAGGATTCTTTTTTATCATTTGTAAATTTAATATATTGCTGATTTAAAAATGAACATAATAAATTTTTTAATCCCTAATGATTTTATAAAAGTAAATCATGTAAACATTCAATGTGGTAAGTTGCTAGATAGCTCAAGATGGTTAGTTCATCTTTTTTATAATAAGCTAAGTTTTTTTTGATAAGATTTTCTTTTAGAGTATCTGATATTATTGGTCGTATAGAAAGATCCTGAATTAGAATTAAAACAGAACGAAAATTTACATCATTATTTTGCTGAAAATATTTGAAATTACAATTATTTATCATTAAAATATACCTCAGTAAAAGAATTTTTTAGACCTTTTCTTTTTAGAAAAGGTTTTTTTAATTAATGTTCTTTTACTTGATGAGATTTAATTAAGAAATTAAAGTAGCGATAGTTTACTAAAAATAGAATTATTAAAATTATTAATGTACAAAAAGGATTGGATGTGAATATTAAATTATCTGAAGGTAAACTTTCCAAATCAGAAAGACAAAAAGTAATAGTAACAGAACTTCAAGCAACGCCAACAATAAGAGCTTCAGAATTAGCTATAGAACTGAGAGTATCAACAGAGACTATAAGAAGAGATTTAGAAGAGTTAGAAAGCAAAGGTTTAATTAGTAGAACGTATGGTGGTGCAGTTCGTCCATTAACTGTTGAAACAAAAGCTAATCATAGCGAGCAATTATATTTAAGACAGAGAGAATTGATTGCTAAAGAAGTATCTTCTTTTGTAAATCATGGTGATGTATTAATTATTGGTGGAGGTTCTACAACTTCTCATGTCGCTCGAAGATTGGCAGCTGATAAACATGATTTAACTGTCATTACAGATTCGTTTGCTGTGGCAACAATTTTATCTTCAAATAGTACGATAAGAATTCAGATGTGTCCTGGTACATATAATGCTCATGAAGGATGTGTATATGGTTCAGAAACTGTTGAATATTTAAGTAATATATATGCAAATCATGCCATTTTAGGTTCTAGTGGTTTATCTGGAGATGGCGTAAGTTGCAATGATATGGATATTGTTGGAACTTATCGAGCTATGGTTTTAAGGTCTAATGAGGTTACTATAGTTGCAGATCACAGTAAGATCTCAAAATATGGGGTTTCAATATTTTCATCATGGAAAAATATTGATAGATTAATAATAGACCAAGATCCTTGTGATGAAGAATTATCCCAATCTTTGAGATTTAATAAAGTTAAGGTTATGATCGCTAAAGATATTTGGTGGTAAAAAGAGGAATACAAAAATGCGAAATACCATATCTATTGCTACCGTTAGTGTTAATACTACACCAATGGATGTAAACAATAATGTCCAAAAAATAATTACAGCATATAAAGAAGCTGTTGAACAAGGTGCTGATATTGTTTTAACTCCTGAACTTGCGGTAATAGGATACGGATTGCAAGATATGTTCTATGTTAATGAATCAATGCGAAAAATTCCAAAAGTTATAAAAAAAATCGCTGATTCTGTTGATGAGAATCATTATTTGGCTGTTGGTTTTCCTCTTTTGTTTGAAGGCGGTCAATTGTATAATGCTGTGGCTTTATTAACACATGGGAACGTTTTAGGTATTGTATTAAAGCAACATTTAGCTCGTAGCGGTATACATTATGAACCTCGTTGGTTTACCCCTTGGAAACATGGTAGTGTCATTGAAATAGATTTTGCTAATCTAAAAACAAAAGTTGGTGATTTAGTTTTTGATATTGATGGTGTGCGTTTAGGATTTGAAATTTGTGAAGATTCATGGGTAGGTGATCGTCCTGGGAGGTCTTTATGCAGAAGATTGACAGATATTATTTTAAATCCGAGTGCTTCTCATTTTGCCATAGGTAAGCAAAGGGAACGGGTAACATTTGTAAGTGAAGGATCTAGATCATTTGGGGTTATTTACGTTTATACAAACCTGTTGGGATGTGAATCTGGAAGAGCTGTATATGATGGTGATATGATGATAGCCTCTGCTGGTAAAATGGTTTCCATGAGTGAAAGGTTAAGTTTTGCACCATATAAAGTAATGATTGCAAATTGCGATTTACGTTCAAATAGGCAAATAAGAATGCAATCTAGTATGCTTTTAAACCCTCAAGATTCAGTAGATGAAAGTGTTATTTTTACAAATTGTTGTTTTGATGAAGAGGATTTTACAAAACCAATAACAAAACCTTGTGTTATTAGAGATGAAGATGAACATCAAGAAGTAGGCAGAGTTGTTGCTTTAGGTTTATGGGATTGGATGAGAAAAACTTATACTAGTGGGTATGCTCTAAGTTTATCAGGTGGAGCAGACTCTGCTTTATGTGCTGCAATGGTATTTTTTTCTCAAGTTCAAGCATATGCAACTTTAGGTGAAAAAGTTTATTTAGATACATTAAAGCAGTGTGGAATTTCTGTAATTCCAAAACCATTTGATATGGAACCACTTACTTATTTAAAGAAAGAAGTTATGCCAAAAGTTTTATTAACTTTATATCAAGGTTCTGATTATTCAGGAAGTGTTACCTTTAATGCAGCTAAAGACTTAGCTGAAGAAATAGGGGCTTGGCATAATTCATGGTCAATTTCAAATTTAGTAAAAGAATATATAAGACTTTCAGATAGCTTAACACCTGAGCATCAGTTATCTTGGGATAAAGATGACCTTGCTTTACAAAATATTCAAGCTCGTGTTCGTGCTCCTGGAATTTGGTTAATGGCGAATAGATTTAATAAATTATTAATTGCCACCTCAAATTTATCAGAAGCTTCTGTAGGTTATTGTACTATGGATGGAGATACCTCAGGAGTGATTTCTCCAATAGGTGGAATTAGTAAGTCTAGAGTGTTAAAGATCAATCGCTATTTAATGGAAAATGGTATTCATTTACAAGATAATAAAGTTTTTGCAAGTGATAAGGTTCAGATTAATTCTATGAAGGGAATTGTTTGTCAAGCACCAACAGCTGAACTTAGACCAGTGGAACAAACAGATGAAAAAGATCTAATGCCGTACCCTTTATTGGATGAAATACGTAGTCTTTCTCAAAATAATAATTTAACGCCAAAAGAAGTGTTTATTGAATTATTACGTAGTGATTTTGTAAAATCTATGTCTCCGCAAGATTTATTAAAAGCAGTTCGCAGATATTACAGATTATATTGCCGTAACCAATGGAAACGTGAGCGTATAGCAGTAGCATTTCATATAGAAAGTGATAGTGCGGATCCTAAAGCTTTTAGAAGATTTCCTGTGTTATCTTCTGCTTTAAGAGAAGAATTATTAGACCTTGACGAATATGCTAAATCCATAGGTTTACAATAAATTTATGAGAGTTTTAATTGTTTTAGTCATATTTTTAATAAGTAATTTTTTATGTGGTTGCTCTTTTTTAATGAACCA
The DNA here is from genome assembly GCA_051892875.1 of Succinivibrionaceae bacterium. Lineage (GTDB taxonomy): Bacteria > Pseudomonadota > Gammaproteobacteria > Enterobacterales > Succinivibrionaceae > JBJFGR01. The sequence continues at coordinate 14,926 of JBJFGR010000026.1, forward strand.
AATGGTAAAAGATGATTTATTAGATGCTGATATTCAATTAGAACTCCAGACTTATGGTTACCAATATGCTGGTAAAATAGATTATAAAAGTAAAACCTTTAAAAATTTTGAAATAAACTATTTAAAAACTAAGGATTTTTTGCTTTCAGATATGTTGATTGCAGATGAACATGATTATGAAACTGTAATTCGTCTTTATGAAATGCCTCTTTATAAATTGTATATCATAGCTTTATCTCGAAGAAATGAAAAAGGTGAAGAAATAGGTCAATTGACTTATGCATTTCCATCAAAAGATGATTTATATTCAGCAATTCCTTTTGCAAATAATTTAGAACTATCTTATTTAAGTGATTACATTGTAACATCTAGAATTCATGAATGTATCCAGAAAAAATATCGAGTTTTTAATGATAAACAAGATAAAGAACATAAGCTTTTAAAATACTGTAAATTCGACAAAGGTATTTTCAAAGTTACAAAATGGGGTGATTTTTTAGGGGTTTATGCACCAAAAGAAATAGAGTTTATTCCTAAAAATCAAGGCATTACGTATAATTTAAGAACTATAGGAATAAAACCTATTGATAAGAAGTTATTGCAGAAAATCAATCAATTAAATGAAGAAGCCTATCAAGATATAGTCAAAAAAATAAAAAATGATGGTATAGCTGTCACAAATTTACAAACTTTGGCGTTATATAAATCTAATTTACAAAAACTTTCGTTACTATTACATATAAAAAAATATTATGATTAAAAAGCACAGGAAAAAATTATAATGTAATAATAAGAATGTAATCTTAAAAATTCATTAATCGCAAATACAATAACAATTACATAAAAATAAATATAAATATAGAAAAAAGAACTAATAAAAATATATGAATATGGTTTTATTAAAATTTTTTATAAAGAGTTCTAATAATGAGTGCAAAACATAAAGTTTCAATGGGTGATAGTCGTCATCTAGGTGCAAGTGTAAGTAATGATGGGGTCAATTTTGCGATTTACTGCAGTCAAGCAGAAGTCATGGAATTGTTGTTGTTTAAAGATACGGAAGATACAGAGCCGGAAGTAATAGAATTAGATCCAGAATATAATAGGAATATATATTATTGGCATATTTTTGTTCATGGTATTAAAGATGGTCAATTATATGGGTGGCGCGTTAAATCTGTTAATAAATTTGCATCACATAAAAGTTTGGTTGATACTCAAAAAGTATTGCTAGATCCTTATGGTTTAAGGATAGTTTTTCCTAAAAATTATAATAGAACTTTTAATCAGTTTGTAGGTTCAAATACGCATTTTTGTGCTAAAAATGTAGTAATTGATATATCTAAATACGATTGGGAAAATGATAAACAACCAAAACGTCATTTAAGTACAAATGTTATTTATGAAATGCATGTGGCAGGTTTTACAAAAGATCAAAGTTCTGGATTACCTGATGAAATTCGAGGAACATATAAAGGCGTTATTGAAAAAATACCTTATTTACTTGAATTAGGTATTAACACTGTTGAGTTATTACCTGTTTTTCAATTTGATAAGTTCGATGCTTCACCAGGGAAATCGAATTATTGGGGATATGCTCCAATGTGTTTTTTTGCGATACATGGTGATTATTCATCAAAAAAAGATTTATACGGACCACTAGATGAATTTAGGGATATGGTTAAGGCTTTTCATAAAGCTGGTATAGAAGTAATTTTGGATGTGGTATATAACCATACTTCAGAAGGTGATGAGCATGGCCCAATATATTCTTTTAAAGGTTTGGCGAATGATGAGTATTATTTAGTAGATGATGATGGTTCTTATAGGAACTATTCTGGTTGTGGAAATACTTTAAATGCTTCAAATCCTATTGTAAAACGTATGATTATTGATAGTCTAGTATTTTGGACTGATTATATGCATGTTGATGGATTTAGGTTTGATTTAGCTTGTGTATTATCTAGAGATATACATGGAAAACCTTTAAATGATCCTCCAACAACTTTATCCATAGCTTTCAATTACAAATTATCAAATGTAAAGCTTATAGCAGAACCATGGGATGCTGTAGGTATGTACCAAGTAGGAAGTATGGCAGGAGCCAAGTGGCGAGAATGGAATGGACAATTCAGGGATGATATGCGTTGTTTTATCCGTGGAGATGATGGAAAAATTCAGAAATTTGTGAACAGGCTGATTGGTAGTCCAGATATTTATAATCCTTATCTTTCAGATTCATTAAAGGGTATAAATTTTATTACTTGTCATGATGGTTTTACATTATGGGATTTAGTGTCTTATAACCAAAAACATAATTTAGATAATGGTGAAAATAACCGTGATGGTTCAGATATGAACTTTTCAAGTAATTATGGTATTGAAGGACCTACTAATGATAAGAATATAAATGCCATTCGTTTGCGTCAAGCTAAGAATTTTATGTTGTTGAATTTATTTTCACTTGGTGTTCCTATGATTTTAATGGGTGACGAGGTATTAAGAACACAATGGGGGAATAACAACGCTTATTGTCAGGATTCTTATATAAGTTATCAAAAGTGGAATCACACACCGATGCAAGAGGATATGTTACGTTTCACTAAGGAACTTTTAAAGATAAGAACAAAGAGAGGATCTAATTATTTATGTAGATTAACATCTCTAGATGATGCAATTAGAAAAAATAGAATAGTATGGCACGGTATAGAACCTAATAAACCAGATTGGTCAAATACCTCGCATACTATTGCTTTTACGAAGTATTCTGAAAGTTTAGATTGTTATTTTTATGTATTTGTTAATTCTTATTGGGAAGGTTTGCACATTAAGATACCTGATATACCTTGTGCAAAGGATGAAGGGAAGTATTATAAATGGAAACGTTTAATAGACACTTCTCAGAAGTCACCTTTAGATATAACACTAGATCCTAAAGAACAGATAGAAATAGGTCATAACTACTATTTGGATAGTAGAAGTATTTTAGTATTAATATACAAGGATGAAGCTAAAACAAAAAAATCAAGGAAGTTGAAAAGTTAAATTGGTTTATAAAAAGAGGTGAAACCTCTTTTTATAAATTATTTATCTAAAATTTTTTTAGAAATATTATTCAAATAAAAGATATAATTTTATTTAATTATCTAAAATAATAATATTTAACAACATTTTAGTTAGTAAATAAACCAACCTTTAAATCTGTTGCTTGGTAGATAGGAGTACCATCTACGGAAACAACACCATCACCGATCCCCATAATTAACTTACGCATGATAACACGTTTTAAGTTTATAGTATAAGTAACTTTTTTAGCTGTTGGTAATATTTGACCTGTGAATTTAACTTCTCCTACACCTAAAGCACGACCTTTACCAGGACCACCTTTCCAACCTAGGAAAAAACCAACAAGTTGCCACATTGCATCTAAGCCTAAGCAACCTGGCATTACAGGGTCTCCAGGAAAATGGCAAGCAAAGAACCAAAGATCTGGATTGATATCTAATTCTGCGATGATTTGTCCTTTACCAAATTCCCCACCATGGTCATCAATATTAATGATACGATCCATCATTAGCATGTTTGGTGCAGGTAACTGGCTATTGCCAGGACCAAAAAGTTCGCCACGACTACAAGCTAATAAATCTTCTTTCGAAAATGCATGAATGTTTCGTTCACAAAGAGATAGTGTCTTTTCTGAATTTTCCAAAACGTAATTCCTTTTCCTATAAATTTTTAAGCATTTTACTTCAAACTGAAAAAATCCTCAAAAGTATTTTTATTAATCATAAATAATATTGCGAGAAATAATCAATAATTTTTTTATTATTTCCAAAAACAAAATAATTTTTTTAAGAATGAGATGTTTTCTTCATTACCATTTTGTATTTCATCAAGTTTTTCACTTATTAAATCATATAAAGTTAATCCCTCATTATTTTTAATTATATCCCGTTTTATTTTTTCAGCTTTATCCTTACCTTCCATAATGAGTCTTGCATCTGTTAGTCCTGCTTTTATTCCTGTAAGAATTTCGATAGCGTCATCAACTGTTTTTACTGAAAAAATATGGAATTTTCCATCTTTTACAGCATCTATTACTTCATTATTTAAAACAAGAGATTGTATGTTGCTTTCTGGAATTAAAACGCCTTGTTTTCCGGTTAATCCCTGAATTTTACAAACTCTGTAAAATCCTTCTATTTTTTCATTTAGGCCGCCAACTGGCTGAACATTACCAAATTGGTCTAGTGAACCTGTTAATGCATATTGTTGAAGTATAGGTATTCTAGCTAAGGCTGAGAGTGTGGCACATAAACCCGTTAATGATGCACTATCTCCATCTATTTCACTGTATGATTGTTCAAAAACTAAATTTGTACTAACAGGTAAAGGTGTGCTTGCTCCAAAAATATTAGTTAAAAAACCATTGATAATCATCATTGCTTTGGTGTGTATTTGACCTGCAAGATTTGCTTTATGTTCAATGTCGGCAATATCACCTTCACCCCCGGCATGTATAGTTGCAGTAATTCTAACAGGTTCTCCGTATTCGTAATAATCACCTATGGTTTCTATTACAGATAAACCATTAATTTGACCAACTGCAGAACCATCTGTTTGCAGAAGCATTTGCTTATTTTTATAAAAATCAGAAGATTCTTCTACAACGCTATTGATTCTAAATTCTCTATTGTTTAAAGTTTCTTCTAGTAAATTAAGTGAAACTTTTTCAACAGATTTTCGTTTTGCTAATCCTGATGCTTCTCTCATGAGATTTAAAATATACTGTTCACTAAGAATAAATTCTTTTTGAGATTCAGAGCGTCGGCAACATACTCGCAATAATCTCTTTTTTGAATCATTATCAAAAGGCAGTAGATTCTTATTTTTAACAGTAGTATCGATAAATTGATAAAATTGTTGAGCATGGTTTTTTATGTTAAAGAAAGCATTTATATCTGTTTTAATGTAGAAAGAATTTGTACATTCTGGGTCATAAGAATACAATTCAGCAAATTCACTAACACTTCCAACTAAAATAACTTTTACATTAATTGGGGTTGGTTCAGGAGAGAAAAAGGGAACAATGCTAATAGTGCTCTCGGTTGGATTTTCCCAATCTAGTAACCCCGAATCTAGAGTATTTTTTAATTTGAACCAAAGTATAGGATTATGTATTAATTCTTCTAAAGGAAGAATTAAAAATCCCCCATCTGCTTGTCTTAATAAACCTGCATCTAGTAGATGGTGATGAGAATATGTTGTTCCATTTTCCGTTAAATAATTAACTCCACCAAACAATTTTTTCCAGGTTAAATCTTTTCCGAAAATAACAGGTGGTTTATTTGGTTCATGACATACTAAAAGATTCATTAAAACAGGATAGGTAAAATCTTTTCCTTGGGCAACGTGTATGGATAAATCAGAAAGATAATTTTCTAACTTTTTGTTGTTATCCTGTTTTTTAAGTATCCTTAAGAGAATGTTTTCAGCATTTAAGTTATGCTTTACATTATTTAATAAATCACATATAAGTTTGTTAAATTCTTCAGCGGTGCCACTTTTTATGTGCAACCATGTTGGAGATAATTCATTGTTTAGATTTTCTGCATAGCATATATCATAAAGTGTTGATGATAAAAATTCGCAATTTGATAAAATGTTTTTTATGCATTCTTCAACATCAAATCCACCTATAGAATTTAAGTACATGATAGGATTGTTCTTTTCTGTATATACTAATTCCTGAATGGCTGACTGTGCTCTTTTTTGAAAACTTGCAAAAGTTATATCATCAGATGTTGAATTAGTATTAACATCTGGAATATTTGGTAATAATTCTGTATAAGATAATTCTTTCATATTTATGCTAAACCAACAATTTAAAAATAATATACTATGATTATAGCATTATAATAATTTTAAGATTTTAGTATTTATCTCAAAAACAAGTATTTGTTGTGTTGAGAATAATTCAATGTATATGTGAAGTAGATACACTAGTTTGGTTTTATTTTTGAAGATGTTAACAAATACTATTAAAGTAAGATTGTAGAATTATAAGTTAAGTGTAAAAGTAAAGATTAGCATATATGTATCTTGAGCGAATAGAAATAACAGGTTATAGGGGAATTTCTCGCTTATCTCTAAACTTGAATCAACAAACTGTATTAATTGGCGAGAATTCATGGGGAAAAAGTTCTTTACTTAGGTCTTTATGGTGTATTTTAGGGAATGGAAATGTGCCCTATGAATTTGAAGCTGAAGATTTTAGAAAGGAGGATTTTGATTCAAGAGATAAAATATATGAATTGAGTTTTGTTTTAACTTTTAGAGAAATGATTATTGGTTCAGCTTTAAAAAATTCCAAACTGAGGTTGTTGGATCCTGTGTGGGTTCGTTGCAAAGATTCATATCATAGAGTTTTTTATTACATACATGCATCAATGAATCCTAATGGAACAATTTTTACAACTCATACATTTTTAGATGCAAATAGTAATATTATCCAAAGTAACTTAATGCAACAAGTACAGAATTTGCTTATGTTAAATCCTGTATTTAGATTGCGTGATAGTAGAGCTCAGCGTAAAGAATTAGAAGCGAATAGTGAAAGTGAATCAATGGAAGAGTATATTACTCAAACAGAAAATAGCGAATACAATAAGAAGAATTATACTAAAAAATCTTATTTAACAATATTAGAAAGAAGAGTTTTTAGGCTTTTTAAATTATATTTAAGAGATGACGGTGAAACCGTAACTAGAGAAGATATTAAAGATGGTATAAAAGCTGTAGGTGAGATATTAGAACATTATTATACAGTTTTGCCACCTTTGACCTCAAAAATAAAGGTAAGAGAGCGAAATTTTTATGAAAATAATCACCGCACTGTAAAGGATATGGTTTCCAGACCTGTTTCAAATAATTTAAGTGTTTCCCTGAGAAATTTATTAAAAAATTGTGTTAAGAGTAGTACACGATTACTTTTAGCAATAATATCAGGAGCAATAATTGAAACAAAGTTATTACATAAAATTGATAGAAAGGCACATCCAATAGTTATTTTAGAAGATATAGAAAGTAGATTACATCCAACAACTTTATTAAATTTATGGCATATAATTGAATTATTGCCGATTCAAAAAATAGTAACTACAAATTCTGGTGATTTATTATCATCTGTAAATATTGCAGATATAAGGAGAATGAGTAGGGAGGTGAGCTCCATAAAGGCTATGGCTGTTGACGAAGATAAGTTTTCAAGTGATGAGTTAAGAAAAATTTCTTTTCATATAAGATTAAACAGATCTAATGCTTTATTTGCTAGATGTTGGCTTTTTGTAGAAGGAGAAACGGAGATTTGGATTATAAATGAGATAGCTGCACTAGTCGGGATTAATTTATACTCCGAGGGGATAAGGTTAATTGAATATGCACAATGTGGTGTTGCTCCTTTAGTAAAGCTAGCTAATCAAATAGGGATGGCGTGGCATTTATTAGCAGATGGTGATGATGCTGGTATTAAATATGCCAAGATAGCAAGTGCAAACAATCAAAACGATAATGTTACATTATTACCCAGTGTTGATATTGAACATTTCTTTTATGAACATGGTTTTGAAAAAGTATATAAACAAAATTGCGGAGTAAATAACACTAAAGGGTTAAATGAAAAACGAATAATTGAGTTAGCAGTCAAAAAACATACTAAGCCAGGAATGGCATTGTCTGTAGCTGATGAAGCTAGAAGATTAGGAAGAAAGTCCGTACCTTTATTATTTCAAAAAATGTTTGCTAGGATTGTAGCAAATGCAACATCTAGGATAATGTAAGTTCAGTATTTATATATTTTGATAATTTTGACTAAATATGGTACAATTAAACAATTATAGTTGTCTTGTTGAATCAATAAAGGTCGTAATTGTGATAATAAGACTAGCTGAGAACTCAGGGAAGAGTTTTATTAAATTTGGTGAATTAGTTGCAAGAAGCAAGTTTTATGGTAGCTATCTTACAGAAGATTGAGGTTATTCTAAATGTCTTCAAAAAGTAAGCTATTTGATGTTTTTATATCTCATTCGTCTAGTGATGCTAGAGTCGCTAGGACTATTTGCGACTATTTAGAAAAACATCGAAACACTTGTTGGATTGCTCCACGTAATATTTATATTGGCACAGATTACGCTGAGCAGATAATCAAAGGTCTTGAATCCTCGAAGGTTTTATTGATTATCTTGTCTGAGATGGCAAACAAATCAGAGCAGGTTTTACGCGAAGTAGAACGTGCTACAAGTAAGAAATTACCGATAATTGTATTTGCTATTGAACCTATTAAACAATTATCAAAATCATTAGAGTATTTTTTAACTCATCGTCAATGGATTATGGGATGTACTGAAAGTGGTAAGTTGTGCATAACAAAGGACGTTTTATTTCAGTTATCTTGTGTTGTTGAAAAGTTTATTCACCAAGTTGATAGTGGAGAGGAAGATATAGGTTTAGAGTATGAACCTATGTCTAATTTTAACTATCAAAAGAGATCTAATTTATATTTTAGAATTGCTGTAATTTCTTTAAGTGTTATAGCATTTTGGTTGGGTGGTTTATTTTCAGACGATATCGCAAAATATTATTTTCCTAATGATGATTATAAAAAAAATGTAAAAAATGATGATACTTTAAGTAATCAAAAATCTATCGCATCAACAAAATTAAAACCTGGTGATATTATTTCTTATGGATCTTATCGTGATAAACCAATATTATGGTCCGTAATGAATGCTAAGGCGGGAATTGTTAAATTAGTAGCTTATAAGCCAATATCATACAAACCTTTTGATGTTGCTCATAGTGGTTATTATGATAAGGTTTCAAAAGATGGTACACCTATTGGTAATCATGATGATGAAATGATTGCTAATTACTTGTTGAATTATATAAGAGACGATGATGGAATTTCTTATGTAAAAGCTAGAGGAAGTTCTGATTGGAGAAGTTCTACATTAAGATCTTGGTTAAACAGCAGAAATATTAATGTTAAATATCATCATGGAATACCGTCAATAAATAATATTAATGATTCTATTTTAAAAAGTTATAACAGTGAAGATTCAGCAAAGATAGCAGAACGTGGTTTTTTAAGCAACTTTACTGAAAATGAATTTTTACATATGGTTGTGCAAAAGGGTGATTTTTTATTCTTGTTTAATACCATAAATTGTCAACTTTATGATGAACCTATTATGGATAAAAAGGTTTCAGATGTTTCCAAGTTTAAGAAACATGCTCTGTCATTTTTAATGAAAAATTTCACAGGGTGTTATAATTTAAAATATAATGAGTATGTGACAATACCTGATATATCAGATTTAGATGATATAGTTAAGGTTCCCGAAGTATTAGTATCTTTTAATTATAAGTTTGATGTTAATATAGAACAAAAGAATTTACCTTATACTACATCTTTTTGGTTAAAGAATGCTTGTGGTTATACACCTTCATCTGTGTGTTCTATTATAGGAAGTAAGGATAATCCTAAAGTTATAAAAGTCACTATTAAAGAAGTAACAAATCTAGATGGTGTATTACCTATCATAAATATTAATATACGCCGACTTCGTTTAATGGGTAATGGTGATTTATTATCTCCTTATAAAGTAATATGGGATAGTCAAGTTGCTGAATAGTGTTATTGTGTATAAAAATATATCATAAATATAGGAAGGTTATATGATAGATTTAAATATTATAGCTTCTGAGAATGATGAAATTACTATTCAGTGTCACGATAATCCTGATGCAGATGCTATTGGTTCAGGTTTTGCTCTATATAGATTTTTTGTAAAAAAAGGAATAAAGACAAGCTTAATTTACTCTGGAAAAAATAAGATAGGCAAAGTTAATCTAAAAAAAATGGTTGAGCTATTGCATATCCCTATAGAGTTTGTAAAGCCAAATATTGATGTAGACGGATTATTGATTACAGTTGATTGTCAATACGGATGTTCAAATGTAACCAATATCAATTGTAAAAAGTGTTTAGTTATTGATCATCACATACCAGATCCTTATAGAAAACCTAATAATGGTGAATGTATAAGAAGTCTTTATGGCAGTTGTTCAACTGTTATTTATCATTTGTTAGTACGTAGTAATTACCTTATAAAAGATGATTTAGAAGCATCTACTGGATTGTATTATGGGTTGTATATGGATACTGGTGAGTTTTCTGAAATAACCAATATGGCTGATAAGGATGCTAGAGATGAATTGCATTTTAATTTGCAAATAATAACAATTCTTCAAAATTCTAATTTAACATTTTCAGATTTTTCAATTGCAGGTCAGGCTTTATCTAATTATCATTATTTTCCAGATAGAAGAATTGCTACAATTCAGACACAACCTTGTGACGTAAATATTTTAGGATTTATTTCTGATTTATTATTGAGAGTGGATGGGGTAGATGTCGGAATTGTATACACTGATTTGGGAGATATCACTAAACTTTCAATAAGAAGTTGTTCTAATGAGATAAAAGCTAACGAGTTAGCACAATATATAACTTTAAATATTGGAGGAGGCGGTGGCCATATTCGCAAAAGTGGTGGGTATATTAGTAATTTGATGTATAAAGAGCAGTTTGCTAGTATGTGCAAATCAAAGGATGAATATATTTATAAAAAATTTTGTAGTTTTTATGATAGTTTTGATTATGTTTATACAGATAAATATAAGGTTGATGTATCAGAATTTAAATTATTCACTAAATGCGAATTGGTGTTAGGTTGGATTCCAAGTACTACTATTGCACCATTAGGAACGCAGATAATTTTAAGAACTCAAGAAGGGGATGTTTCAGAGAGAGTGTCTGATAATTTGATAATAATGGTAGGTATATTAGGAGAAGTTTATCCCATTAAAAGAACATCGTTTGAAAAAAAATACAAAGTTGTAGATGAACCTTTTGACATTGATTTTGAATATTCTCCAAGAATTAGAGTTTTAGATTACGATGATGTTGTATTTCTAGAAGGTTTAATAAAACCTTGTAAAGTACTTCCAGCTAATAATGTTTATGCTAAAAAATTATCTAAAGAAACAAAAATATTTTCAGAATGGAATTATGAAAACTATATGACAGGTAGAATTGGTGATTATATTGTCTGTTATCAAAAAGAAAATGGAGAACCAAATTCTTCTGATTTATATATTGTTAATGGAAATATTTTTAATAGATTATATACAAAAGTAAGACCATAATATATGGTCTTACAAATTGTTATTAAGCTAATGAAACAGGGTATTCGTTTTCTTTGATAGCCCTTAATAGAGCAGGAACAATATAAGAATTACCACAAACAATGCAACCATTTTTATAAATATCTGGCCCACCTTGCCAATTTGTTACTACAGCACCAGCTTCACGACAAAGCAATTCGCCAGCACAGAAGTCCCATGGTTTTAGGCATAGCTCAAAATATCCATCTAATCTCCCAGCAGCGACATAAGCTAAGTCTAAACTTGCTGTTCCTGCACGTCGAATATCGGCACATTTATCAAATACTGAATTTAACACATTCTTATAGAAACTCAAATATTGTCTATCTCTGTGAGGGAAAGAAGTAGCTAGTATAGAGCTATCTAAACCTTTTAAAACACCTGCTCGAATTCTTTTCCCATTTAATTGTGCGCCATCACCGCGAGATGCTGTAAATAATTCATTACGAATTGGATCATAAACAACGCCAACGGTTGTTACATCTTTAACTCTTAGACCAATAGAAACTGCTACATGAGGAATTCCCTTATAGAAGTTTGTGGTTCCGTCTATAGGATCAATAATCCATACATGATCTGATTCTTGATTTCCTACAACACCAAACTCCTCCCCACGAACACAATGGTTAGGGAAAGATTTTAATAAAATATCAGTTATTGCACGTTCACATTCACTGTCGATATTCGTAACTAAATCATTTTTAGCCTTTTCTTCAACAGTTATGTTTTTGTGGTCTTCAAATTTTAATGAAATGATATTACCTGCAGTACGTGCAGCACGAACTGCTATATTAAGCATAGGATGCATAATTATCGACTCTATAGTAGATTAATAAAGAACAAAAGTGGCATTGCCACACTGTCATCAATTATACATATTTTTGAGCAGTGTCGCAATATAATTAAAAACATCTATAAAATTATTTATTTTTATAACGCAAATAACTGAATTCATCTTGGTAATATGCCACTAAAATTATGTCGGGACTGTATTTTTTTATAGACTCTTCTAGTTCCTCAACATAACCATGTTGACCGCTACCACTAAAACCTCTTAATCTTAAAACGCTTTTAGATTTTGTAGCTAAAACCATGGATAAATTTTCAACAAAAGAATTGCCGACAACTGCAATTTTTGTATTATTGTCATTGATACATGAGTTTGTAAGTTCGTATCCATCCTCAATTTCTTCAATTGGTTTTCTAGCCGTGATGCATTTATCGTAATTCAGGGTTTTTGAATATATCTTATAAGGAGTTAAATTGAATATATCGGATTCGTAATCTCTTGAATTTTCACCAAAGATGATGCCATATGTTTGGCCATAGAGTTTGCATGGTCTTCTAAATTCACCTGTTGCGCAATTTATAATATTGCTTTCAGGTTCTTTATTGTTAAATGATAGATAATTATTGTCTATAAGATATTTTATAGTTAACCAGTGGGCATATTCAGTAGCATGATGTTCATCTTTATAGTAAAGTAAATTTTCAGTATTGTTACTATTAACATTTTTTAATTCTTTTTCGAAAATTTCCGATACATCTATAGCCGTTAGTAATTCGCTGTTATTTAGTTCGTTAGCAATTAATTTTGTATCATTGTTAATAGTATTTCTAATGTTTATATCTTTGTAAATAACTGGCCCGTATGGGTAAACTAATACATAGAGTTTTTGATTAAACAGTTTAGATAATTTTTCTAAATTTTCTTTATTTCTATATACTAGATTTTCGTCAAAAGTTAAATCCATTTCGTAATTGTTATAGATCCAATCTTTATTACGGACACAATTATTAGCTTGTAGTATTTTATTTATTCTTAATTTGATTTCATTATTTGTAAAAATAGCTTTTGATCGGCCGTTAAATCGGTCATTGAACCAAGCTTCAAAATCTTTGCCGAAATTTTCATTAAAAGAACCGTTGCTAAATATTCCTTTAAAAGGTGCTAGTTTTCTTTTTTCTTGTAATGAAGTGTCAGATTTATCTATGTTCCATGAAGGATAAAACAAAGTAATTATTACCATGATTATAAAAGTTAAGTTTGCTGTACTTACACTTTGATATAAACGTATATTTACAAGTATACGTAAAATCATATAAATAAGAGAAATAGTAATAAATAAAACTATAAATAAGGAGTAGTAATTTAGTTCTTCTTCAAATGTTGGGGTGATATTATTATTTAGTGTAAAATATGAATTTAGAGCAGGAGCTTTGAGAGTAAAGCGGTTTTCGCCAAAACGAAAACCTATAAATTCTAAATCATTTAAAGATTTAAAATCTCCATCTTTTAGAGCAATAAGATTTGTTGAACCAATATTTAAATCTTTTATCAAAATGCGATTTGAAGTTTCATCTTTTTCTTTGTAACCTCTGTTTTCAGATAGAACAAATGTAAGATTATATAAGGTGGTCTCAGAATCCCCACTAGCTACCAAAGGAACTTTTATTTTTACATGAGTCCACTCATTATTATTTGTATTTACTGAAGTTGATATAATATGACCACTATCTTTTATAGATTTTTCATTTGTGTCAGTATAGATCACTTTAAAGACATTTTCTTCGGTTAATGAAGTTTTTACTTTAAAGGATATGTAAGTAATAGGAGTTTTAAAATTACTTATATTTGTTGCAATAATGCATAATGATATTAATACAGAAATAATTCCTATTATAATTTTTGAATTGCCACGATCCATACTATATCCTTATTAAAATCTGAAATATATAAATGGATTATATGTACTTGTTGCAATGGTCATTGCAGATAGTAACAGTAATATATAAATCCAAACATTAGATAACCAAAGTAAAACTTTATTTTGTTCTGTTTTTATTAGGAAATTTTTAAATATAGGTGTGCAACACATTAAAGCAATGATAAATGTTAATATTGGTAATACGTCTATATAGTATATAAGTTTATACACATCTTTTTCATGAGATATCAGCCCAAGCATATTTTGTATATAAGTTAATGCATAATTTAAATCAGGAGATCTGAATAATACCCAACCAAAAATAAAAATTAAAATACAATAAAAATGGAGTAGAATATTTTTTAACAAAGAACGAGGAGTGTCTTTATTTAATCCGAAGAAACGCTCTATTATTACAAATAAACCATTCCATAATCCCCAAATTACAAAGTTCCAAGCAGCTCCATGCCAAACTCCTGTAGCTAAGAATACAATAAATAAGTTGCAGTAAGTTTTCTTTTCGCCTTTTTTATTACCTCCAAGAGGTATATAGAGATATTCTTTAAACCATGTAGATAATGATATGTGCCATCTTCTCCAAAATTCAGTTATAGTTTTTGAAATATAAGGATAATTAAAGTTTTCTTTAAATTTAAATCCAAAAATAGCACCTAAACCTATGGCCATATCTGAGTAACCAGAAAAGTCGAAGAATATTTGTATGGAATAGGCTATTGCGCCGATCCAAGCAACAGTTGGTGAAAATCCGTCAGCATTTTGAGAAAATATCTTGTCTGCTATTTCACCAGCAGTATTGGCAATAAGCATTTTTTTTGATAAACCAATAATAAATCTTTTTACACCGTAAACAACATTTTTAAACTCTATGTGACGCTCATCAATTTGAGTATTTATATCGTGATATTTAACTATTGGACCTGCGATTAATTGTGGAAATAATGAAATAAATAGTGCTAACTTATAAATGTCTTTTTGAGGTTTGGTATCGCCACGATAAACATCTATCAGATAGGATATCGCTTGGAAAGTGTAGAATGAAATACCTATAGGCATCACTACTTTTATAAAATCGTAATTTGTGTGGAATAATTGATTGATGTTTTCACACAAAAAATTGAAGTATTTAAAATAACATAATACGCCTAAATTACATAATAGCGAACATGTCAGCATTATTAATTTAGTAGTTTTATTTTTAATGATTCCAATAATGTTTCCGAATAAATAACATATAACAATAGTTCCTAGCATTATTGCTAAATATTTTGGTTCTCCCCATGCATAAAATATAAGGCTTGCTGTTAGGAGAACAAAATTTCTCATTTCAGATCGAACAACGAGGTATATTGTTGAAACTATGGGTAAGAATACGAATATAAAGGTCATGGATGAAAATAGCATAATAAATACCATATCTATTTAGGACGTATAAAAATTCTAACAAATAATACGAGATAATTGAATTTTTTAATTATGAAAATTTATTGAAAGTCAAATTTATCTTAAAACAGTATTTTTAACTCATATATCTTATATGTTAAAATAAGATGCTCTTATTAATTAAAGGATATTTATTGTGAATTTTTTAGATGATTATGAGTTTTCAACTGAGTTTTTAGAGAAAGATGGTATTAGTGCAACTGTAGCGGATTTGTATGGTATAGTTTTGGGGTTAATATCTGGTGGTGTAAAACAAACGGACAAAGAGTTTTGGGCATACATTGAAGATTTAGAAAATAATGGTGAAGAATTAAAGAGCAATTCAAAAGATTGGATTAAACAATTAGCAGATTATGTTACAAAACAACTACTTCAAGGTGAGGGAATAAAATTATTATTACCAAAAGATGATAATTCTTTAGAAGTGAGAATAATTGCATTTACAGAACTTGTTAATTCATTTTTAGTAGGCTTTTCATGTAAACAAAAACTTCATCGTAGTTTAAGTCATGATATTCAAGAATTTCTAAGAGATTTATCAGATATAGGTAATATGGATACTTCTGTAGAAAATAGTGATGATTCAATGGAAGCAGATTATGAAGTGTTGGTATCTCATGTCAGTGTAGGTGCTCAAATTTGTTTTGAGGAATGTGCATCTAGCCTTTATCCAAATGAAAAAGATTTTATATTATCTGAAAGTGATGAGGAAAGTAAACCTGTTGAATTATCAGATGAAAGAAAAACTGTACACGCTCTTGAATCTCAGTTTTGGGAAAAACAAGCTAAAATTGTTCCTAGTGAGAAAAGATTTGAATAGTAACATAGACATTTGATTCGATATTTATTGAAAATTAAAAAAAAAATCTCTAAAATGAATGAAAGTTCGAAAAAATTAGATTTTTATCACAGATAATTTTGTAAACTAAGGATTAAAAATGGCTTTAAATCCCAATGCTGGCAAATCTGCTAGATTAGAAGATCTTCCTAATATCCCTCGTTTAATGGCTGCTTATTATTTAAATAAGCCTGATATGTCTAAGCCAGAACAACGTGTTGCGTTTGGTACTTCTGGTCATCGTGGTAGTTCATTAACATCAGCTTTTACTGAATCTCATATTTTAGCCGTAAGTCAGGCAATTGCTGAATATAGAACAAAAGAAAATATAACTGGTCCTATTTTTGTGGGTATGGATACTCATGCTTTATCTGAAGCAGCTTTAGCAACAGCTGTCGAAGTTTTAGCAGCAAACGGATGTGAAGTTCGTTTAGAAAAGGATTTTGGTTATACACCAACACCTGTTATTTCTCATACTATTTTGAGTTATAACAAAGGAAGAACATCAGACTTGGCTGATGGTATTGTTATTACTCCTTCTCATAATCCTCCAATTGATGGTGGTTTTAAGTATAATCCAACAAATGGTGGGCCTGCAGATACTGTTATTACCAAATGGGTTGAAAACAGAGCAAACGAAATTCTTGAAAATGGACTAAAAGATGTACGTCGTGTAGCCTTTCAGGAAGCTATGAAGTTGTCAAATGTTCAGCAAATTGATATGAGAAAGCCATATGTTGATGATTTAGTAAATATCATAGATGTTGAAGCTATCAAGAAGGCTGGTATAAAGATTGGGGTAGATCCTTTAGGTGGGTCTGGGGTTTATTATTGGGATTTAATTGCAAAAACTTATGATTTAGACATTGAAGTTGTAAATTATAAAGTAGATCCTACATTTAGTTTTATGACTTTAGATCGTGATGGCAAGATTAGAATGGATTGTTCTAGTCCATACGCAATGGCATCACTAATCAAATTAAAAGATAAGTTTGATATAGCTGTTGCGAATGATCCTGATTACGATCGTCATGGTATTGTTTGCAAGTCAGGTTTAATGAATCCGAATCACTATCTTGCTGTAGCTATACAATATTTGTTTACTCATAGAGATGGTTGGTCAAAGACTGCTGCTGTAGGTAAGACTTTGGTATCTTCTTCAATTATTGATCGTGTAGTAAAGAGTATCGGTAGAGAATTGAAAGAAGTTCCTGTAGGGTTTAAGTGGTTTGTTGATGGTTTGTATACAGGTACTTATGGTTTCGGCGGTGAAGAATCAGCTGGTGCTTCATTCTTACGTAAGAATGGTGAAGTTTGGACAACTGATAAAGATGGTATTATTCTTTGTTTGTTAGCTGCTGAAATTTTGGCTGTAACAGGAAAAGATCCTCAGACACTTTATAACGAAATTAAAGAAAAGTTTGGTGATCCTATTTACAACCGTGTTGATGCACCTGCAAATACTGCACAAAAAGCTGTTTTATCAAAATTAGATCCTTCTTTAGTAGAAGCTTCAACTTTAGCTGGTGAACCTATTATCGCTAAGTTAACAAAAGCTGAAGGTAATGGTGCCCCTATCGGTGGTCTAAAGGTGGTGACAGAAAATGGTTGGTTTGCTGCACGTCCTAGTGGTACAGAAGCTATTTATAAGATTTATATGGAAAGTTTTAAGAGTCAGGAACATTTAGCTCAGATTCAAAAAGAAGCTCAAGAAATAGTAAGTGCCGCTTTAGCAAAGGCTGGTGTTTAAAATTTTAATTTAAAATTTGTTTATATAAATATGCGATAGGAAAACGATAATATTTAGTATCCTATCGCATTTTTTTAATTGTTAAGACTACAAACTTCAGAATTTAAATTATATTCAGTAATTTTATTTCCATCTTGGTTTAGATAAATAAATTTTATATTATCCATATACTTAATGTGTTCAGAATAACTTCCAGTTTCACACATTATTGGCGCTAATTCTTGAATATTTTGGGAAATTTCAGCAATTTTCTTTTCTTCAATTTGTTCTTTGTAGGTATAAGTATATTGAAGAGTACTTCCTGTTGCCCCAAGACTAATATCAGTAATTGAGATAATACTATTCTCTTTATTGATAGAATTCATGTTTTGAATTTCAGGAACTATGATTTGGTTTTGTATAAAATCTCTAGTGTATTTTCCTTCTTTTGTTAAATTGGTTTCTAAAGCTAATTTATGGCATATATTGTAATTAACCATGATAGAGTTAACAAAATTCCCATCTTTGTCCATCATATCGTATTGCAAATACTCTAAATTTCTTAAGAAGTCTGTTCCAAAATAAGGTGAGCATAATTCTAATTGATTATGTTTTAATTCTTCAGCACTCATCTCTTTTTTTACAGGTGAATTAGTTCGCAGGTCTTTAAACACGTATACTAAGGATGAGCCATTACCTAATTTTAAATCAATAAATTCAAGCGGTATGTTATTATTTTGAGACAAAGTTAATTTAGTTGCTTCTATCAAATTAGGTAAAAATCTTTCTAAATCAGCTCTAGGTGTATAGCTTGTATTAGGAATAGCTTGTGTTTCTTTAATTTGTTCTTTGTTAGCAGTGTTTTGTTTTTCAAGATTTGCATTTGTATCTTCCTGATTTTGAGGATTGCAACCTAAAAGTAGGAGAGTTCCAGCTAAGGTAAACATAGATATAGTGTTTTTTATATTAGTTTTCAAATTACACTCCTTTCAAAAACTTTTTAATCAATAAATACTTTTTTTAAAAATAAGTAAATTATCAAAAAAAATTACGACTAATACAAGATTGTTATAAAATTTTTGTTATCTATCAACAGAACTATTTATTTAAATATTCATATTTTATAGTGATTTAAATCACTATAAAATAATAGACTTATTATTAATGATGAAAATTAAATTCTTTGTTAAGAAAATGATTAATTAATAATAATTAAAAAATGTGAAAAAAATCACTAAAAATTAATATACATACATTTTAAAATTAAATGTTTGTAAATTTTTAATTAAAAGTATGTTTAAAATTGGTTTACTTGTTTTTTAATGATATTTTTTATGTTAAAATTGATTTAAATCAAAATGTTAAAGTTTAGCTTTAGCTACTATGCTTATATAATTTCGACATGATATTTTTGGGAAATCATGTATTGGATTGGAGCTCGTTATCGAGTTATTAAGGAAAATAAATTATGGCTAGAGAAAAAAAAGCTGGAAATATAGCTTCAAGTTCTTTTAACGCATCTACTCTAAATTACACTAAGGAAGATTTTAAGAGTAAGATCATTCACCACTTACATTCTACCTTAGGTACTAGCGAAAACAAAGCTTCAAAGCAAGCTTGGTGGAAAGCTACTTGTGCTGCTGTGAATGAATTAGTTTATGAACGTTTAACTCAGACACAACAGACTCATGCAAGTAAAGATACTCGTGCAGTTCATTATTTATCTGCTGAATTCTTGATGGGCCGTTTAACATCTAACAATTTACATAATTTGCATTTATTTAATGTTTGTGCTGAAGCATTAAAAGATTTAAATATAGATCTAACTGATTTATGTGAAGAAGAACCAGATATGGCTCTTGGTAATGGTGGTTTAGGTCGTTTAGCTGCATGCTTTATAGATTCATTAGCTACACTAAATATGCCATCTTTAGGTTATGGTATTCACTACGAAAATGGTTTATTCCGTCAGGAAATTCGTGGTGGTCGTCAGATTGAACGTCCTGATTCATGGCGTGAATATGGTAATCCATGGGAAATTTGTCGCCCAGAATCTATTCAAGAAGTAGCTTTAGCTGGTTATGTTGAAACAGTATTCGAACCAAATGGTTCATTAAAGAAAGTATGGCACCCAGCTACAAAGATTAAAGGTGTGCCTTGGGATATCCCTGTAGTAGGTTATAATGGTACTACTGTAAATATTTTAAGATTATGGGAATCACGTGCTCCAGAATCATTCGATTGGGATGTATTTAATGCAGGTGGATATGTTGACGCTCAAAAAGAAAAAGCAGAAGCAGAAACAGTTTCAAAGGTTTTATATCCAAACGATTCAACAGAAGCTGGTAAGCAGTTACGTTTAGTACAACAATATTTCTTCTGTGCTTGTTCATTAAAGGATATTTTACGTCGTTACAAGCGAGCTCATACTTTAGCAAATGGTACTGTTGATTATTCTGAGTTTGCCGATAAGATTGCTATTCAGTTAAACGATACTCATCCAACAATTTCTATTCCAGAATTAATGAGAATTTTTGTAGATGAAGAAGGTTTAGATTGGGATGTGGCATGGAATATTTGTTACAAAGTATTCTCATATACTAACCACACTTTATTACCTGAAGCTTTAGAAAAGTGGCCAGTGTACTTATTCGAAAGAGTATTACCTCGTCATTTAGAAATTATTTATGAAATTAATCGCAGATTCTTAGAAAATGAATGTGAAAAGGCATTCCCTGGTAATGATTTTATCAAGTCTAAGTTGTCTTTAATTGAAGAAGGTGATTGTCGTAAGGTTCGTATGGGTAACTTATGTGTAGTAGGTTCTCATAAGGTTAATGGTGTTGCTGCTATTCACTCAAAGCTTGTTAAAGAAGATTTATTCCCTGAATATGCTACGATTTGGCCTGAAAAGTTCTGTAATGTAACAAATGGTGTTACTCCACGTCGTTGGATGTTATCTTGTAACCCTGAATTAGCTAAGTTATATACTGATACTTTAGGTTCAGATAAGTGGATTACTCACTTAGATGAATTAAAGAAGATTAAGGATAAGGCTTCTGATAGTAAGTTCCAAAAGAAGTTTATGGATATTAAGAAAGCTAATAAAGTTAAATTAGCTGCAGTTATCAAGGCTGAAACTGGTGTTGAAGTAGATCCAGAAGCTATCTTTGATATTCAAATTAAGCGTTTACACGAATACAAGAGACAGCAATTAAATCTTCTTTATATCATTGCTTTATATCGACGTTTATTAGCAAATCCATCTTTAGATATACAAAAGCATGTATTTATCTTCGGTTCAAAGGCGGCTCCAGGCTATAAGTTGGCTAAGGATATTATTTATGCTATCAACAAGGTTGGTGAATGCATTAATAATGATGTTCGTATCAATGGTAAGATTAAGGTTGTTTTCATGCCTAATTACCGTGTAAGCTTAGCTGAAAAGTTAATCCCTGCTGCAGATGTTTCACAACAGATTTCTACTGCTGGTTACGAAGCGTCTGGTACAGGTAATATGAAGTTAGCTATGAACGGTGCTATTACATTAGGTACAATGGATGGTGCTAATATCGAAATTGTTGAAGAAGCTGGTGCAGAAAATAATGCTATTTTCGGTTTATCTGTTGATGAAGTTAAGACATTAAAGGCTCAAGGTTACAATCCTTGGAATGTTTACAACAATGATCCTGAAATCAAGGCTGCTTTAGATACATTAGATACTGATTTATTTACTCCAGGTCATCCAGGTGAATTATCATCAATTAAGCGTGCGTTACTAGATGGCGGTGATACTTATTTAGCATTAGCTGATTTCCGTTCATACTCTGATGCTCATGCAAGAATTGACCAGATGTATAGAAATAAATCAAGTTGGGCTAAGTCAGCGATTATCAATTCCGTAACGATGGGTAAGTTCAATTCAGACCGTTCAATTCTAGATTATGTTGAACAAGTTTGGAATCTTGAAGCATGTGATGTTAAGTAATAACAATTACATTTAATTAATAACATTGAAGGAGTATCAATATGATTGATACTCCTTTTTGATAGTGAATTATTAAGTAGGTTTTTTTATGAATAAAAAAATATTACTATTAAGTGTGGTATTAACTTTAGGGAGTACCATTTTAGGTTGTGCAACAGAATCGCATCAAACAGTTGTTACTGAAAAAGCTGAAGTGTCCATTACACGTTCAGTTTCAGGAAAAAAAATTAAAATAGCTATCGGACAATTTGCAAATCACTCCAGTTATCAAAATGGTTTATTTGCAGATGGTGTAGATAGATTAGGTTCTCAATCAGAAACTATCTTAATTACTTCATTGCAACAAGCTGGTTGTTATATGGTTTTAGATAGAAATAATATGGATGCTTTAGCAAGAGAGTCTGGTATAAATAAAAAGGAACAAAAAATTCAAGGTGCTCGCTATCTTATTACAGGAGATATTGTTGAATTTGGTCGTAAAACAGTGGGAGATCATCAATTATTTGGGATTTTAGGTCATGGTAAAAAGCAAGTTGCCTATGCTAACGTAAATTTAAATATTGTTGATATCGAAACATCAGCCGTTGTTTATTCTTCCACAGGAGCTGGTGAATATTCTTTATCCAACAGAGATATTTTAGGTTTTGGTAGTAATGCTAGTTATGATTCGACTTTAAATGGTAAAGTTTTAAGTTTGGCTATTAGAGAAGCTGTAAATAATTTAACACATGATATAGATAATGGTTTATGGTCTCCGGAGTAATAACTAATGAGCTATAGTAGGTATTTTTTTTCAGTAGGGGTATTTTTATTTGTAACAGGGTGTGCAACAACTGATAATTTATATAGTCATGATAGCTCGTATACAGAAGCCATGTATATGTATTTAAAAAATGATCCAGATATTGAAAAACAAAAGGATTTAATGAATGAGTATTTTGATTCAGCTGAAAGTTCTGGTAAAAAAGTAGCCCCTGGTGCATATGCTCATTATGGTCTTTTATGTTCTAAAGAAGGGAATGATGCAGAAACTTTAAAGTATTTTGAACTTGAAAAAAAGAATTTTCCAGAAGCTAGTCATTATATTGATTTTTTATTAAATAATAAAATTAATAAAAAATAGTGGTGGGGATAAAGATGAGATTATTTTCAGTAGGTATAATTACTTTATTTTGTATATCATTATTTGGATGTGTTAATAAGGTTGAACGATTTGATTATACTCCTTTTTTAAATTCTAATCCTCGTTCTATATTAGTAATGATGCCAACATCCATATCTACGAATATAGATGCTGGTCCCGCTGTTTTAGCAGCAACAGTATTACCTTTGTCTGAAGCAGGTTATTATGTGTTACCAGTAACTATGGTAAATGATACTTTTATGTATAATGGAGTAACAGAGCCTGATGAAATTCATAAATTGCCATTGACTAAATTAAAGGAAATATTTGGGGCTGATGCCGTTCTTTATTTAAATGTTGAGGATTATTCGTCTCATTATACTCTTCTTGATAGTTATATGTCTGTAAAGGTTACAGCTGTGCTAAATGATATAAATACAGGCAGTATTTTGTGGCAAAGAACAATGATAACTACTAATAAAGCAAATAGTGGTGGTAATATTTTAGCTGATTTAATTGGAGCTTTGGTTAAACATGCTATTAATGAAATTTCAGATATGGGGTATGAATTATCTGTTAGAAATGGTTATTTAATGTATGAACACCAATATTATAAAGATCCAATTTTATATGGTCCTTTATCACCTTATTACAGAACTGATAAGGTTTTAAATGAAAAATAGTAAAGAATTTTTAGTTAATTACTGAAGATTTTGCTATTTTAATATCAAATATACGTAAAAGAAAAGACTGATAAGATCACTCTTATCAGTCGAATTAGATGTGGTTTTATTCATCAAGTTTAATCATTCTTTTATGTAATTGAATTTCACCTTTTTCTTTTCTAAAAAATCCGTTTAATTTAGAATTTTTTCGAATATACTGTCTGAATGTAGCATATTGACAAGAAAATCCAATGATCTTTTGAGAATATTGGTAAAAGTCAGAAATGTAGAAAAACTCGTTACTACTTGTTCTATGTTTTTCTAATAACGCTAGTAGTTGCGATGTATATTTATCTAATGAACTTTTTTTATTTCTTGTTGTTGATTTTTTAAATCCTTGTAAATATTTTTTTACAGTAGCTCTAGAAAGCGACAATCTTCTAGCAAGTTCTGAAATATTTACTTTGCTATCAGTATTTTCTATAATTTTACCTAAACGATGTAGATCAGACAGTTTCGATATATTAGTTGTCGATATATATTTAGATTTCTTTTTTTCTTTTATTACATTAGTCATAATTAAACCACTCATTGCTTTAAATATAATTCTTAATCCTACAAAAACTCCGTAGGATTCTCTGTTTCAATAATATGAAACAGAGAATTATTATTGTTTTTTCTTACTATTTACTATCGTTACTTATTTATAAGTTTTTTAACTATAAATGGTAGAATGAAAATATTCTTATAAAAATTTATAGCAACAATATTTTTTGCTTTTGTACTCTAAAACATATTATAGTATAAATATAGTAATTTACATACATAAAAATGAGTGTTTTGTAATATTTTTTACTTACTTATAAATTGTAAGATTGGTCGGTCCCAAAATTACCATAAATGCTTTGAATTTTTTGAGTTAGCTTATCTTCTTCTACTATTACAAGATCAGTCATAATACCATATTTTAAATTAAACTCATCTAAAGCCTTAAAGTTAGCAGGATCTGAGGTTCCTAAATAAAGGGTATTATTTTCAAAATACAAAGGTATAGCGTGAGTTCTTACAATTAAACTTTGATTTATGTATTCTTCAGGCATCTTTTTGATATCAAAATTATCTAAATCTAAAAAGTTATATCCGAATTCTTTAATTGCAAGTTCCTTGATAACGCTAGGTTGAACATAGTCCCATTCTACTGCATATGCAATAGTATTCATTTCAGCATCTTTAGCTTTCTGTTCGATAGTATCAGCTTGCTCTTTTGTTATAATATTTTCGTTAACTAGGTTTACTAAAAATCCCGTGAAAGACATATTTTACTCCATTTAGTATAAATAACTTGTTATTATTATAAAAAATAATTAAGGTTTAAATTGTTCAATTGGCAATTCTTCGCCAATTGAGATAATTCTTTTATTCCCTTTATATTCCCTAAAAATAAATCCCCCATTACTTGTTGTTGATTCAACAAGATGGTTAAGCGGATAATAAGGTGTTTGTAAAGGATTTTCATAATTTGTTATTACTTCAAATAGGCTATATGATTCATAATTATCAATATTTTCAGGTCTAGTTGCTTTAATAAACAGTATACCTTGGTTAAACACTGCTTTATCAATGAAGCAAAGGTCGTTTTTATTTTGACAAATTCTTATTGTAGAGATGCTATTATCATTCATTTTTATTTTATTGTCTACAATAGATGATATATCTAAAATATTACTGTTATCAGCAGTTAATTTTTTATAAAAACGAATATTGCTTGCAATACTTTTATCATAAGTACTTCTAAGATATATGGTACTGCATGAATCTTTTGACTGTTTCCAGTAAAGCCCTTTTTCATTATCTTTATTAAGATGCATAATAATTAAAGGTACATAAATATCATTTTCCCCATAAAATGAATCTGAAACTATACGCCCTTTATTATAAGTAAACGTATTTACTAAACCTAGGTTTGCATTGCTTTCTGCATAAATATCATTTTTTAAAGATTTTATAGGATAATTACATTCTATATTAAAAGTTGTATTGTTCACTATACAGGCATCAACACTTGCGTTATAACCTAAAGCAACTTGTTTTGGTTCTGATGGTGTGGAATTAATTTTTAATAAAGTACTAAAAGAAAGCCCACTAGAGTAGTTTTCATCACTATTATATATGTAATTATTTATACCTAATTTAGAGAGACTAGAGTCCTTTATTATTGAATTAGGAATTGTAGTGTTTATTGTATTGACATACATTGGTTTTAGTTCAAATTCAGGATGAATATAAAAGTATTCATATATAAAGTTTGAGGTTTTATGGTTTATTTGATTTGAAGATTCAAAACCGTTTATATATCCTGATAATAATTGATATTGATTAAAATATGCAGGGCAGAATTCATCACCAACAGCTTGTTTATTTTTCAGTAAATGTAACAAACCTTTATAAAGAGTTGATTCTAATTCATTGTAGGAATATGAAAAGTCATTTAAACTATAGTCAGTTACTTTTATGCTATTTGGTAATACGGTGTAAATAGGACTGTAGAAAAATGTTTTTTTATCATCAGGTTTATTATTTGAAAATATGTTTAATGGTGATTCATTGCTAAATGAATACCATCCAGTATTTTGTATTTGCAGAATTCTGTCTTTTTTTATAAGACCTAGTGTTAAAGTATTTTCAGAATTTGAACATTCATCATTAGTGCATATTTTAAATAATGTGGGCGGAACAGTAAAGTCATTAGTATTTGTATTTGTATTATATTCATTAATGGATTCGCTTATTGTTGTATTTTTTACGACTAAGGAACAATTGCTTTCAACATTGTTTACCCATGAGTTTAAACAATTTGTAGATAATGATTTTGCAGATTTATCTATATTTTTAGTTACATTATCTTTGTATATTGCTAAATTAACTTTTTCAGATAGGGAGTTTTCGCAAAATTGTTTTAATTGCTCTTGGCTTATTTGGGAAGTAGTAGGGCAGTTATCAGAACAACCTACATAATATTGAGATAGTTTATATGGTTTATAAGTTTCAATCAATTTATAGGAATTATTATCACTATCAATATCATAAATCTGGTCTGTTATTTTTTCAATATTCATACAAATAGCTAATGGTACAGCTAATAATGAATTATTGCCATTTATAAAAATTGTAGAGTTTTCTTCTACACTATTTATGGTTGTATTTAGTGTAATACTTTTAAGCAACAATTCATTTGGGTATACAATATTGTTTAATTTATAACGAGGAATGATTTTTATTAATCCATTTTCTTTAATGATATTAGCGGTTAGTTCAATATTCTGTTCTGTTGCATTTTGAATAGTTGTATTATTAATGTTTATAGGTCTATCACTAGTGTTTTGTATAGTAGCAATAATGTTAATAATATCTAAATCATTATCTAATATTAAAGGGTAAGGAACGCTTTCATCAGCTGAATCGTAAGTTATAATAGCTTGGTTATTAGTTTCGTTGATCCAATTTTTTACATTGTTGATATTTATATTACATGGTGATACGTTGAAAGAACATTCTGCAGTTTGGTTACTATTATTATCACAGAATAAAATATTATTATTAGCACTTATAGTAATTTTAGATGCATCTTTTGTGTTTAGTGAAAACTTACCATTTGAAATAATTTTGGTAGTACCGCCAACATTTAAAGTAATTGAGGAAGATAATTCACTACAAGTATTTGCATTTGAACATTCAAGAACCTGTAAAGTTAAGGAGCTACAGTGTTTGTTATCGTTTATCTTAGATATTCTGTAAAATTTTGAAGAAGATTCTTCTGTTACGTCTGAAATAGAAGAATTTTGTGCATAATTTTTTATAAATAGATTCTTTTCATTTTTATAGTTAAATATTATAGATAAGGAATTTATTCCCAATTCAAAAATGTGTGTAGTGTTAAAAGTAACACTATTATTTGTTAATAGAAAAGCTTCTTTTTGTTCCGGAGTTTCGAATAAATTAACAGGAGCATTTGTTATTACAAATGAATTATTTGTGTTTAAATAAATAGGTTTTCCATTACCTTTAATAATAGTTATTTTATCTTTACCAGTATTTGGAGAAATTACATTATTATTATAATCAGTAGCATTTATAATATTAACTAATCCATTGCAAGTAAGAGCATCTGATAATGAATTAAAAACCTCACCATAAAATTTATCTAATTTATGAAGCTTTGTAGAAGATGAATAGGTGTTACTACTATTTGGAAAAGTGAAAGTAAGTTTTTTATTATTTTGATTATAGATATCAATTGATTCGATGTTACAGTAGTTAGGGTCATTATAAAACTCATAATATTCATCTTGTTGTGAAGTTGTATTTTGTATATTCCAATTTAAGATTGCTCCACTTTGATCATCCTTATTATTGGATATTTTAATATCTTCGTAGCTTCCAAAAAACTTAATAAAAGATAGGGAGTTATTTTCATTTCCACATGTTAATCCTTTGCCTCCATTATTACCTTGTATAGGATTGGCGAAGCATTTATTTTTAATTGTTTCAATTTTAGCTAATGTTGGTGATTTTTCGCACATAGTAAAAAATTCAAGTAAAGCATTTTGACAATCTAAATTAGATAAAGCCCAAACATCAGATGTTAAAAATGCTGAAAAAATAAAGATTATTTTAATTGAATTTTTCATGACGATGTTCCAAAAAATAAAAAAAGAATTATTTTTACGCTAATTGATGTTATTATAAAATATATTTTTTTTCTAATTAATTTAATTAGTATCAAATTGTATAATACATCGTAGAAAATTAAATTCAAATATTAAGAGAGGTTTTTGTGAAGGGGATTGTTCTAGCAGGCGGTTCGGGAACGCGTTTATATCCATTAACTATGGTAACAAGTAAACAGTTATTACCTGTATACGATAAGCCAATGATTTACTATCCGTTATCTGTACTGATGTTGGCTGGTATTCGTGATATTCTTATTATTTCAACACCCTCAGATTTACCAAATTTTAAAAGGTTATTAAATGATGGTAGTCGTTATGGTTTAAATTTAAGCTATAAAGAACAACCTTCTCCTGATGGGTTAGCTCAAGCATTTATTCTTGGAGAAGAATTTATTGCAGGTGATAGTTGTGCTATGGTTTTAGGAGATAATATATTTTATGGTGCTAGTTTAACTAAGTATCTTCAGAGCGCGGCAAAAGTTGAAAAAGGAGCAACAGTATTTGGTTTTTATGTAAATGATCCTAAAAGATTTGGAGTTATTGAATTTGATAATAACGGTAAAGCTTTATCAATAGAGGAAAAGCCTAAAAATCCAAAAAGTAATTATGCTGTAACAGGATTGTATTTTTATGACCATAATGTATGTGAATATGCAAAGAGTATAAAACCATCAGCACGTGGAGAACTTGAAATAACTGATTTAAACAATATTTATCTTCAGAATAATGAGTTGTCAGTAGTTCCATTGGGTAGGGGGTTTGCATGGTTTGATACAGGTACAGTTGATAGCTTATATGATGCTGAAGGTTTTGTAAAACATGTGCAAAACAGTGCAGGTATACCTATAGCAGTACTTGAAGAAATTGCTTATAACAATAATTGGATAAGTAAAGATCATTTGATAGAAAGTGCTAGGATGTATGGTAAATCACCATATGGTCAGTATTTAAAACAGATTGTAGATAAAAAAATCATATTTTAATGAATAATTAAAATTGAAAAAAAGGAGGTTTATACCTCCTTTTTACTAATTATTACTTACCATTTACTAATTATTAAACACCTTGATTTAAATTTTCTTTAACATCATGATTTACCATTGTGGCAACGGTTGAATCAGACCAAACATTTAGAGTTGTTTCAATCATATCAATAACTGCATAAATAGGTAAAATAATACCAAGTAATTGGATTGGAACATTCATTGATGATAGTAAGCTTGCAGATAAGAAGTAACATCCCATTGGAACGCCTGCGTTTCCGATAGCAGCAATTGTAGCAATGCCTATCCATGAAATCATAGTTAATGGAGTGATTTCAATACCATTATTTTGCATTATATATATTACAGTTATAAAGATAAAAGCCGCACAACCATTCATGTTTATTGTTGTACAAATAGGTAGTACAAATCTTGAAACCTTTGGATTTATATGATTGTTTTCTTCGGCACAAGCAATAGTAACAGGAAGTGTTGCCGCACTAGATTTTGAGCAAAAGGCAACAATTAAAGCTTTTGACATGTTTTTTGCAGTTTTTAATGGATTTATTCCTTTTAGTAATAAAAAAATAGGTAATACTACTAATCCTTGAAATAAATTAGATCCTACAACAACTGTAAAGTAATTACTTAAACCACCTAAAACAACTCCAGATTTAAAATCAATTACTGAAAGAGTAACAAATCCGAAAATACCGATAGGTAGTAAATTAATTATCCATTTTACAATGAAGAATAAAATAGATTGTAACCCCAGTAAGAAGTTTGTGATGATATTTCTTGATTCATCGTGAGGAATATGTCTAATGCTGATACCAATAATGATTGCTATTAATAAGATACTTAAAACATTACCTTCCATAAAAGGTGCTAAAATATTATTAGGTACAATATTGATAAAATAGTTTATATAACTACTTGTATTATTAATACCTAACTCAATATTCTCAGGTGCGACAGTTGTTACATTTTTCGGCTGAATTATAGCATATAAAATAGCAGCAGTACATGATGATAAAACTGTAGTACTGATGGTATAAGCTAATGCTCTTTTCCAAAGTGATTTTTCAGTTTTTGAGTTTCCTAATGTAGCTATTGTAGTACATATAGAAATACCAATAATAGGAACACTGACAAATTTAAAAAGTCTTATAAATACTTCAGAAGTAAAATTAGCTACATCAATACCGATATTTGTAGTATGAATACCATTTATAACACCCAAAATTATTGCAATTGTAAAAAATATAAAATAAGCAATAGATTTTTTAGATGGCGTAAGTCTTGGTTGAGTAATTGTCATTTTAATAATACCTAGTTGTTATCAAATAAACCTAAAGATATATAATGTTCACCTGTGTCAGGAATAATTGCAACAATATTTTTTCCTTCATTTTCAGGTAACTGAGCTAGTTGAATAGCTGCCGCAATATTGGCTCCACCAGAAATTCCTGAAAGTATAGCTTCAATTTTATTTAGTTGTTTAGTGTAGTCTATAGCTGTTTCACTAGGAATTGCTATAGTTTTATCAACTACTTTTATATCAAAATTTTGGGGAATAAAGTTAGCTCCTATACCTTGAATTTTATGGATACCAACTTTTCCTTCAGTTATTAATGGGGATTCAGCAGGTTCTACAGCAACAGCTACAATATTTTTATTTTTAGCCTTTAACCCTTTTGCTAAACCTGTAATTGTACCACCAGTACCAACACCAGCCACTATAATATCAACTTTACCATTTAAATCGTTCCAAATTTCCGAAGCTGTATATTCTTCGTGTGCTTTTGGATTTGCAGGATTATCAAATTGTCCTACTATAATACTACCTGGAGTAATTTTTTGAATTTTTATAGCTTCATCAACAGCACCTTTCATGCCAAGGCTTGCCGGAGTTAATACCAATTTGGCACCTCGAACTTTTAGTAAGGAACGTCTTTCTAAACTCATGCTTTCAGGCATGGTCAATATTAAATTTAGACCAAATACTTTTGCAACAAGAGCTAAGCCAATTCCTGTATTTCCTGAAGTTGGTTCAATAATGGTACCCCCTTCTTTAATAATTCCTTTTTTAAGAGCGTCCTGTATCATGCTTAGTGCGGCACGATCCTTAATAGAACCTGCAGGATTGAACATTTCTAGTTTTGCGTAAATATTACCTTTTAGGTTAAATTCCTTGCTTAATTTATTTAATTTAATTAAAGGTGTATTACCAATAAGTTCTTCAATTGAATTATATACTGCCATATTATAGACCCCTATATTTAATTAACTACTAAACATAGTATAATACTATGGATTATAAAAAATCAAGAGATTTTCTAATAATATTATGAAAAATTGAGTATAACAACCATATTATTAGTTTTTGATTTACTTAGTATTTAACTTTGATTTTGCATCTATTTTTTTATGAATATATGACTTTATTAGCAGGAATGCAATAAATAAAATAATACCGCCAACTATAACATGCATAATACCTTGACCATCTTTTACAACTTCAAGAAGTTTTGGTAATTGATCTGCAAAGTAATATCCTATGTATACCCAAACAGGGACAGAAATAAGAGCAGCAAAACCATCCATTAAAATAAAATGGGTAAATGGTATTCTATGACTCATTCCAGCAGCTAAGAATATTGGAGATCTTAAGCCTGGCATGAAACGAGCAAAAAACAAAACCCAAATACCATGCTTTGCAAATTGTCTTTGCACTTGAGCAAATCTTCTTGGGGGGAGAATTTTTCTTATAGGTTTAAATTTTTGTATACGATATCCAAATGTTCTACCAAGAATATACATAGTACTATCACCTAAAAGAACCCCGGCAAAACAAACAAGAAGCATAATATGTGGATCAGTTGCTTTTAATCCTGATACTAAGCCACCAGCAACTAGAGTAATATCTTCAGGTATAGGTAAACCGAAACCACATAGTATTAATATGCCGAAAGCAAATAGATAATTATATAATCCAAAACCAGTTAATGATTCTGCAACCCAATTTAAAATCTTTTCTGCCATTTATTTTTTTGTCCTACTTATAAAGTGTTGTATTATTTATTGTATTTTAGCACCTATAAAATCAAGTTGTCTCCATGCCTCATAAATAAAAATGGCAACGCTGTTTGAAAGATTCATACATCTGCTGTTAGGAACCATAGGAATTCTAACTTTATGATCCAAATCTAAGGTATCTGTAAATGAATCAGGTAGACCTTTGGTTTCTTTTCCAAATATCAAAACATCACCTTCTTTAAATTGACAGAGATTGGGATATGCGTGACCTTTTGTAGTACATGCATATATATTATGACCTTTAAAATATTCTAAACATTCTTCTAGATTATGGTGTTTTACAATATTAACAAATTCATGATAATCAAGACCTGCTCTCATTAATTTTTTATCATCTAAAGAAAAAGCAGCTGGTTCAATTATATGCAAATTAAATCCTGTATTAGCACACAGTCTGATAATGTTACCTGTATTAGCAGGGATTTCTGGTTGGAATAGAACTATATTTAACATCTAATATTATCCTTAAAGCTTTATCTTCAATAGGCTTATAATCACCTAGAGAAGTGAACTTTTTGTTATAAGAGATAGTTTCCTTTTAATGCTTTGCTACTCAATGCTTTTTATTTATCCATAATTTATATTAAGGATATGAACTTAAATATGTGCTTTATCATATATAGAAATCAAGCAAAAAAGACTTTAAAACTTTTCTTCTAAAACGAATGTTTAATGAGTATTGTTATCAAATTTCATTTTATAATCAATACCTTTTTACTGTTTTGAGATCGGTTGATAATATTACATATTCATTGTCTTGTCAACAGTGGTGCGTTACTACAAGTGCTTTAAAATTTTTTAAGAATTCTTATTAGAATTAGTTAAAAAATGTTCAACATCGAGAGCAGCTTTACAACCTGTTCCTGCTGAGGTTATTGCTTGACGGTAATTATGGTCTGCACAATCTCCTGCTGCAAAAATACCAGGAATACTGCAAGATGTTTCGTACCCATTAATGCAACCCACTTCTAAAGTTCCATTTGTGTTGTCTAATACGGGACTAAAAATAAGAGTGTTTGGTGTATGTCCTATAGCAATAAAGATCCCATTTACTTTAAAATCTTTAGTTGTATTATCATTATAAATTGCTGTAAATCCTTCTACTCCATTTAATTCACTACCAGTTATTTCTTTTACATTTGCATTTAGGACTAGTTCAATTTTGCCTTCATTAACTTTTTCATATATTTGATTTATTACAATTTGCTCTGCTCTAAAACTATCTCTTCTATGAACTAAATACACTTTTTTGCAGATATTACTTAAGTATAAAGTCTCTACTAATGCGGTATTTCCTCCACCTATAACTGCAACTTCTTGATCTTTATAGAAAAAACCATCGCAAGTTGCACAATAGCTGATTCCATTATGTAAAAATTTTTCTTCTGAAGGTATTCCTAAATTTTTTGGACTTGCTCCTGTTGCTATAATAACAGTATCCGCTTCAAATACCTCCTCATCACTCTTTAAAACAAAAGGGCGTTTAGAAAAATTTATGTCTTCAATCTGCTGATTTATGAATTCCACACCTAATCCTTGAGCATGAGCAATTAGTTTTTCCATTAAATCAATGCCTGATATGGATGGTTCTCCTGGCCAGTTTTCAATTTTTGGAGTTTGGGTTAATTGTCCGCCATATTGCATTCCTGTGATTACGATTGGATTTAAATTTGCTCTTGCTGCATAGATTGCTGCGGTACATCCAGCAGGACCTGAACCAATAATGATTACTTTATGATTTGACATTTTATTTTCCTTAATATATTTAACAGATATGAATAATATATAACTTAACAATAAAAATGTTAGAACAAAGGAATGTTCTAACATTTTATAAATTTCTATTTCTTAAATTTGTTTAGATACCATTCAACAGTTTTTATAATACCAGTATCGAAAGTTTCATCTGCCTTCCAACCCAATTCATTTGTGATCTTATCAGCATCAATTGCGTAACGTAAATCATGACCTGCACGGTCAGTTACAAAGCTAATTAATTCTTCATATTTATGACCATTTGCTCTAGGTTGTTTTTCATCCAAAATAGCACAGATTGTTTTTACAATAGTGATATTATTTCTTTCGTTATGACCACCTATATTATAAGTTTCTCCTGAAACTCCTTTGTGGTAAATTAAATCAATAGCTTTACAATGATCTAATACATACAACCAATCTCTGATATTTAGTCCTTTTCCGTATATTGGTAGTGGTTTTTCTGCCAAAGCGTATTCAATGATATGTGGTATTAACTTTTCAGAATGTTGTTTAGGGCCATAATTATTTGAGCAGTTAGAGGTTGTAACATTCATGCCATATGTATGGTTATACGCTCTTACTAAGAAATCAGAACCTGCTTTACTTGCTGAATAAGGACTATTTGGAGCATAAGGAGTAGTTTCTGTAAAGTAACCTTCGTCCCCTAAAGTACCGTAAACTTCATCTGTTGAAATATGATGGAATCTACAATCCTCGTAACCTGCTTTAACTTTACCAGGTGCGTCCATCCAATGTTGTCTAGCAACTTCTAATAGAGTGAAAGTACCAATAATATTTGTGTTTACAAATGCTTTTGGTCCTTTTATAGAATTATCTACATGACTT
Organism: Succinivibrionaceae bacterium; assembly: GCA_051892875.1. Classification (GTDB taxonomy): domain Bacteria; phylum Pseudomonadota; class Gammaproteobacteria; order Enterobacterales; family Succinivibrionaceae; genus JBJFGR01. The sequence goes on from JBJFGR010000026.1 coordinate 50,140, forward strand.
TCTGCAGCAAAATGAATTATGCCACGAATATCATGTTCATCAAATAATTTATTTATTAATTCTTCGTCGCAGATGTCACCTTGAACAAAAAGATAATTAGGCATATTAATGCATTCTTTAACATTGTCCAAATTGCCTGCATAGGTTAATTTATCTAAATTGATAATTTTGTAATCAGGATATTTTTCGCAGAAATAAGGTACAAAATTTGAGCCAATAAAACCAGCTCCCCCTGTTATTAATATAGTTTTAGACATTTTTTACTCTCTTTCCTGTTAGGGATAATAGATTAGATTCTTATTATTTTTATAAAAATACGTTTGCTTCTATAATATCATAAATAAAAATTATAAATTGTTATTCACCACATTATACATTGAAAAAAAGACTAATTTATAGTTTTTTATTATTATTCTTTTTTTATGTAATATAATATGAAAAATTTTTCATTTAATATAAAATAAATTTATAAATAGTAAAGTTGTAAATATGAATATAAAAAACGGTAATGAAGATTACAAAACCTATAAAAATTTAGATCGTATAGATCGCAATATTTTAATTGAATTGCAAAATGATGGTCGATTATCAAATACTGAATTATCTAAAAGGGTTGGATTAAGTCCAACACCTTGTTTAGAAAGAGTTAGGCGCTTAGAGAAGCAAGGTTATATTTTGGGGTACAGTGCTCATTTAAATCCAAAACTTTTAGAAGCTTCATTATTGGTTTATGTAGAAATAACTTTAACAAAGAGTGCCCCTGATGTTTTTGATAGATTTAATAAGGCGGTACAAGAATTGCCCGATATTCAAGAGTGTCACTTAGTGTCAGGATCATTCGATTATCTTCTAAAGACTCGTGTTGCTGATATGTCTGCTTATCGAAAAATATTGAGTGACACCATTTTGAAGTTGCCTTGTGTGAGTGATACAAGAACTTATGTAGTTATGGAAGAAGTTAAAAATTCTAATATTGTTTTAGTTCGTCATAACGATACTAGGAACACAACTCTAGAAGAAAATTATAATTAATTTGTTTTTTGTATTATAATTAACGGCCATATTGAATAATTGTTATATTTGTTTGTGATATTTATGTAGGTGGATGTCTTGGAAGTTAGCGAGATCAAAACAAAGCCAGCTTTTGAAAAAATAAGAGAAGGTTGTGCTATTATTCTCATGCTTGTTTCTATTTTAGTTGCTTTATCTTTAATTTCATACAATCCTATGGATAATAATTGGAAAAATGACCCAGATAGGGATAAGCATATTACCAATACCGTAGGTTTTGTTGGTGCAAATTTATCTGATGCCTTGTTTTCGTATTTCGGATATTGTGCTTATATAATACCAATAATGTTGTTTTATGTTGCAATATTGATTTTGAAACAAAAATTTTCATTAAAGAATATAAACTATTTTGGAATTATGTATAAAATCTTGGGAATAGATTTTATATTATTATCTTTGTGTTCACTAGTTTCAAAAATGCATTTTTTTAATTCTGGCGGTGGACATCTAGGTACAGTAGCTTATGATTTTGTTTCATCATTTTTAGGTTACATAGGAACAATGCTTTCTATGATGGGACTTTTTTTTATAGGTATTTCTCTTTTTACAGGAATTTCTATTGTTACTATGTTATCCGCTGTAGGTGGTTGTGTAATATCAATCATTACTTATAAAGGTTTCTTATCAGTGTTGTTTAAACCTTTTATGAAAGAAAATGAAGAAGAACAATTTATGGATGTATTTTTAACGAAAGAGCAAGATAAAGTATCCATAAAAGAGATAGATATTTCTAAAAATAGTAATATAAACAAAGAATTACCTAAAAAAGATGAAAAGAATAGAGATTTAGGAGCTTTTTCAGCTAACTCACAAATAACAAATAATAAGCAAGAGGAAGAAGACTTAGAAATTCCTGGATTAAATACATTAGACAGTGGCACAGGAAGAATAGAGCCTTCTTTAGATATTAATGATATTGTTGAACCAATAGAAGAAAACAAGGAACCAAATTTCCAGACTCAAAAAACAAAGGAAACAAAGGAAGAAAGTTTTACTTCACAAGAAAAAACTCAATCAGTATCTGAGAGAAAATACGTATCTTCTGTAATTTTACCACCTCCTAGCAATTCTGTTAAAGATGCTATTTATGTATCTGTAAAAAAGACTGAAGAATTAAAGCCTTTAAAAGTAGGTGAAAGTATAGCACCTGTATCAATTATTAATACTTCAAATGATCCAGCTTCTGTTTCGGTAAATGACAGTTTAAATCAGATTGAAGAACATATTAATGATATAAAACAAACGCTGGAACCACAAGACCACCCAGAAATTCCAGAGTTTGTTAATAATGAAGTAAAAGAAGATGATGATAATGTCTATAGTATAGATTCATATAGAGATATGGGATCTATTCCTGATAATTTTTCAGTTGTGGCTGAACCTGTTTTTTCAGAAAAAGACGAATCTGAAGGAGAAAATGATAATGAAAGTGGTAGTTTTGTTGAAGATAACCTTCCATTTAAACCAACTTTAAACATTTCAGTTCCACCAATTACTCCTGTAAACGCAAATCCTGAAGCTCGTTTTGTAAAAAATGAAGATGTTCCATCTAGTGTGAATTATCATCAAGGGCATTATGAGTATAATGATGATTTATCAGATTTTCCACCTGTAGAAATATTCTCAGCTCCTCATGCTCAAAAGCCTGTAAGAATTGAAGTAATTGAAGAATTGGTTACAAGACTAGATAATACTTTAAAACTATATAAAATTAAAGCTCATGTTGCTGAAAGACAAATAACAGATGCGTACGGAAATCAAAAGACTGTTAAGTATTATGAAATTGGCCCTGTAATTACAAGATTCTATTTAGAACTTGTTGGTGATCAGCGTTCTTCAAGAATTGAAGATGTTAGTTGTGATATAGCTCGTAACTTACGTATTGCCAATATTCGAGTGATTTTATCAGTACCAGGAACTTCGTATGTAGCAATAGAAATTCCGAATCAGGACCGTCAAAATATAAATATGAGAGAATTATTAGAAAGTCCTGATTTTATAAATGCAAAAGCACCTCTTTCTATATGTCTTGGTAGAGATATAATTGGTAAACCTGTAATTTATAATTTAGCAGCTGCACCTCATTTATTAGTTGCGGGTACCACAGGTTCTGGTAAATCTGTAGGTATTAATACAATGTTAGTATCATTGCTTATGAGAAATAAGCCTGAAGATTTACGTTTGATAATGATTGATCCAAAGATGTTGGAATTTTCAAATTATCGTGATATACCTCATTTAATAACTCCAGTTATTACAGATATGAAGAAAGCATCAAGTGCAATTCGTTGGGCAGTTCAGGAAATGGAAAGACGTTATACAATAATGTCTCGTCTTCAAGTTAGAAATATAAATGGTTATAATGAATACATTGAAAGTCATCCTGATCTTTTAGATCCAACTTGGCATCCAAGTGATAGTATGGATGCATCTGCTCCGAAGTTGAAGAAATTTCCATATATCGTAATTGTAGTAGATGAATTTGCTGATTTGGTATTGCAGTTAAAGAAAAATGGTAATATTGAAGAAATGATTTCTAGATTAGCAGCTAAAGCTCGTGCCGCAGGTATGCACCTTATTCTAGCTACTCAATCGCCTCGTAAAGAAGTTATTACAGGTACGATAAGAAGTAATTTTCCTAGCCAAATTTCGTTTAAGGTTAAATCAAATATAGAATCTCGTATAGTACTAGATAATCCAGGTGCTGAACATCTATTAGGAAGAGGTGATATGTTGATTAAATTTAATGATGGTACAAATGAATTACGCAGAGCTCACGGGGCATTTATCAGTGATGATGAAATCAATAATTTTGCTGATGCCTGGCGCGCTCGAGGAAAACCTAATTATAATGATGATGTATCAACTGTTGAATTCACTGAAGAAACTGCAATTCCTGGCGAAAGGCCTCCTGTTTCAGGTAAGTCCGATAATTTAATTGATAAAGTAATGGATTATTGTAAAGAGTTAAAAAGAACAGGAAAAGGTACTAGTTATAGCGTTTCTGGATTGCAAAGAAGATTTTCTATAGGGTATACTAGAGCAGCAAGGATTACAGATACCTTGGAGGAAATGGGGGTTTTATCAGGTCCTTTGAATGGTTCTGGTGTGCGTGAAGTATTGATTGATGGTAATGAAGATTCATGATAAAAGGTTTTTATAAGTTTATTCTTTTTTTACTTGCACAAAGTTTATTTTTTACAAATACTGCAAGTGCTGATGCTAGAGATGAGCTTTTAGTAATCATAAAGAGTGTAGATTCTTTTAGTGGAGATTTTGAGCAAGTCGTAAAAAATGAAGAAAATAAGGTGTTACAAGAATCTTTTGGTGAGTTATATATGGTAAGGCCTAATAAATTCAAAATGGTGGTAACAAAGCCTGATGCTAGTGAGTTGGTAACAGATGGAAGAGTTATATATAATTACGATGAATTATTAGAGCAAGTTACTATATATGATTTTGCTTTACAGGTTAATAATTCTCCTCTTATTTTATTGATTACTGATGATAAATCAATATGGGATAAGTACGATATAATAAAGCAAAATGACTCAAAATTTATAGTAACTCCAAAAGATATATCAGGATTAATTAAGCAGATGGATATTTATTTTGAGAATAGTAAATTTAGTTCCATAGATATAATTGAAAAAGATAACAAAATAAATCATTATAGTTTTGTGAATGTTAAAAATGACCAAATATCTTCAGAAGTTTTTAAATTTACTATCCCTGAAGGTGTAACAGTAGATGATCAAAGGGCAAAGTGATCTTTTTGATGATTGTGAAGCAAGAGAAGCTGCTAAGTTTTTAGAGTTAAATTCTCCTCTTGCATCTAGGATGAGACCCCAGACTCTGAGTGAGTATATAGGGCAAGAGCATATTTTAGGTTATGATAAACCTTTAAGACGAGCTATTGAACATGGAAATTGTCCGTCAATGATTTTGTGGGGCCCTCCAGGAATTGGAAAAACCACTTTGGCAGAACTTATTGCTAAAAAATCAAATGCAAGAGTTGAAAGAATAAGTGCTGTAGTTTCAGGTATTAAAGAAATTAGAGAAGCTATAGATAAAGCCAAACATAACTTATCTTTTGGGTATAAAACGATTCTATTTGTAGATGAAGTTCATCGTTTTAATAAAAGTCAGCAGGATGCTTTTTTACCATATATAGAAAATGGAACAATCATTTTTATAGGTGCCACCACTGAAAATCCTTCTTTTGAACTAAATAATGCAATTCTTTCACGAACTCGTGTTTATATTTTGAAAAAATTATCGATAGCAGATATTGAAAAGATAATTATGCGGGCAGTTTTAAGCCCTGTCGGATTAGCAGAACGTAATTTGGTTTTTGCTCCAAATGTTTTAACAAGATTAGCTGAATTATCTGATGGAGACGCTAGAAGGTCTTTAAATTTTTTAGAAATTTTAGCAGATTTAGCGGAACCTATAGGTGATAATAAAAATGAGATATCAATGGAAGCTTTAGCCTCTGTTGTTGGCTCGAGAGCAAAGTTATTTGATAAAAATGGTGATCGCTACTATGATTTTATAAGTGCTTTTCATAAATCCGTAAGAGGTTCTAGTCCTCAGGGTGCTTTATACTGGATGGCTCGAATTATATCTGCAGGGGGAGATCCTTTATATGTTGCAAGAAGATTACTGGCAATTGCTTCTGAGGATATTGGGAATGCAGATCCTAAGGCCATGCAAGTAGTAATTGCGGCTTGGGATTGTTATGAAAGAGTAGGAAAGGCTGAAGGAGAGCGCGCTATTGCTCAGGCTGCAGTTTATTGTGCAACAGCTCCTAAAAGTAATTCTGTTTATATAGCTTGGAATAGTGTATTAGAAGATGTAAAAAATCTCCCTGATTACGATGTTCCTCTATATTTGCGTAATGCACCAACGAAATTAATGGAAAATCTAGGGTATCATAAAGGTTATAGATATGCTCATGATGAGCCTGGTGCCTATGCTGCAGGAGAGTGTTTTTTACCACCAGAAATTAGAAATAAAGAATGGTATAAACCAAGTGACCGAGGTTTTGAAAAATGGGTTCAAGAAAAGATTGCATATTTAAAGGATAGAGATATGCGCTCTACTAATAAAAGGTATCCAAATGATAATGATTACACGTCTAGTTAATCATTATTAAATGAATTATTTAGAATGGTTAGACAGGAATTTTTATGTTAATAGCGGATTTATTTAAACAAAAAAAACAAGTTATATCTTTTGAAATTTTTCCTCCAAAAAGAGCAGAGGCTTTAAAGAATATTGATGAAACTTTGGAGGTATTGTCTAGTTTAAATCCAGATTTTATATCGGTAACCTTTGGTGCTGGAGGTTCTGTAACAAATTCATCTACAGTGGAAATTGCCAGTAAAATAAAGCATAAATACAATATAGAAGCAGTTACTCATCTTACTTGTTTAACATATTCCAAAGAAGAAATAATAAAAATGATTGATACCTTAAAAGAACATGGTATTGAGAATATTTTAGCGTTAAGAGGTGATAAGAATCCTAATATTGAACCAAAGTATGATTTTAATTATGCTTCTGATTTGATAACTTTTGTGAAAGAACATAGTGATTTAGGTATTAGTGGCGCTTGTTATCCCGAAGGTCATCAAGAATCAAATAATAAGATTGATGATATTTTAAATTTACGTAAAAAGGTTGATGCAGGTGCGCAGCATTTAATCTCTCAATTGTTTTTTGATAATAATATATTTTTTGATTTTATTGAAAAGTGTCGTATTGCAGGGATTAATGTACCTATTGAAGCTGGTATTATGCCTGTTGTTAACAAGGCTCAAATTGAACGTATGGTGAGTTTGTGTGGCGCGTCAATTCCTAAAGATTTACAACGTATAATTGAACGTTATGCTGATAATAAAGAAGCTTTATTTGACGCTGGCTTAACATACGCAACTCATCAGATAATAGATTTATTAGCAAGGGGAATAGAGGGAATTCATATATATACTATGAATAATCCTATTGTTGCTCGTAGAATAACAGATGCTATTAAAAATTTGGTATAGTAACAAGTTGTGAGTTGTAAGATAAAGGAAGCTCTAATATGAAGCTATTTATTGTAAGTGGTCGAAGTGGTGCTGGTAAGACCATCGCATTAAGAGTTTTAGAGGATCTTAATTATAATTGTATAGATAATCTACCTATAGATTTACTGCCTGAAGTAATAACGCTTAGTATTGCAGAAAATCATAATAAAATGGCTGTAAGTGTTGATATTAGAAATATTCCATCAAAACCAGAAAAGTTTATAAAATTTTTAAGTAAATTTAGATCAGATGATGAAAATGAGCTTATCAGCATTTTTTTAGATGCTGATGACTCAACTTTGATAAAGCGTTATGAAGAAACAAGAAGATTACATCCTTTATCTAAACAATATCCAGATTTATCATTAGAAGAATCTATAAAAGCTGAACACGGAATTTTGGATCAGTTATCCGATTATGCTGATATCAGAATAGATACCTCTAGTTTGAGTATTCATGAATTATCTGAAGAAATTACGTCAATTGTTTTAGGGAAAAAAGGAAAAAATATAACAATTGTTTTTGAATCCTTTGGTTTTAAGAATGGGATTGTAAAGGACGCTGATTTTGTTTTTGATGCTCGTTTTTTACCAAATCCTCATTGGGTTCCTGAATTAAGATTATTAACAGGGTTAGATAAAGAAGTTCATGATTTTTTTTCAAAATATCCTGAAGTACAAACTTATATTCAACATATTGATTCATTAATTGACTATTGGTTACCTTTTATAGAAAGAAATAACCGTAGTTATTTAACGATTGCTATTGGATGCACAGGGGGACAACATAGAAGTGTATTCATAGCAGAATCATTAGGTAAAAGATTTAAATTAAGAAATAAAAATGTAATTATAAAACATAAATCATTAAAAAAATAATTATGATTGGTACTATAGTAAATGTTGTAGGTATTGTTGCAGGTTCTGTAATAGGTGCCATTTTAGGAAAAAAATTAGTTAATAGTTATCAAGAATCCCTCTTTATTGCTTTAGGAGGGTGCGTTGGTATTGTAGGATTGAAAGTAATTATATCTTCAATTAATAATGATGCTAATATACTGCTTTTAATTGTAAATATGTGTTTGGGAGCGTTAATTGGTAATTATTTCAAATTACATGATAGATTTATAAAATTATCAGAACGGCTGAAAGCTGGAAATAATTTTGGGGAAGGACTGATAACAGCAATATTGTTATTTTGTATAGGTGCATTATCTATTTTAGGTCCGATTGAAAGTGCTTTAAAAAATGATCATACCATGTTGTTTATAAATGCCTCCTTAGATTTTGTTTCGTCTATTGCTTTAGCTTCTGCCTATGGTGTAGGTATAGCTCTTGCAGCCCCTGTTTTATTTATATTTCAGGGAGCAATCTATATGTGTGCTCTTATAATAAAGGATTCAATTCCTGAATATATATTGTCTAATTTAACACTAACTGGTGGTTTGTTAATTATTTTTTCGAGTATTGTATTATTAAAAATAAAATCTATTAAAACCACTGATTATTTACCTGCATTGTTTTTATCAATAATAACCTCAATAATCGTTCATGATTTCATTAAATTTTAAGGTCTTATATGGATATATTAAGTAAAATAATTAAACATACAATAAAAATAATTTTTCATTTTTTTATTACCATATATATTTTTTTATGTTCAAATATAGCTTATGCAGAAATAGATTTACTTAATTATAAAGATAAAGACCCTGCACAATTAGGTATCTCCGTAGGTGAAATTCAAAAAAAGATAGAAAATATTGATTCATTAGGAGATTTAGCTTCAGAAATTGATAAAAAGTCAAAGATTGAATGGCAAGAAGTTTTATTTGAAATAACTTCTATACTTCAAGATGATGAAGAACTTAATATGATTAAGTCATTTATAAATGGTAATACAAGGTCGATAAATGAATTAGAAATATCAAAAGTTCAATCACAAATACAAGAATATAAATTTAACTTATATAAATATGGTGTAAAAGAATTAAATAATATTGAATTAAATATAGCTAAGAGTATAGAAGAATATACAACAATACATGAGAAGTTTCGTCTAAATTTAGAAAAAATATCAAGTTTATCATTAAAGAGTCAAGATAATGCCAATAAATATAATAATGAATTGTTAGATTTACAAAGTAGACTTAATCTTATAACAACTTCTGATTCATATAGAGAATCTGAGAAGTTTTTGTATGTAGCAAAGATTTCAGCTATTAAATCTCATTTGATATTGAATAATTTTAAGTTAAGTAATAGTGGTGTTTTATTTGAAAAAATAAGATCAACAGTTCAGCGCTATAAGGAACTGCTAAATAATTTAAATAATCTAAAAATTAAAATCGATGCTCAAATTATAGATTTGAGAAAAAATGAAACATTGCAACAGAATGAAATGCTTGGTATAACACCTGAAAGAATTTCAAATAATCAATTTTTATCAGAGTTATATTATGAAAATCGTAGGTTGTATACAGAGCTTTCTGTTATGTTTGAAAAAAATAATGATTTTCAGAAATATAATCGCCAAATAAATACTTTGATTGAAAGAACTACAAAAATTCAACAAGATATAGAAAATCAAATTCAATATTTTGATAACACAATTTTTTTATCAAAAGTTCTATTTAAAAAAAGTGATTTAATACCAAATTATATTTTGCCAATTAATTTGAATGATGAAATTAATATTTTGCGTTTGCAACAATATGATTACAGTATTGAATTAGAAGAAACAGGTGAAGATGATAATTACATAGCGTATTTATCAAAAAAATATGATTATCCAAATATTTTAAAAGAAGAAGATAAAGAGGTTGTTCAAGTTCTAATAACTTCTAGAAAAAAAATTTTATCAGCTTTATTAAGGGAATTATCACCTACGCTGAATAATGCCATAAATATGCAAGCTAATATGCAAAAATACAGTAAAATAAAAGATTCAATAACAACCCAAATATACAATCAAATATTTTGGAGTCCTAGTAATTTAGCAATATCTAAAAAGTGGTTTGAGACTTTTGATAAATCATTACATGAACAGATTACCAAGATTAAGAAAGTTTATGATAAATCAAGCTTTGGTTTATTGGAACCAAATAATATTGTTAAATCTTTGCCTTTTATATTTTTATGGGGAATTATATCAATACTATATTCGAGAATAAAGAGAATAAAAGCTGAAATAAATTCTTTTGTTGGTAAGATTAAAACAGATAGACAGTCGTATACTCCAATAGTGATTTTTTTGACCTTGATACAGAGTGTAAGAACTCCATTATTGTTCGGGGCTATAGGTTTTATAATTTTAGGTTGCACACAAATAGGTAATAATATTAATGAAATTACAGAATATAATTATATTATTGTTAAAATTGTCCTAGTTGTTTTCTTGTATTCATGTGTAGCTAATTTTATTTTAAAAACGTGTAAAGAAGGATCTCTTGCTGAAAAACATTTTAAAATCCCTTTTAATAAAAAGGTTTATAACAGAAATATTCGTTTATTTTCTGCTATGGGTTTATTTTTAGTATTTATAACTTGGAAAATAAGTGATCCTCAAACCTTTTCATACGATATATTAGGACAGGTTTTTTCAATATTAATTTTAGTTTATTTAGTTGTAGAGATGTCTTTTTCATTAAAGAATAAGATAAAAAAGAGAATTGGAATATGGCAAATAACAGTATCATTAATGTCATTATTACTGATTATTTTAGATATAATATTAGTTATTTTTGGGTATTTTTATTCAGCTATTCGTTTAGCTAATATTATTATTGCTACCTATATATCAATGATTTTATACAACATTATTTATTTATCGGTTTTGAGAGCCCTATCCTTAGCTGAAAAAAGACTATATATAAAAAGACGTTTAGAACATAAAGTTCAAGTTCAGATTAATGAAAATAAGAAAAATAATTTAGATGATAACAAAGAACTCATAGATACTGTCGATTCTGAGATTTCTGTTGCTGATATTAATGAGCAGACCCGTAAGCTATTTCAATATATATTAGTATCTTGCTTAATTGTTGTTTTATATCAGATGTGGGGGGATATAATTCAATTAACAAGTTATGCTAAATATATTACATTGTATACTATCAATGGTGATAATGAATCAATAAAAACAGTTAGTTTATTAGATTTAATATATGTATGCTATAGTATTTTACTTTCTTTTGTATTTATAAAGAATTTTCCTGGTTTTCTTGAAGTTTTAATTTTTAATAGGTTTAAAACTTTACAAAATTATAGTTATTCAATAATAACAATTTTAACATACATTGTTTTTGCAATGTGTTTACTATTTTGTTGTTCTTCATTAGGTGTTTCTTGGGATAAATTACAATGGTTAGTAGCAGCATTATCTGTTGGTTTAGGTTTCGGTTTACAAGAAATTTTTGGTAATTTTATATCAGGTTTAATATTATTGTTTGAAAGGCCTATAAGAATAGGTGATTATATAACAATAGACGGAAACTTATGTAAAGTTTTGAAGATTCGTATTCGTTCTACAACTGTTATGGATTTTGATAGAAAAGAGTATATTGTTCCAAATAAAGAATTTATTACTTCAAAAATTACAAATTGGTCATTAGAACCAATTACTAGAGTGAAAATGGTTTTTGGGGTAAGTTATAATTCAGATTTAGAATTAGTTAAAAAATTAATTTTAGAAGTTGTGGAACGCAATCCTTATGTTTTAAAGGAACCAAAGTATTCAGTTGTTCTTACCGATTTTGCGGATAGTGCAGTGGAATTTACTTTACGTATTTATGTTAGAAGTATCCTAGAAATGACTGTTTGTAGAGATAGTTTAAATATGGAAGTTTTTAAAGTGTTTAATGAAAATAATATAGAAATTCCGTTTAATCAATTGGATGTTTATATTAAAAATACAAATTCAGCTCAGGAGATAAAGATTCATTCAGGAAACGATATGTAATTATTGTTTACCATATAGTATATTTTGAGATGTGATTTGTGCGATTTTTACTATATATTTGTAAGATAGTATTTGTTTTTAACAAGCGATTAATATAGAGAGAATCATACAAGCTCTTTTTAGAATAAGCTTAAAAAAATTATTAGATTGTAAGCTTTGTAAGCAGACAAAAAAAAATCATAATTTTTCACATTGATAATTTTTAAATTATATATAAAATGACAATATAAACATTGAGAACAAGGATGTTCGTTTTTACTTATGGATGAGTAGATAATGTTTTTGGGAATATATCCCGTGTTTTATGGATGAGTTATTATGTTTTGGGAAGTTCTTTGAGAGCTTCCCTTTTCTTTCTTGTGAATTATTGAATTTTAGAGTAAAGCAAAGTATAATTGAAAACAATTTTTTACAGTATTTTATAGAATAATCTTTTAAACGTGGTTTTTATTAATGCTTGACAATAAATATTTACGCGGCGAAATTGCATATGCTGCAGAACGTCTAGCGACTCGTAATTTTGCACTAGATGTGGATAAATTGACTGCTTTAGATACTCAGCGTCGTGACCTACAAATTAAGACTCAAAATTTACAAGCTCAACGTAACAGTATTTCAAAATCAATAGGTGTTGCTATTAAAAACGGTGAAGATGTTACGGAAATAAAAGCAAGAGTTAAAGAATTAGGTGATGAATTAGAGGCAACTAAAGAATATCAAGATAGAATTCTTGAAGAGATTAGAGAATATGCTTTAACAATTCCAAATATCCCTGATGAATCAGTTCCTGTTGGAGAAGATGAAACTAAGAATGTTGAAGTTCGAAGATTTGGTACACCAAGAATATTTGATTTTGAAATTAAAGATCATGTGAGTTTAGGTGAGGGGTTAGCACAGTTAGATCTAGATAACGCTCGTAAGATTACTGGCGCACGCTTTCCATTTATGAAAGGACCTTTAGCAAGATTACATCGTGCTTTAGCTCAGTTTATGTTGGATTTACATATAAATGAACATGGATATACAGAGTGTAATGTTCCGTATATGGTTAATCTTGATTCATTATATGGTACTGGTCAAATGCCTAAATTTGCTCAGGATTTATTTCACACATCACTAGACGGTGATTCAACAATGGATAAGGCTGTTCACAAGTTTTGTTTAATACCAACAGCTGAAGTTCCCTTGACTAATATGGTTCGTGATACAATTTTAGAAGCTACTGATTTACCAATAAAAATTACTGCTCATACTCCATGTTTTCGTTCTGAAGCGGGCTCTGCGGGGCGTGATACACGAGGTTTAATTAGAATGCATCAATTTGATAAAGTTGAAATGGTGCAGATTGTTCATCCAGATCATTCTTTTGAAGCCTTAGAAGAATTAACATCACATGCTGAAGATGTATTAAAAGCATTAGAGTTACCATATCGTGTAGTTGCTTTAAGTACTGGGGATATGGGGTTTAGTGCTGCTAAAACTTATGATTTAGAAGTATGGATTCCTGCTCAAAATACTTATCGTGAAATTTCATCATGTTCAAATTGTACGGATTTTCAAGCTAGAAGAATGCAGGCTAGATTCCGAGATGAAGATGGTTCAACTCGTTTAGTGCATACTTTAAACGGTTCTGGTTTAGCAGTAGGTCGTTGTTTAGTAGCAGTAATGGAAAATTACCAACAAGCAGATGGTTCAATTGTAATACCAAAGGTTTTACGTAAATATATGAATGATTTAGAAGTTATAAAACCTCTTACTAAATAATAGAATTACTTAATATTTTTAATGAGTAAAACCCAAGCAAGTTTGTTTTTGTTTGGGTTTTTATGAAATTGAAGAAAATATGTAACATTTTTAATATGAAACATAAGGTGTTTAATAATTTTTGTGGAAACAAATTAACTATATGAGCTAGTCAACAGACTTTAGTTTGTAGGTGATATATTGAATAATGTTAAAATTAAAAGGATGTATTTAATGAGTAATGATAATTTAGTAGCAAGTCTTCATGAAGAACTTGAAATGAAAAGTACTGATAGTATAGATGCAATGCAACATTTTGAATATCAGACAGAAGGTACATGTGCACGCATTATAACTTTTGAAGTAGAAGATAACAAAATACATAATGTACATTTCATAGGTGGGTGTCCTGGTAATTTAAAAATGATTTCCAAACTAATCGAAGGTATGAATGTGAATGATGTTTATAAAAAGTGTTTAGGAAACACATGTGGAAACAAAGGAACTTCATGTGCAGATCAGCTAGCTTTAGCTTGTAAGAAATATATGGAACAATTTAAAAAATAAAGGATATATTTAGTGAATACAGAAGATTTAGTAAGTAGCGTTTCTTGTGCAATTGAAGATATAAAAGGTAAGGATATAGTTGCAATAGATGTAAGTAAAACTTCATCAATAACTGACGTTATGATGATATGTACAGGAACATCCACTAGACATACATGTGCTATAGCTGAAAAAGTATGTGAAGCCATGCATAAAATAAGTGTTGAAACAAATGGTATAGAAGGTGAAAATCCAGGAGATTGGGTTTTGATTGACCTTGGAAGGGTTGTAGTTCATGTAATGATTCAAGAAGCACGAGATACTTATCAATTAGAAGAACTTTATAGGTTTGGTGCGTAATTATTAATGAATGGTAATATTACAACACAAGATGTTTTCAAAGCAGTAAATGAATTAGTTGCAGATGGAGAACGTATAACTTTAGCCAATGTAAGAGCAAAAATTGGGAGGGGATCTTATGCAACTATTAAAAAGTTTCTAATACAACAAAATATTTCGACTGCACGTATTTCTGCGAATGTTGGTAAAGATGTTGTTGTTTCAAAAGTATCAGATTCTTTAGCTTCTGTTTTAAAAGATACTCAATCAGCAATTTTAGTCGCAACTGCAAAAGAAGAATGTTATAAAAAGCAACTTTCACAAAAAAAAATAGATGATTTTATATTAATAGCTGAAATGGTTATTGAAGAATTTATAGCAGAGATATTAGAAAATCACTTACCTGTTGATAATTTATTAAAAGTTTTTAATAGCGATGTAAAAATTAGAAACATTATTACTACAAAAGAAACAGATACTCCAAGTATTGTAGAACCTACTGGAGTTGATGTTATAGTACATAGTATGAAAGATGTTTTGGTTGATGAAATTTGCTCGTATATCAATAAAGTTATTCAAAACACTTATCAAGTAAATTCTTATGCAGGTGGGGTAAATAGCTTATTAGCTATTCAACATATGTTACTTGATTTAAAACAAAAGTTTAGGAAAGAAATTCAGTATGAGCAAGCTTACCACTACTGAGATAAACACAGTTATATCTAAATTATTATCAGAAGGAAAAAAAGTGAGTACTAAAAATGTACGAACTGAATTGGGATATGGTTCTTATTCATCAATACAAGAAATCTTAAGAGAATTAGGTTATTTAGACGATAAACAAAAAATAGAAGATAAAGAAGAATCTAATGATACTATTAGTAGATTATTAGAGAAATATCAACAAGAGTTACAATTAAAAAATAAAGAAGTAAAAGATAAGGAATATTTATTAAAAAAATATGATGTTACTATTAGTAAAAAAATAGAATATGCTAATAATAATTTAAAACATTTTAATGACAGGATTTTAAAAGATAAAATAGTACCAACTATTCCTAACGATCTAATAAAATTATTAAATGAAGTTAGAGAGGTTCTTTATAAAAAAATTTCTATGCTATCTGATAATAAAGGGGACTATTATCTAGATAAAGCAAAAAGACTTCATCAGATGATGATCTTAAATAAAGATTCGTAATTATAAAATCAAAAAAAGAGTACTTATCCACTTATTTATCACCAAAATTATTAACGATATATTCACAAAAATTGTGAATTATATTTTATTTTTGAAGTAATTATTTTAATAAACAGTCTTACATTTTTTAAACAAGATTACAAAAGAGAAATAAGTATTGTGAGATATTTGCTACAAGTTTGTAGGTCATTAATAGAAAAATTCAAAAAACATGCTTTTAAACCATTGTAGTATAAGCTCTTATAAAAAGTGTGATTAATATTGCTTTTTGTGAGACTATTGTATTTTATGCATAAAAAGTTAAAATGATTACATGAATAGCGAGGAACAAGGATGTTCCGAAATTGATACTTAGGATGAGAATCAACTATTCAGGACAAGGATGTCCGAAACAAATTAAAGTAGGGAGGTTAGGATGACCTCCCTTTTCATTTCTATCAAAGTAGTATATAGATAATACTTGTTTGTTGAAAGACCTATTTATTCTGAGAGTATTTTGCATGATGTACGTTGCTAGATAGAACGCTTACTTTTACGCAAAAAAATGGCATGAATATGCTATTTTTTAATAAATTATCGGTAATTGTGCCAACTTTTTTATAGACTAAGATCTGTAATCACATTATGTGCTTCATACCACACATATGAATTCACTTTTAGGTTCAACAACTATAGGTTGTTCAAATACAGGTGATAGAATTATTATTCTATCCAAGAATACGACCTAGTTGATTTAATACATAATCTTGATGGATTTTTTCTTGTTCTAGTCTGTTTAAATAAGATTGCTTAAGTATTTGTATAGCTTCAATTTCCATTGCGGTTAAAAATGAGCTACTTAGGTCTACTTCAGTACTTTCTGGTTCGTGAACCATTTCCTTTGGATGATTGATTATGGTTTCCTTATCCATCATTATGGATTTTACATCAATTCCAGCATTTCTTCGAAATCTTTCAAGCATGGCGAATCCCCAGGAATCAACATCCCCCCAATATAAAACATCTTTTTGCTTTAACCATTTCGCCGTAGACCAAGCTAGGTTGTTACCACATCCAAAAATAATAGTTGTATCTGGAAAGTTAGGAACCATATAGCCTGACTGAATATTTTCAACTACAAGTATTTTTGTTCCAGGAAGTTCTGTATTAATCAAATCTGATGCACAAACCTGTATTACTCCAAAACCACTATTTTGACATGTTCTAACATACACGAAGCCTGCAGGCTTCTGTAGTACCCCTAACCAATATTCAAGATTATCATTAGGAGCAGCTTCTATTGGTAGAGCAGCTTTTAATATTGATAAGATAAGCTTGTCATTTTTCTCTAAAAACTTAGTATCAATATGTTGTATAGGTAAGGCTCTTAAATAAAAATTTTTTCCCATACCTTTTTTAAGCTGGGGTAACACAGTGCAAAGTTTATTCACTGTATCCTTATCAAGTTCCCAAAGGTCATTAATAAGAGAATAGAAATTACCTTTATCACACTGTGGCCACACCAAAGATAATTGTTGTACTGTTTCTAAAAAATTCTGTAAAGTTGTAGCAGTTGATTTTGGCAGTAGCTCTAGAAATTCATTTATATCATGAATTACTAACTTTGATGGTATATCTTGTTTATCTTCTGCAAACCTAAAGGTAATGCTTTTATATACAACAGCATTCTGATTCCTAAAATTTCTCCAATCTTGGATAAAACGATAGAAGGCTCCAGTATCCTTAAGAGCACTATTGCCTGTAGGTGGTTGTAGATTTATTTCCTTAAAGGACTTCTCTCCACTTAATACCTCCCCAAGGCGCTTTTTAGCGCTAGATGAGGATGTATAATAATCTATGAGCTTTTTAACAGCATCCTTTACAAGTATCATTAACCTTCACCACCATTATCTATAGTAATTCCTAAGCTCTGTAATTCCGTAGCTCTACCTTCTTCAATCTGAGCATCATATTCATCCCAAGTAAGTTCACTAATTGAGCTTGAATGAGTATTGATATCTCTAGACATAATTATTAGAGAGCGAGCATAGTCTCTTGCAACATCTATGTTCTTAAATGGAGTTATTAGATTTACATGAAGGCGAAGCTCCTTGAAGATCTTTAGAACTCTAACACTCACGGCATCTGATGTATTACTAAAGGCTTCATCCAAAAATACAGTTGAATACACTGGACATTCACCATTTTCAGGAGTAAGTACATAGGCCAATGAGGCAGCAACCACGGTTCCTGCAAAAGCTTCCTTTTCACCACCAGACTTGCCACTAGACGAATCAAGAACATCTTTAATTTCTTTTGTTTCTCTATCAAGTTCTTGAGCTGTAAACTGAACCTGTAATCTTGGATCTAGTAATCGTTTTGAATCTATAGAAGATGACTTTAATGCTGATTCCAAGGTTTCAATTACCTTTGAAATAGCAGAATATCTTTTTTCATGATCATCTGATGAAATCATATTTAACACCTTGCTGGTGTTTCTGCTAAATTCATCTATATAAATGAATTTAGGTCTAGTATCCTTAATACAAAGGAAAGTATTTTCTCTAAATTCAGTTTTTTCTAGAACCTGATTAATTTTACCAATACGCTCTCTTATAGCGTTAAGCTCACTCTTCATCTTCTGATCAATACAAGCTACTGATTGAGTAACCTCATTAGTAAGCTTTTCTTTAAACTCTTCCACAAGAGCTGGTAAACCTTCTCTTTCTATATTATCTAAGTGATTCATATAATTTGGAAGCGCTAAAAAATCAGAACCCCAATCGGCAGTGATAGTTTCCCACTTAGTCGAAAATTTGATAAAGATATTGGTTACCTTGTTTATAATATCATTAATGCTATCTTCTTTACTCTTTAGTCGGTAATTAAATCTATCGCCAACCTTTTTACCAAAATCGCTATCATATATAGGTTTATGACAAGATGCCTGAATTTCCTTACAGATCTTTAGAATAAGATCTAGAACCTTCTTTTCAATATCATTATTTTCTAAGTCTCTAAAATGAGAGAGCTTAACTTCAGTGGATTTTAAGGCTTCTGATACAGATATTTTTTTACCAGCTATACTAAATAGCTCCTTATCAACCAGGGCTCTAGTTTTCTTAGCTTCTTCCCACAATTCACGAAGCTTTTTAGTATCATCACTAGTACGAATTTTTTCAGCACTAGCTCTGATTTCATCTATCTTTTCCTTAATAGATATTGTATCAATATCACTGAAATACTTATAATTTTCAATTCTATTTAGTGCCCTTCTCTGATTTTCAAGTTGTTGTTTTGTTTCTCTTAAATTTTTAATCTTTTTTGCTATATCTAGTAATTGTTTTTCCAATTTAGAATAGTCTTCTTGAAGCAATGATAGTCTTTCCTTTATAGAAAAACCTGTACACCAATCATGGCGATCATCTATTCTAGTAAGATCCTTCTTTTCAAAAGCAAGTCCCTTCTTATGAATAAGACCTTCTCTAGTCATAGAAAATTCAGTGTCATTAAGCTCATTCACCGAATCAACACAGGTAAGATCGTGTTTTAACAAGAAGCTCTTTAACCAAGCAGTAAATTCATGTTCCTTCCAGTAAAGCTTTCTTAAAAAACCTCTATTTCCAAATTCTTGATTACCATCAACTCTACCTGCAACTTGTACTCTTACATGTAGTCCAGTATTGCGAGCATTTAGCCAAGCTGTTATGTTTCGATAATCATTCGGAGCAACAATAAGTGTCTGACGAATACCACCTAAAGCTCTTTCAATAGCTCCGTGCCATGATTCTTCCTCTGAACGAACCTCAATAAGTTCAGCAGCGTAAACTAATTTGCTTCGATCTATAGATAACGATTTTGAAATTTCATTACGTAATTTTTGGAATCTGATATCAATATTAGAATCAGGATGCTTTTCAAGATCGGTAATTTCATCCTTAATTGAATTTAATTCTTTAACCTTATCTTCCTGTTCTGCTTCTAGTCTACCAATACGACCAGAATTACCTTCAATACTGTCACTAATTTTTATTTCCATCACACTGCAGTAATCAAGATTTTTCTGAAAATCTTCACTTGTTTTTGGAACTTCCATTCCTGCGGCTTGAACTAATTCAACATAATCAGATCTAATTCTTTCTACTTTTTGGTATTCAATTTCCTTTTGACGAATTTCGTTCTCAAAACTTTCTAGAACATCTCCACCATTTTTTAGATAGTTTTCATGACAAAGTTCAATGTAGTGTTCAGTATCCTGCTTTTTAATTTCTAGTTCCCTTTCCTTCGCGATAAGCTGTTCTAATTGTTTGTTATATTCCTTACAATTAGCAGAAAGCTCCTTAACAGCTATTCCTGCAGCATATCCTTCAAAGCTACTTATAGCATCTTTAAATAATTCAGCTTCTGCTATATTTTTACTATAATCACTATTTAGCTGACGGAGTGGTAATAAGCATTCCATTCTAGCTCTAGCATCCATAAGCTTTTCATGAGTGATACGTAGATCTGAAAACTGATTCACTGCAGCTTCAGCATCCTGCTTTATTTCACCAGGCTCTAATACGAGAGTACGTATTAAAGTAGTAAGATCATCAATTTTTTTAAGACCTAAGGCTCTAGAAAGCAATGCTGGAGCATTCTGGTTATCCATATGCAATTTATGAGTAAAATGAGTAAAGTATTCTGAAAAATTGTTATCACAAACTCTAACGTCATCATATTGCTTTAACCAACTTTTTAAATGTCTTATGTCATGATTACTAAAGTGAGACAGTATATCCTTAATGCTAATATCTGTTTCACCAACAATATAGATTCTTTTTACATCAGCAACAGACATGCCTTGACCAGTAATTGAAAATATACCAATCAAAACAACCTTATGATCTGATTCGGTATGACAATATACGGCCTTAATTACAGAGACTACAGAACCGATACGAAGATTTCGGCTTACCTGACCTTCTTCTTCACTTAAAGCTCTACCATAGCTACCTCTCATATAGGACACAATACTACGATCAGATTTGTCACCTTGAGCAGCTGCCATGTTAAAGCCTGCATTACCAGCAGGACGAAGTAGCACCATTAGACCATCTATAATAGTAGACTTACCAGCGCCGTTTTCACCTGTTATCAAGGTTCCATTTTCGTTAATTGAAATTGTATGCAATCCTTGGAAGGAGCCCCAGTTATATACGGAAAGCGTACTTAGCTTAATCTGATCAGTATTTGCCATTATTCATCTCCTTCCACTTCATCTTCTTCTTCTTTGCTTGTTGCATTGGCCATTACCTTTTTACGTTTACTGCTGATAGGTTGACTAATCAGTTTATTGTATTCCTCTAATAGAGATTTCATGAATTCAGCATTAACTACATATCTTATAAGTGGCGAAACCATAATTCGGTCTTCATCCTCACCTGGAAGGATTTTGATTAATTTCTTTTCCTCTAAACGATTTAACACTCCACCAATACGTTTTTTTAAGGTCTGACTGCTAGCTGTAATATCGTGATATGGTGTTAGCATATTTTCAATTCGGTCGTAACCCATAACAATAGTTGTTTCACCACCAGTATATCTTTCGTGATAATATTTTCTGATTACTAAAAGTACGAGTGTATCAAAGATCTGAAGCTTACGACTTACTATTAAAAAATTATCCTTATCAAAATCCTCAGCAGGTGCATTTTGATTATCAGCTTCACTTATAGCATTTTCTTCATCAGTTATTTCTTCTTCTCTACGAAGATTTTCAATATATGCTAAACCATTTTCTTCACTAATTTGGAGTTTTAAATTGATATTACGGAGGTAAGCACTAATTTCATCCTTGTGAATGAATAGCTCCTTAAATCTAGCTTCATGCTCTCTCTGTTGCATATTACCTTTTTTAAGAAGTTCTATAATGATATTACGAATATTTTGTGAAAACTCCTTCTCAGCATTATTAGTTACAGATGCTTCACCATTAAGATTAACATTATTAGCTACATTAGCAATATCTGTTGCTTTAGTTGTATTTGTTGCATTATCTGTCATTTAAAATCACTCCTCATCCACTACTTTACTATGCTTCATACTATTACGTATATCCTGACTAGAAAGTATCTGTCGAGGAATGCTTATTTTTAAAATAGAACCAGGCTTTCTACAATCTCGAACCTCCACCGTATCCTTTTCTGAATTGTCAGTTCTAGCTTTGTATTCGCCTGCTGCTCTAACGTAAGAGACCACCTCTTGTAAGCCATACCTAATGGTATTTTTACGTATAATATCTGCAACAGACATTTCAGAGGCATTTCCCAATGTTTTGATTATAGATTTACGGATTTCAGACATTCTTACCAAATCTAAATTCTTTAAGATTCGTTGGCTAACTGTTGATGAATTTTCATGTTCCTCAATATCGGAGTAATCAGTGATTTCATTTGGCCTTTTTAAGGTTATAGCAAGAGGACTTGACACCTTCACTGTACCTGTATCAATAACAACCTCTATTTCAGTCCTTAAATTAATATCACGCTTGTGCATGGTAACTCCAGTTCTTTCAAGCTGCTGTAGTAATTTAGATACCACGAAATTTTCCTGAAAATCAGAACTCTCAATATAAATACGAAGGTTTTCATCGATTCTAGCTCTAACCTTTCTTACTCGGTCACATTCTCTTACTAAGATATCCACTAGCTTACGTAAGAATTCAGATTGTTCTTTAGATATGTATTTTGCAACAGGTTGAGAAAGTATATAGCTAACCTGATCCTTAAAAGCTTGCATATTGTCATGATCACAGATCAACTTAAAAAATCCATCATAGGCTGCACCATGATCAGTTTTTCTTTGGCGTTTTTCTTCATCAAGCACATGTTTAAGCACCCGACCTTTGGTGCCACCTTTTTCTATCATTTTAACTCTGATTGCACGATCTATATTTCTTGTTTCCTCTTCTAGTAAACGGAAGTCATCTGGAAGTCTTACAGCTAAATCACTAATAGCGCGGATTCTCTCCTTCTTTTCTGATTCAGTAAGACCTTTATCCTTACCAGAGGATATCATCTTTATTCTAGTATCAAGCTCGTCTCTTTGTTCACGAAGAGCTGCAATTCTTAGCTTATTATCTGTTCCAATATCGATACAAAATTGGCGAATTTCATTTTGGAGTATCTGTAAATGAGTAGCTGATGTTGATACCGTGTTATTCTTGATCATTTTACAGAAGCTTATAGCTTTCTGAGCAGAATCAGTCATAATAATGGTATTATTCATTTCCATTATCCATCCCTTATCCATCCACTCACGAAGATATTCAGTAGCAGGACGTTCAGCATCTAATTTTTCTTGCTTTCTATATTCCTCTAAAAATTCTTTTAAATTTGCTCTTGCTGTGTCATAAGCAACTTCACGTTCTTCAGTAAAAATATTTTTTAGATAAGCAATAATAAGAGGCGCCGTTTCTGCTCTAAGAAGCTTCCATGTCCGGTTATCTTGAAGTAAAGCTGAAAGACTATTATAGTCATCAATAAAGTTCATAAAAATTGAAATCCGTTGCTAAAAATACTCGAACATTATACATTAAGGGACTATAAACTAAATTTTCCCATATAAAACAAAGAGGGTTTCTTATGTTATAGTTGAGTAAACAAAAACAAACTAACACAGAGAAACCCATGGAAGATTATATCAAAAATTCCAAGTAAGTCGACATGTTTTTAGGTTCTATTGATCCTGTAATTATGGCTCTTGTTAAAAATTTATGGTAAACCAATATTGATTGAATTTCATTGAAAAAAAAGAGGATCTCTTTAGAATATTTTTTACCACAAAAACAGTTAAAGGACCCTCTATATGAATTGTACAAATCTATCTATTTTGATCAATTAAATTCTACTCAAACTATAACAATTCCACATGAATTAAAGAACTTTTCACAAACTTCTACATACTACGAAAATAATAAAAAGAATGAAAATTACATTGTAATAGCAGGTAAACAAATGGGGTAAATAACAGTTTTATTAAATATATAAATAGTTTATAATATCTAAAATATTTTTTTAGATTTAGAATTATGAACAAGATTATTTCAATAGGACATGCAGCAAAAA
>JBJFGR010000027.1:0-20731 GCA_051892875.1 Succinivibrionaceae bacterium
TATTTTGATAATCTTATGAGTAGATTTTTGGACAAACTAGGAAAGCATTGACAAATGCTTTGATAACATAAAGGAACAAGCCACAAAAGTCCTACAATTACTCGGCCAACAATACATTGACACATATAGTTAGCCGGTTAAAAAAAATAATATGGTGGCTATAATGAGGAAAATAAGATGTTTCTAACGCGAAATGTAAGGTATAACTTTATAATAATTGTTTCATAATTAGAATAAATATTTTTAAATTTTTTAACAAATATCTATATTAATTTTAAATAAATATGTTATTTTTACAAGATAATAATTATATGCAAAATAGTTAAAAATAATCATTCTCTAACGCAAAGTGCATGATCTTTGTTTTTAATTCTAAGCAGTTAAATATGACAGAATGAAAAAATAAAGTTTTTGTTGTATAATAGACTAAATTTTTTGATATAAAGAGAGATTAAATAATGACAGAACAGAATAGTTATACAGGTGAATCCATAAAAGTTCTAAAAGGGCTAGATGCTGTAAGAAAAAGACCTGGAATGTATATAGGTGACACGGATGATGGTTCTGGTTTGCATCACATGGTTTTTGAGGTTGTTGATAATTCAATTGATGAAGCTTTGGCAGGGTATTGTGACCGTATAGATGTTGTCATACATAATGACGGCTCTATTGAGTCATCAGATGATGGTAGAGGGATTCCTGTTGATATTCATCCTGAAGAAGGAGTTTCAGCAGCTGAAGTTGTTATGACTGTTCTTCATGCAGGTGGAAAATTCGACCAAAATTCATATAAAGTATCAGGTGGTTTACACGGAGTAGGGGTTTCCGTAGTCAATGCTTTATCTGATAAATTATTGTTAAGAATAAAAAGGGATGGAAAACTTTGGGAACAAGTTTATGTTGAAGGAGGTCATCCTATAGCACCATTAAAATGTATTGAACAAACTGATGGTACAGGAACTTCTATTCGTTTCTGGCCAAGTCCTTCTATTTTTTCAAATATTGATTTTAATTTTAGTATTTTGCAAAAAAGATTAAGAGAATTATCTTTTTTAAATTCTGGTGTAAACATATTTTTAAAAGATGAAAGAGATGGTAAGTGTGAAAATTATCATTATCAAGGCGGTATTCAATCTTTTATAGAATATTTAAACAAAGGTAAGAATCCATTATTTCCTAAAATTTTTTATTGTTCGCAAGAATTAAATGATGATGGAATAAAAGTTGAGGTTGCTTTACAGTATAACGATGGTTATGCAGAAAGTGAATATTGTTATACAAATAATATTCCGCAAAAAGATGGTGGGACTCATAGAGATGGTTTTAGACGAGGTCTTACGCAATCTATAAAGAAATATATCGAAGAGAATAATTTATTAAAAAAAGAGAAGGTAGAAATATTAACAGAAGATTGTAGAAAAGGATTAACAGTAATAGTTTCTGTAAAAGTTCCTGATCCTAAGTTTTCATCTCAAACAAAAGATAAATTGGTATCATCTGAAGTTTCTTCTGCTGTTAGTTCTGTTGTTAGTGATAAATTTTTTGAATTTTTAAATGAAAATCCAAATGAAGCAAAATTAATAGTTACAAAAATTATTGATGAAGCAAAAATAAGAGTTCAAGCAAGGTCTATTAGAGAAACATTTAAGAAAAAAACAATAGCTTCTATCACAGGTAAACTTGTTAATTGTATTAGCAAAAACCCTGTTGAATGTGAATTGTATATAGTGGAAGGGGATTCAGCAGGTGGTTCTGCTAAAGGCGGTAGAAATGCGGTAAACCAAGCAATATTGCCGTTAAGAGGTAAAATATTAAATGTAGAAAAAACCAGATTTGATAAAATTATTTCATCTGAGACTATAGGAACATTAATTACAGCTTTAGGATGTGGTATTCAAGAAGATTATAATCCAGAAAATTTTAGATATCACAATATTGTTATTATGACTGATGCTGATGTGGATGGTGCTCACATAAGAATTTTGCTTTTAACATTTTTCTTTAGACAGATGCCAGATATTATAGAGAGAGGTTATGTGTATATTGCACAACCTCCATTGTATAAATATGAAAAAGATAAACAAGTTAGATACATATTGGGGGAAAATGAAAAGAATGAATATGAAACATCTTTAGCTCTTCATAATGCATATTTATTTGTTAATAAAGATACACCACCAATATATGGAGAAAACTTAGAAAAAATCTTTAATCAATATGCTAGTTTGTTTTCTATTTACAAGAGATTAGATAGAAAAATACCTTCTTTTGTAACTAAAGAGTTGGTATTAGTAAAGAGAATGAATGTTGATAGTTTAAATAATAAAGAATTTGTTGATAATTGGTCAAAAGAGTTGTTATCAAGATTAAAGAAAAAAGAATTATCTGGATTGAAATTCGATGTCTTAGTTGAAAATTCAGAAGATTGTTTTTATATAATAGTATGTATTAATCATTTTGGTGTAACTAAAGATTATGTTTTGGATAGAGAATTTTTCTTGAGTAGTGATTATATAAAAATATCAAAAGTATCAGATAATATTTTTGATTTATTAGAAGATTCATCATATGTTCAAATTGGAGATCAAAAATTCGATATATCTGATTTTGAGGAACTTTATAACACCTTAATTCAAAACGGTCTAAAAGGAGTTAAGATTACAAGATTTAAGGGATTGGGGGAAATGAATAAAGAACAGTTGTATGAGACAACAATGAATCCTGATACAAGAACCTTTTTAAGGGTTACTATTGATGATGCGATAGAAGCAGATAGAATGTTTACTGAATTAATGGGAGAAGAAGTTGATCCGAGAAAGATTTTTATCGCAGATAACTCGCATTTGGCTGAAATAGACGTATAATGTTAAAATAATTTTCAGGGAGTTTATTTTATGAATGTAAAAAAAATTATAGCTCTTTTTGCATCTATGTTTTTTTTTAGTAATGCTTATTCTTTGAGTGATGATTATGGTTTAAGAGCAAATAATGATCAAAATATGTCTTTTGATGTAAAAACAACCTCAAA
This sequence comes from Succinivibrionaceae bacterium, assembly GCA_051892875.1. GTDB lineage: Bacteria > Pseudomonadota > Gammaproteobacteria > Enterobacterales > Succinivibrionaceae > JBJFGR01. The sequence goes on from JBJFGR010000027.1 coordinate 3,029, forward strand.
TTATAAGTATTTTTATTCAATTATGATGGTAAGTAAAGCTCCCAATGGATACAGTAATCTGAATAATTTTAAAAATATTTATTTTGTATTAGATAAAGCCAATAATGAAGGTCAGTTAACAAAAGAAGGAAAAGAGTTATATAAAGTAGTAAGTACACTAAATTCAAATATTAAAAAATTTCCTTCCTTAAAGTTGACTCCTTATGGAGAAAAAATGATATCTGCAATAGGTGAATCTTATGCAAAGAGCAGAGCATCTTTTATGTTATCAAAAAAAGATTATGATGATTGTGTAAATATTAAGTTTATTTTTAATGGTGATGATGTTTCTTTGCAAACAGGTGAGTCATTGATCTTAGGTATGACTAAAAGTTTACCACCAACTGCTAATATTATTTATGAGCAAGAATTAAACGATGGTTTGTTGTCTTTTTATGATACTAATGAATATAAAAGATATTTAAATAGTTATCCAGAACTAGATAAGTCTTTAGGTACATTGGATGTTTTAAAGCAGTATAAAACATATATAGAAAGTGTACTACCAAGAATTTTTAAAGAAAAATTTGTAAAAGAATTAACCCATATAGGTGTTTTAACAAACAAAAAATTATTATCAAAAGTAGATGATAAAGTCTTTGTAAAGGATCTATTTGAATTATATCAATTTATCCCGAGTATTGAACCACAAATAGCTAGTACTTATAAGTCTTTATTTGATTTATTAGTAAGACCATCTGAAAGAAAATTTTTCTCAAGTGTTGATGATGCAAGATTATTTTATAAGTATGGTGCAGGTTTAAAGAGTTTACAAATATCTAAAACTTTTTCAGCTTTGATTTATAAAGATTTTTTTGATGTTATTTCATTTGAAAAAGAAGATTTATTTGATAATACTGCTTTTAAAGCTTATTTTGTAGATCCTAAGACATTATTATCATTTATGTCTTTTTTGAGAGGTGAGCAGTTAGGAACTCCATTATCTGTAAATGAAGGTTATGACTTAAATGCAAATGTTTATAATGTTTCTCAAATCGCACCGCAAGGTTCTGTTTTATTAGCGGATATTTATAAAAATCAAGAAAACAATTATGCTGTTAAATTTTCTTTAAACGGAAAAGATATAATGTTAACCTCAAATTGTAATAATTCAAAAATTGATAGTAATTATTATGATATAAGTAAATTAAATGACTGTTTATTAACTGATGGTAAATAGGATGTTGTTTCTAGATATTGAAAGTTTGAAGTATTATCCACTTGATAATATCATAAAATATTTAGTACCGAGGTTATATTATAAGAAGCATGAAGGCAGACTAGATATTTACGATAATTTAATATATGCAAATTATGATTTTGTATCATTAAGGAATAATACAGATTGTGATTATGAGTATCACAAAGATTTTCTTGATGTACATATTATACAAGAAGGTATTGAAAAGATATATTTCAGATCTTCATTTTTACCAAATTCTATTGATATTAGTAAATTACCTTTTGATTATAAAAAAGATATTGGATTTGTAAATTATCCTGATGATAATGTTTTGTCATTAAATAAATCACAAATAGCTGTTTTTTATCCCTATGAATTGCATAAACCTTTATGTGGTGTTTCTAATGAAAATAAGTTTGTAAAGAAGATTATTTTAAAAATTCATAAAAACTTATTGGGTATTTAATGTTTATGCAAAATCTTAATAATCAACAGCGTAAAGCTGTTGAATGTGTTGATTCTCCTTGTTTAGTTATTGCTGGTGCAGGTTCTGGTAAGACTAAAGTAATCACTGAAAAAATTTCATATTTAATTTCATCTATGAAATATTTGTCTTCAAATATTTGTGCACTTACTTTTACTAATAAAGCTGCAAAAGAAATGAGAGAAAGGATTTTATCTAAAGTTGGTATTGATAAAATTAAAGGTTTGAGAATATGCACATTTCATTCTTTAGGGTTAGATATTATAAGAGAAGAGTATTCTCACTTAGGATTAAAGAAAGGGATATCTTTATTTGATGAGCAAGATAAATTAACAAAATTGAGAGAAATTTTTACATTTAATTATCCTAATGTAGAAAATATCGATGAAGAAGTGTTATTGCTTAATTCAAAAATTGGAGAGTATAAATCATCTCTTAAAAAACCAACAAGTGTTAATGATTATTCAAATAATATCGACTATGGTTATTTGTATCAACAGTATCAATCTTTGATGTTGTCTTATAATGCAATCGATTTTGATGATTTAATATATTTATCTATTGTTGTTTTTAAAAATAGTTCAAATATTTTAAAAAAATGGCAATCAAGGTTGAGATATATTTTAGTTGATGAATATCAAGATACAAATATAAGTCAGTATGAATTTTTAAAATTATTAATAGGAGATAGTCACAAATTTACTTTTGTGGGTGATGATGATCAATCAATATATTCATGGAGAGGAGCTAGACCAGAAAATATTAATTTATTAAAAAATGATTATCATGATTTAAATGTAATTTTATTAGAACAAAATTATCGTTCAACTAGTAGAATTTTGAATTGTGCAAACAAATTAATTTCACAAAATTCTCATATGTATAAAAAGCAACTATTTTCTACACATGAAGTTGGTGAAAAAATAAGAATTTTAGAGGCTTGTAATGTAGAGGATGAAGCTAAAAAAACAGTCGTTGAAATAATGACACATCATTATTTGTATAAAACAAAGTATTCTGATTATGCTATTTTATACAGAGGAAATCATCAATCAAGAGATTTAGAAAAAATTTTACAGGATAGTAACATTCCTTATAGAATTATTGGGAGTATATCTTTTTTTTCAAAACAAGAGATAAAAGATATTCTTGGTTATTTGAAATTAATGTCTAATCCTAATGATAATCAATCTTTTTTAAGAGTTATTAATGTACCAAGTAGGGGGATTGGTCCTAAGAGTATTGAAGTTCTTGATAATATTGCTTCTAGTTTGGGTATATCTTTACTAGAATCTTGTTGGCTTCCGGACTTAAAAGAAAGAATTGATAATAATAAAGTATTTGAAAAATTTTTTGCTTTCGGGAATCTTATTAAGTCCATTACTAACAATATAAATAATTTTGATAGTGTTGAGTTATCTCATTACTTATATAATATACCGAAAGAAATAGGATACATTGATTTTTTATATAACGATAGTAAAAATGAGACTGCTTATGAAATAAAGATAAATAATATAAATAAAATTTTTGATTGGTTTTTAGGCTATGTTAAAGATAATTTGAGTTTTGAAGAAATTATTCAAAAGCTAATGTTGAGAGAAAGATTTGAATCAGAAGATCAATCTTTAGATTTAGAAGAAGTCCAATTATTAACATTGCATTCATCTAAAGGTTTAGAATTTCCTTATGTTTATATAGTTGGAATGGAAGAAGGTATTTTACCTCATCAAGCTTGTATTGATGAGGGGTATATAGATGAAGAAAGACGATTAGCTTATGTCGGAATAACTAGAGCAAAGAAAGAATTGACAATACTTTATTCATTAAAACGTAATAAAGAGAATTCACAATACAGTAGATTTTTGGATGAATTACCTTTAGATGATATTATTTGGGATGCAAAGAAAAAAAAAGGTATAAAAGAATCGCATCATATGATGAATGCAGATAATATGTTTGCTGCGATGGAAGAAATGTTTAAGAATTTGAAGAAATGATATAATGCACCAATAAAATGCAAAGAAAATATTTTGCACAAAATGTGATCGATTTATTTATAATAATAGGGCAATTTAAATAAAATTATTTTTTTATATCTTATATATTCTAGTTTTATATTGTTTTAACTATGGCATAATTTAAGCATATAAGAAATAAACGAAATTTTTGGGAGAATTTATAATGGCTGTTGCTGATGTTTTAAAGTTAATTCAAGATAGTGAAGCAAAGTTTGTTGATCTTCGTTTCACAGATACAAAGGGGAAAGAACAACATATTTCTATTCCTGTTTCTTGTATAGATGAAGATTTCTTCACAGATGGTAAAATGTTTGATGGTTCTTCTATAGCTGGTTGGAAGGGTATTAATGAATCAGATATGATTTTAATGCCAGATCCTGATACAGCTAAGTTAGATCCATTCTATGCAGACCCTACAGTAATTATTCGTTGTGATATTCTTGAGCCAACAACTATGCAAGGTTATGATAGAGATCCTAGATCTATTGCAAAAAGAGCTGAAGCTTATTTGAAATCAACAGGTATTGCTGATTATGCTTTATTTGGACCAGAACCAGAATTCTTTATTTTTGAAGATGTTAGATTTGCTTGTGAAATGAAAGGTTCAATGGTTGAAATCGATGATCCGGAAGCTGCGTGGAATTCAAAAACTGAATATGAAGACGGTAATACTGGTCATAGGCCAGCTGTAAAGGGTGGTTATTTCCCTGTTCCTCCTGTTGATTCTTCTCAGGATTTAAGATCTGCTATGTGTACAGTTCTTGAAGAAATGGGATTGAAAATTGAAGCTCACCATCACGAAGTTGCAACATGTGGTCAAAATGAAATAGCAACAAAGTTTAATACTTTAACAAAGAAAGCTGATGAAGTTATCATGGAAAAGTATGTTGTATGGAATGTTGCAAACCAATATGGTAAGACAGCTACATTTATGCCAAAACCTATTTTTGGAGATAATGGTTCTGGTATGCATGTTCACCAATCTTTAGGTAAAGATGGTAAGAATTTATTCTCTGGTGAATTATATGGCGGTTTATCTCAATTAGCTTTATGGTATATTGGTGGTATTAAGAAGCATGCTAAAGCTTTAAATGCTTTTACCAATCCTTCAACAAACTCATACAAGAGATTAGTACCTGGTTATGAAGCACCAGTAATGCTTGCTTACTCAGCACGTAATCGTTCAGCATCAATAAGAATTCCTGCGGTTTCTAGTCCAAAAGCTGTTAGAATTGAAGTGCGTTTCCCTGATTGTATGGCAAATCCATATTTAGCTTTTGCTGCAATGTTAATGGCTGGTTTAGATGGTATCAAGAATAAGATTGATCCAGGTGAAGCAATGGATAAGAATCTTTATGATTTGCCACCAGAAGAAGAAGCGTCCATTCCTCAAGTTTGTGGATCTTTAGAAGAAGCTTTGAAATCATTAGAAGCTGATCATGCTTTCTTAACAGAAGGTGGTGTATTTAGTGAAGATTATATAAGGGCTTATGCTGAATTGAAGCAACAAGATATTGATAAAGTAAGAATGACACCACATCCTGCAGAATTTGAATTATACTATTCTTTATAATTGATTATTATCAATAGTTTTTAGTAAAAAAGTTCCTTTATTGGAACTTTTTTGTATGAATCATACATTGATTATAATTTATAAAATATTCATATATTAAGTTATATATAATTGAAAATTAATATTTTAAATCTGAAATGTAACAGTTGTCTGTTTATCTTATGAAAAATTTATTTATAATAAATGAAGTTTTTTATTATATAGGTGTTTTATGAATAAATATTTTTGGTGTGCATTAATTGTTAGTATTGTTTTTAATTATTCATATGCTGAAGATGTGTATAAATGGGTTGATGGTTTTGGCATTACTCATTATGGAGATGAATCTAAAATGAAAGGTGTTCATTCGAGTGATAAGGTAAAAATAAAAACAAATATAGATGTTAAAAAAAATAGTATAGATTATATTCCAGTAGCAGCACAAATTAGACAAAAAGATACTTATTCGAATATTGAATTTAATGTTAATATAATATCTCCTATGCCTAATGAAATTATAGATAACAAGGAAGGAAATGTAGAAGTAATAGTTGGTATTAATCCAATACCTCCTGTGGAGTATACTTTAAGAATATTTATAGATGATTCCCTTTATGCATCAGCTAATAATTCTACAAAAATTGTAATAAGTAAATTACCAAAAGGTGATCATGAACTTGTTGTTAAATTACAAAACAAAAATGGCAAAATTTTTGCAACAGTTCCAACTAAATTTACATTAAGAAAATTTAATAATAAATAATTTTATTTTGGTGCAATTTTGTTTTTTTTGGTGCATAAATGATGCAATATAATGAATTTAATTATATTTTAGACAATATGCTTACATCGGTTATTTTGGTCGATGATAATTTGAATGTTAAATATTCAAATTTTGCTACGGAGCAGATTTTTGGTCTTAGTCCCAAAAAAATTTTGCATCATAATTTAAATAAAATTTTTGAATATACAGATTTTGATTTCAAAAGATTAGTTAATTGTAAATCAAAAGATTTATGTTATACCGATTATGAGGTAACAATAGTTATAGATGCTACGCCTATACTTGTTGATGTAACAGTAACTCCACTTGTATCAAAAAATATTGCATGTGATATATTGCTTGAAATAAGAAGAATAGAGCAACAAAGAAAAATGAATCATGAGATTCAGCAACATCAACAGCAATTGGCCGCTAGAGATTTAGTTAGAGGTCTTGCACATGAAATAAAAAACCCTTTAGGTGGTTTAAGAGGTGCTGCCCAACTTTTAGAGCGTCAATTTAAAAATGTTAATGGTATAGATGAGTATACGTCGGTTATCATTGAACAAGCTGATAGATTGAAAAATTTAGTAGATAGATTGTTAGGTCCTCAAAAAGCAACTTTACATACTTATGAAAATATTCATATTGTATTAGAGAAAGTAAGAAAATTGGTACAAATGGATTTACCAAGTAATATTGTGATTTATAGGGATTATGACCCTTCTATTCCTAATGTTAAAATGGATTCTGAACAACTAGAACAAGCAATTTTGAATATTGTATATAACTCAGTGCTAGTTTTAAAAGAAAATAATAAATTAGAAGGTGTAATTACTTTAAGAACAAGAACAGCTTATAGAGTAAGTATACATGGTAATGTTTATAAAACATCTTTGTTAGTTCAGATTATTGATAATGGCCCTGGTATACCTCAAGAAATCAAGGAAACGTTATTTTATCCGATGGTTTCTGCAAGAAGAGGTGGTACGGGATTAGGTTTATCAATATCTCAAAATATAATAGATCAGCATAATGGTAAAATAGAGTGTGTAAGTTGGTCAGGACACACAGAGTTTTCTATATATATTCCACTTAAGGATTAAAGATGAAAACAAAAGTTTGGATTGTAGATGATGATAGTTCAATAAGGTTTGTTTTAGAAAAGGCTTTGAGTCATGAAGGATTTTTATGTACTTCTTTTTCTGAAGCTGAATCTTTATTAGATTCTATAAAGATTAGTATACCCGATATTATTATATCGGATATAAGAATGCCAGGTATGGACGGTCTTGAAATGCTCAAGGAGGTTCATAAAATAGATGCAAATATCCCTGTTATCATAACAACTGCTCACAGTGATTTAACAAGCGCTGTAAATTCTTATAAAAGTGGCTCTTTTGAATATTTACCAAAACCTTTTGATATAGATGAAGCTATAGCAATAGTTAAAAAGGCTGAAACTCAACATTTTGAGTCTCGTATTATTAGAAATAATATAAATAATGACACAAGAAGCCCTGAAATTATTGGGGAATCAGTAGCTATGCAAGAGGTATTTCGAGCAATTGGAAGACTTTCAAGATCATCAATAAGTGTATTAATTAATGGTGAATCAGGAACAGGTAAGGAATTAGTAGCTCATGCATTACACAAGCATAGTGAAAGAAATAATAAACCATTTATAGCTCTTAATATGGCTGCTATACCAAAAGAATTAATAGAGTCTGAGTTATTTGGTCATGATAAAGGGGCTTTTACAGGGGCAAATGTTTCTAGACAAGGAAGATTTGAGCAAGCGAATGGAGGTACTTTATTTCTTGACGAGATAGGCGATATGCCTTTAGAAGTACAGACAAGACTTTTACGTGTATTGTCAAATGGAGAATTTTATAGGGTAGGTGGTCATCAATCAATATCTGTAGACGTTAGAATTATTGCAGCAACACATCAGAATCTTGAAAAACTAGTTTCTGAAGGAAAGTTTAGAGAAGATTTATTTTATAGATTAAACGTAATAAGAATTCATATTCCTGCATTAAGAAAAAGACCTGAAGATATTCCACAGTTAGCAAATAAATTTTTATCAGTTGCTTCCAAAGAATTAAATATAGAACCAAAAATTTTATCAAGTGAGACAATAGAGTATTTTAAACAATTACCATGGCCTGGTAATGTAAGACAATTGCAAAATGTATGTAAGTGGTTAACAGTTATGGCATCAGGTCAAGAGGTGTCGGTTTCTGATTTACCAATAGAATTACAAAATATTAATGAGAATGTTAAAGTTATTGATAAGGAAAAAACTATTACAGAGACAGTAAGTGATAATACTGAACTTACATGGGAAATATTATTAAAAAAATATGCTGATGATTATTTTAAAAAAGGTGGTGATGGTTTGCTAGATATACTAACGCCAAAGTATGAAAAGATATTGTTGACTAGTGCTTTAATTTATACTCATGATCACAAACAAGAGGCTGCAAAATTACTAGGATGGGGTAGAAATACTTTAACAAGGAAATTAAAAGAACTAGGTATTGATTAAGATTGGCCTTTGATATACCATATATTTTTATATGGTATATGTGGTATATTTATGAAGATTATTATTTCTAGTCCTTTATGGACGAAAGTATGCTATGCGATAGGTATAGCGTTAATGGCAATAGGAATATTTTGTCACTTCAGTGATTTTAAGATAGTTCCAAGTCAATACATGGCATTTTTTTTAATAGGTGGGGTTATTTTTATAATTCCTTATCAATTTTTTTATTTGAAAGAAATATTAAAATATAGGCCAAAATGATTAAACCCTCACTGATTTTATGTTTATTTTCTGTTAGACTTCTAACACTACTGATTTATTTTTAAAAGATGATAGCCATGGGTTTACACAAAGACAAAGAAATTGAATCAACTGATGCAATATCAACAAGATATTTTTTGTTGAAATTATGTTATTCTGTTACTTCTGTTTTATCTGAAGCGACTAAACACGAAGTAAATTTTTCACCCTTAGTTCAGAGAATAAGCAAAACTTGTTTAAAACCAGATATTGGTTGTTTTGTATTGTTTGATGGTGCTTTTTCAGGGTTAGTTGTAATTAATTTTACAGCAGCTGCAGCGATGGAAGTTTACTCAAATTATTTAATAAATATGGGTATGCCTAAAGAAGAATTAACTACAGTTTATACATCTGATGAAGTTGGTAACGTAATGGGAGAGTTAATGAACCAAATATTAGGTGATTTTACATCAAAAGTCAGTCAAGAACTTCATTCGTCAATAACTCAAAGTCAACCAAAAATGTTAACATTAAATAAACAAGTTCGTATAAGTGTTAATGCGAATTTAGATAGACCTGTCGCCCACAGAGTATCTTTTTATACTGAAAATAATAATATATTTTATATGGAATTAGCTATGGATAAAACACATTTTGTTCAAATTGATGAATTTATTCCTAATCGCGATATTAATCCAGATAAAATAATTGAAGAAGTAAAAACAAAAAATAAAGATAAAAAAGAGGAAAATATATCATCATCAGAGGCTGATGATTTATTAGCTTCTCTTGGCTTATAGTAAGATTATTTATGGAAAAAATAAATTTTAATAAAACTTTTTTTGTAACAAGTGCTCCTGATATGTCTAAATTACCAGATGATATAGGTATTGAAATAGCATTTGTTGGTAGATCTAATGCAGGAAAATCTTCAGCATTAAATATAATAACAAATAAGAAAAATTTAGCAAAAACAAGTAAGACCCCTGGTAGAACTCAATTAATTAATGTTTTTAATGTTATTGATGATAAAAGAATAATAGATCTTCCTGGATATGGTTATGCTGCTGTTCCGTTACAAGTTAAGAAAAAGTGGCAAAAGGCACTTACTGAATATTTACAACATAGAAAATCTTTAAAAGCAATTGTTGTTTTAATGGATATTCGTCATCCATTAAAAGATCTTGATAGACAAATTTTAACGTGGGCGGCATTATCAAATTTGCAAGTTCTTATATTGTTAACAAAATCAGATAAATTAAAGAAACAGTATGTAAAAAATGCTTTAATAGGTGTAAAAAAAGATTTAATTGAATTTGGTTGTAATTATGATATTTTACCGTTTTCATCAGTAGATAGAACAGGCGTAGAAGAAGCTAAGGATATTTTAAGTAATTATTTTAATTGCTTGCATTCAATAGCTTCTAATGTTTCATGTGAAACGTTAGAAGAAGAAAAGAATTTTGTTTTTGATGAAGAAGCGTGGCAAAAAAATATGGATAAATAATGATGCAAAAGGGTACTTTGTTTATAATATCTTCTCCTAGTGGAGCTGGAAAATCAAGTTTAATTAGATCGTTACTGAGTAAATATAACTCAGATGGAAAGATGTATGTTTCCATTTCTCATACAACAAGATCTATGCGACCAGGTGAGCAAGATGGTGTTGATTACCATTTTATATCAGAAGAAGAATTTAAAAAAATGGTTGAAAAAGATTCTTTTTATGAATGGGCGGGTGTATTTGGAAAATATTATGGTACTTCTAAATATTGTATTCAAGAAAAATTAAATAATGGTGTTGATGTTTTTTTAGATATTGATTGGCAAGGTGCTCGTCAAATAAGAAAACAAGAAAAAAATGTTAAATCGATTTTTATATTACCACCAAGTTTGGAAGAACTAGAAAGAAGGTTGTATACAAGAAATCAAGATTCAAAAGAAGTTATAGAAATGAGAATGTCAAAAGCAAAAAGCGAAATGTCTCATTATGATGAATATGATTATTGCATTATTAATGACAACTTTGATGAAAGTTTGGAAGCGTTAAGAGCTATAGTTGTTTCAACAAGATATAAACTACAATATCAAAAAGATAAAAATAATGATATAATATCCAAATTGCTCTAATAATTTATGTTTATTTAAGGGGTTTATATGGCTCGTGTTACTGTTGAAGATGCGGTTAGACAAGTTGGCAATCGTTTTGATTTAGTTTTAATAGCTGCGCGTCGTGCAAGGCAGATATCTGCAGGAAATCCTACATTAGTTGAAATAGAAAATGATAAAGCAACGGTAATAGCTTTAAGAGAAATTGAAGAAGGGTTTATTTCTGAAGAATTTATGGATAAGCAAGATCAGAAAGATAGATTAAGAAATTCAGATACGTTTAACGATATTGCAGATACATCTCTTCCTATCTTGGATGATATGTCTTTGTTTGAGTAATATTATAAAAGTAGCTGAAAGCTACTTTTATGCTTTTAATTACTTGTTACCAACATTTCTGTTGACAATTTATAGGTGAAGGTTTTGTTATTAAGTTTATTTGATGATTTAAAAAAAATTTTACAGACCTACTTACTTCCAGAACAAATTGGCAAAATCGAATCAGCATATCAATGTGCTAAGAATGCACACGAAGGTCAAGCTAGATCTAGTGGTGAACCTTATATAACGCATCCCATTGCTGTTGCTATCATATTAGCGAATATGAAGATGGATTATGAAACAATAATGGCAGCTTTGTTACATGATGTGGTGGAAGATACTCCGATATCAGAAGTTCAAATTGAACAATTATTTGGTAGTACGGTTTGTAAATTAGTGATAGGTGTAACAAAACTTGATAAATTGCAATTTAGAGATCACAAAGAAGCTCAAGCTGAAAATTTTAGAAAAATGATTATGGCTATGACAAGCGATGTCAGAGTCATTTTAATAAAATTAGCTGATAGAACTCATAATATGAGAACTATAGGAGCGTTAAGACCTGATAAAAGAAGAAGAATTGCAAAAGAAACTTTAGAAATTTTTGCACCAATAGCTAATAGATTAGGGATTAATAGTATAAAAAGTGAATTACAAGAACTAGGTTTAGAAGCTTTGTATCCCATGAGATATAGAGTTTTAAAAGAAGCTATAAAAAGAGCTAGAAATAATAGAAAAGAAATAATATCTTCAATAATTGAAGATATAAAAGGGAGATTAGATGAAACAGATATTGTTTATGAAGTTTTAGGAAGAGAAAAGAATATATATTCAATTTATCAAAAAATGGTAAAGAAGGATATTCAGTTTCATGAAATAATGGATGTTTATGGTTTTAGAATCATTGTTGATAATGTAGATACTTGTTATCGAGTATTAGGTCAGATGCATAATCTGTTTAAACCAAGACCAGGTTCTTTTAAAGATTACATAGCTATTCCAAAAATTAATGGATATCAATCGTTACACACATCATTGATAGGTCCTCACGGGGTGCCTATTGAAATACAAATAAGAACCAAAGACATGGATGAAACCGCGAAACGTGGTATTGCGGCTCATTGGTTTTATAAGTTAAATGGATCAGAAATAGCGAATTCTTCTACACAAATACATACTCAGAGATGGTTAAATAGTTTGTTAGAACTTCAACAGAGTGCTAGTAATTCTTTTGAATTTATAGAAAGTGTAAAGACAGATTTATTCCCTGATGAAATCTATGTTTTTACTCCAGAAGGAAAAATTTTTGAATTACCTACAGGGGCAACACCTGTTGATTTTGCTTATGCTGTTCATAGTGATATTGGTCAGCATTGTATTGGTGCAAGGGTAGATCATCATCCTTATCCATTGAATAGATCCTTAAAGTCTGGTCAAAGTGTAGAAATAGTTATATCTCCAAACGCCCAACCAAATGCATTGTGGTTAGATAGTGTTGTAACCTCAAAAGCTAGAACGAAAATAAGACAATTTTTAAAAAGTTTGAGAATAGAAGAGTGTCAATTATTAGGTAAAAGACTTTTAAAGAAAGCATTAGGAAGTACAAAATTAGAAGATATATCAGAAGAAAAAGTTAATGAAGTATTAGTATGCTTTAATAAAGCCTCATTAGAGGATTTATACGTTGACATTGCTTTGGGTAATTTATTTACAGTTATTGTTGCAAATAAATTACTTGGTAAAAGTATGGAAAATCTCCAAAAAGGTTCCTCTTCTTCTAATTTATTACCGTCATCTATTATAGGAACAGGGGGGTTAAGTTATGTGTTTGCAAATTGTTGTAGACCTATTCCAGGTGATAGGATTATTGCACATATTAACCCAGGAAAAGGTTTAGTTATTCATACAATTTCCTGCTCAAATATAAAATCTAAAGATTTAGATAAAGACAAATTCTTAAATGTAACTTGGGATTATACCAATGCTTGTAATGAAGTTTTTGAAGCTGGATTGCGATTAGAGATAATAAATCATCAAGGTATATTAGGTGAAATAAGTAATGCTGTATCTTTATCAAGTGCTAACATAGATGCAATAACATCAGAAGAAAAAGAAGGTAAAATTTATATTTTAAATTTGGTGGTAACCGTTAGAGATAGAATACATTTAGCGGATATTATAAGAAAAATTAAAAATGTTTCTAATGTTATACGCGTTATAAGAAAAAGATCATAGATGCATAAAGAAAATTTTTATACAGAAACCGATGATAAATATCTTTTGAATACTTATAAGTTTTCACCAGAAAATAAAGTTGAATTGGGTTGTGTTCTTTTGGTTTTAGGAAAAGGGGAGATTGTTTATAAATATTATGAATTTATAAATTTTTTGGTGAATTTAGGTTTTGTTGTTATTTCATATGACCATAGGGGGCAAGGTTTTAATGAAAGACTGTCAAATGTTTTTTCTGTATGCCATATAGAATCTTTTAATTATTATGAAAATGATTTAGAAAAAGTAATTTCTATTTTAGATTTTAATAAAAAATGTTATATGATTTCAGTATCAATGGGCGCAACAGTTACATTATCATTACTAAAGAAGAATATTATCCCAAAGTTTATAGATAAGATTGTTTTTATTTCTCCTTTTGTTGGTATAAAGACTTGGTGTCCTAATATAATAATAAAGTTTTTAATTTTTTTTCAAAAAATAATGTATAAAATTTTAAATAAAAGCTTAGATAATTTTTTTTACGGTCAGAGAAGTTTTTCTGTAGAATATGCTAATAAAAAAATGAAAACACATGATTTGAATAATCATAAAAAGTACTATAAATTATACAATAAATATCCTAATGCAAAACTAGGCGGAGTGTCTGTTAAATGGATGGATAGTGTCTTATCAACAATAGATAAGATAAAAAATGGTAATTGGCAAATAAATAAAAATATTTTATGTTTTATTGCCATAGATGATAATGTTGTTTCTTCGAAAGACGCTGAAGAATTTTTTAAAAATCATAAAAATGATAATTTTTATCAGAAGATTGTTTTTTTGTTAAATTCGTATCATGATGTACTTATAGAAAAACAAAATATAATAGATATAGTAAAAAAAGAAGTTATAAGCTTTTTAAAATAAGATGAAGGTTTGTGTATGAGTAATATTTTAGAACAAGTTCCATTACAAATTTTAACAGGTTTTTTAGGAAGTGGTAAAACAACTTTATTAAATAAAATAGTACAAAATCAGAATATGAAAGGTACGGTTCTTATTATTAATGAAGTTGGTGAGATTGGAATAGATGATAAATTAATATCAACAGATAACCCTGTTGTGTTATTAGATTCTGGGTGTATTTGTTGTACGGTCCAAGAAGGTTTAGTAAAAGTTTTACATTATCTAGTAGAAGAAAAAGAAAATAACCCTGATTTTAAATTTAATAGAGTGATAATAGAAACTACAGGTGTTGCAGATCCAGCTCCTATTATAGATTTATTATTTCACTACATAGATATAGAATGTAATTATTGCTTTGCTGGTATTATTACAGTAGTTGATGGCTTAAATGCATCTAAAGAATTATCTGAAAATTATGAATCTGTTAAGCAAATAGCAATGGCTGATAAAATTATTATAAGTAAGAGTGATTTACTGTCAGAAGAAGATTTATCAGTTCTTAATGAAACGTTAAGAAATTTAAATCCAACTTCTCTAATATTTAAATCAAGTATTGATAATGTACCATTAGATGCTTTTTCGTCTTTTGAGATATTTAATACACCTAAGAATATTAAATCAATATTGGATTGGATAAATTCACAACGAAAAAATTATAAATTGGCTTCAAGTTTTTCACCTTTGAAAAAGGGGAATATAGTTAGTAAAAAATTAGTAACGCATTCTAGTTATGAAACAATTAGTTTATCTTTTAATAAACCATTAAATAGAATATCCGTAATTTGTGCTTTTAATTTAATTTGTAATCAATATGGTGATGCTATTTTAAGATTAAAAGGTATTTTTGATTTTGGAGAGGGGTATCCTTTTGTAATTCATGGAGTTAGAGGTGAATGTTATCCAATAACTAATCAAGCAGAATGGGTAGATGGAATAGCTTTTTCTGAAATGGTTGTTATTTGTTCACCTAGAATAGCAAACACTGTAAGAGAAATGTTGATAAATAATATTAAAACAATAGGTTGAATAAAATAACCACTTTTTTTAAAAGTGGTTATTGTTTTAAATATATTATATAATTAATAAATGTTAATAGTTTTATAAAGTATTATTTAGATTCTTCCTGATCTCTGCCACCGCCAATTTCTCTGAAAGCTCTTCTTCTATCTAATTCTGTTAATAATTTTTTACGTAAACGAATGCTTTTTGGTGTAACTTCAACCAATTCATCGTTATTTATAAATTCAAGAGCTTGTTCAAGAGAAAATTTGATAGGAGGAACTAAAACTATAGCATCATCTGTTCCTGAGGCTCTAACATTTGTCAATTTTTTCCCTTTTAAACAGTTTACAGTTAAATCATTATCTCTGTTATGAATACCAACAATTTGTCCTTCATACACTTCCTGAGCATGTTCTATAAACATTCTACCGCGGTCTTGTAAATACCAAATAGCATAACCAAGAGCTTTTCCTGTTTCATTTGAAATCATTACACCATTTTTACGTTGACCAATAGATCCTCCTTTCCATTCACCATAAGAATCAAAAGAGTGATATAATAGCCCTGTTCCAGATGTCAAGGTCATGAATTCAGTTTGGAAACCAATTAAACCTCTAGAAGGTATTACATAATCGAGTCTTACACGTCCTTTTCCATCGGGTACCATATTTTTAAGATCTGCTTTTCGTATACCTAATTGTTCCATTACAGAACCTTGGTGTTGTTCTTCTATATCGATAGTAAGATTTTCCATAGGTTCCATCTTTTTGCCATCTATTTCCTTTATAATAACTTCAGGTCTAGAAACTGCTAATTCGTAGCCTTCACGCCTCATATTTTCAATTAAAATTGATAGGTGCAATTCACCTCTTCCTGACACTTTAAACTTATCAGGATCTTTGGTTTGTTCAACTTTTAAAGCTACATTATGAACTAATTCTGTTTGTAAACGTTCTAAAATATTTCTAGAAGTTATAAATTTACCTTCTTGTCCTGCAAAAGGGGAAGTGTTTACTTGGAAGGTCATTGTAACGGTTGGTTCATCAACGGTTAATGGTGGAAGAGCTTCAACGTTTGATTGTGCACAAATGGTATCAGAAATTTTTAAATCACCCAAACCTGTTATAGCAACAATATCACCTGCTCTAGCTTCATCAACTTCAGTTCTTTTTAATCCTAAATATCCTAAAACTTGACCTATTTTACCATTTCTAACAGTTCCGTTTGGACTTATTACAGATATAGGTAAGTTTGGCTTTACTGTACCTCTTGTAATTCTACCAACGCCAATTACACCAACATATGAAGAATAATCTAGTTGTGATATTTGCATTTGGAAATCACCATCAGGATTGGCTTTTGGACATTCTACCAAGTCAATAATTGTTTGGAATAAAGGATCCATATTTTCTGATGGTTTATTTAGATCTAAAGTTGCCCAACCATTTAAAGCAGAAGCGTAAACAATAGGGAAATCAAGTTGTTCATCAGTTGCACCAAGATTATCAAAAAGATCGAAAACTTGATCAATTACCCAATCTGGTCTAGCTCCAGGTCTGTCAACTTTATTAATAACTACTATTGGTTTTAAACCTTGTTTAAAAGCTTTTTGGGTAACAAATCTTGTTTGAGGCATAGGACCATCAACAGCATCAACTAATAATAATACACTGTCTACCATGCTCATCACTCGTTCAACTTCACCACCGAAGTCTGCATGACCTGGAGTGTCAACGATATTGATTCTATATCCATTCCACTCAATAGCAGTATTCTTAGCTAAAATAGTAATACCTCGTTCTTTTTCTATATCATTAGAATCCATAACTCGTTCTTGTCCATCCATAGAACGATCTAATGTACCTGATTGTCTTAGTAATTTATCAACAAGTGTTGTTTTACCATGGTCCACATGAGCAATAATTGCAATATTGCGAAGTTTTTCTAACATACTAACCTCTTTTTAAACAAGAAACGGTTACATTTTACTATTTTAAAACAGATCTGCAATTTATTTTTAAGAAATAAATAAAAATCAAAATTGTTTTTATTGAAAACGTAATGACAGACTATTATTAAAAATAAACGTATAAAGTATATTTTTATTTTGTATCTTTTGTGTTTTCATTCATAGTTGTGGGTAAAAATTGAGAAATATGCACCAGAGCCTTTATTTATGCAACTCTAATTCTTTTATTTACGGAAGTTCGACAGTTGCGTAACACGAAAAGTGACTCTAAGCCTTACGGGGCTTA
>JBJFGR010000028.1:0-20719 GCA_051892875.1 Succinivibrionaceae bacterium
AAATTTATATACCAAATAACGAAATCAAAGAATGTTTTAAAGAAAAGATATTAGAATTCTTTAAAACAAATACAACTTATAATTCAAATATTATAAATTTAGTAAAAAGTTTATTTGCAGGAAATAGAGAAGATATAGCTATAAATATAAAACGTCTTTTATCAAGGTATATATCCATAAGAGATTTTGCAACAAAAGCTCCACATGAGAATTTATATCATGGTTTCTTAGGAGGAGCATTTGCAACAGTTTCTAGTGATATATTAACATTTGAATCAAATGCTGAAGCAGGTGATGGTTATGCAGATTTTTTATTAAAATCAGAAGATAATCAAGTAGTGATAATAGAAATAAAACAAACAAATAATAAAAAAGATATAAAGAGTAAAATATCTCAAGAAGCAATAGAACAAATAATTACCCAAAAATATGCAGAAGATTTTATAGAAGATCCTGATTACAAATCTGTTACAGGAATAGGTATATGCTTTTATAAAAAAGATTGCTCCGTTGCTGTTAAAAAATTCAAATAACAAAAATTTTTATTACTAACAATATGTAAATATATGGTTAATAAAATTTTTTAAATAAAGCCTCTCAAATTTGAGAGGCTTCAACATTTTTAAATATTTATACTTTTCTTGATTTATATAATTTTACACTATTCTTTATCAAAAAAAGTTACTAATTTTGGTAGCTTATCATAACGAGTATACTTATCAAAATATTTATTCTTATCAGTTTTACCATCCCATTCGTCAGAAGTGTCACTATAGCTAAATCCGTTGTCGCCATTATCATAACCATTCTGCCCAAATGTAGTAGAACCCCAACAGTATAAATCATACTTCACAGCAACTTTATTTGTTTCATCTGGATTATCAACATCAGTCACAGCAACAGTTGCGCAAATTGAACGTTTATTAGTAAATACATCAACAACTCCTGATAAAGCATTCTTTCCGTCTGCGTCCAATACAACAGGTAAATTAGGGAAAAGTTCAGCTTCATCCCCTTCAACATCATCTCGATCTATTGTACCATTACCAAGATCTCCATGTCTATTATAGCGACTGAAACTGTATAATTTTCCAGCATCAGATAATATAAATTTATGCTTTTCTTCATGATCGACTTGTACTTTCTTTATTTTTTCATGATTCATCCTTTCAGGAGATGATACAGTCCAATAAGCTGTTTTGTCTTCAGAACCACCACAATAATTACTATAAATATAGCCATTTTTTTCATCAACAAAAAGCAAATTACTATCAAAACCTGAAATTTTGAAATCATCAATATCTTTCAAATCGAATTCAATTTTGTTTAGTTCTTTATCAAATTTTATTTTAGTTACAGGAACACTATAAAGAGGATACCATTCATTACTTTCTTCGTATATATGCCAAGTCCATGGTTCATAATCTGTTATTGGTTTGGTTCCATCCTGAGTCAGTAATTTGCCTTCATATCTATCTCTAAAGTCTTCTATATACTGCTCCCAGTTATGAGTTACCAAACCTCTTGTATCATCTCCCCAACAATATAGATTTGGTTCATCTGTTATATCTGTAACTTCTGCAATAGCACAATACGCCCATATACCACTAATAAGTTTTGTAACCTTTTTAACTTCTTCAGGGAATTGGACTTTAACAGGATGTGGAACAGATTTTATAAATCCATACATAGAAATACCTTCTTTTGATAATACATCCCTGTACGGTTCTGTTTGAGCATCTTTATGATCACCACCTAACTGTTTAGCTGTATTATCTCCCCAACAGTACGCTTCGCCATCTCTTGTAAGAGCACAAGATACATTATGAGCCAATGTTACGCTTTCAATATTATTCAAATAATTTACTGACGTATCATCTTTGTTCTGCTCACCTTTAACTACCCTTGATGCTAGTAACCCAAATCCTGTACCATCTTCTGTTTTTCCGATTTGATCATTACCTAATTGCCCATGGAAATTTTGGCCCCAACAATATACTTCACCATTATTAGTTACAGCACAAGCATGTCCATTACCAGCTGATAAATTTTTTACATTTTCAAGAAGTTTGTAACTACCATCAGCATTCTTTTCATTTATCTTTACTGCTACAGGTTTTGCACTAAACAAATCAACTTCTTTCCATCCATTTAACGGTAATTTTGTTTCTTCGTCATAACGATATAAATCGGGGTCACCTAAAATACCAGAAGAGTTATTTCCCCAACAAAAAACGTTATTACTCCTAGTTACACCACAACGCCATTCATCTGCATCACCACCTGTAATAGTTCTAAATGATGTACCTAATTTAGCTACAGTTTCTTCAATCTTATTTGATACAATATTACCTATGTTTTCTACGTCCTCACCATCTGTATTTTTTACTATATCCTCAACAATTTCTTTATATTCAACTACATTATTAGAAATACTTTCTGTTGTTTGACTTGCTTCTTCTGTAGTATTCTTAGCATCATCTAGTGATTTTGGAATTAAATCATTACGTACAATTATTTCACCAGCTACAAGGTTCTTTAAGAGATCTGGATTTTCTGAAACAGCATGAGGATCATTATAATCATGATCAATTAATTCCTTCTTTAATCCTAAAGTTTCAGCTAATTTACCAATTACTTCTTGATAAAGTTCTTCTTTTAAGTCTTTTATATCTTGTTGCTTAAAAGTACTATCAACTAACGTTGTAAATGGAGTTATTTTATTTTCATTCTTAAATTCTCCATTATTAATAAATATATTAGCTGTTAATACTATATCTCTATCAGTAACTGAGTCTTTTCCAAGAATTTTATTACCACTTCCTTTACGTGTATGAGATAAAACCTTTATACTATTATTCTCATTAAGAACATTTTCTGGAACATCCAATGTTACCTTACCGAATTCATCAGTAATCCCGTCAGGTTCACCAGGGTCACAGAAATAATTTCTATTAATATCTGCGCATACTTTTGAATCCTTTAAATAACCATCGATAATTTGAACATTAAGAGCTTTTGTTTTGGTTGCATTATCACCACTACTGCCTTCATTACTACTGCCGCTACTACTACCACCGCCACAACCAGTAGAAAGAAAAGAAATTGCTAAAAAAATAGCTGTACTTAAGGTTGTTTTTCTATATCTCATTTTTTACACCTTTATCTTTAATAACATACTATAAATATTTATTTTTAATAATCTTAATAAGCATTAATAAAAATAAACATTTTCAAATATTACATCAATAAAAAAAAATACATATTATTTGTTAAAAATAAAAATATTTATCACACTTTTACATTCTAAGCTAACACATATAATAAATTTCATTTTCAAAATTTTGAGATAAAAATACTTAAGCTGTGAAATTTTATATTCTACCTATTTTCGCAATTTTGATTTATTTTCTTAAAAATGATACTATTTATCTAAGTTATTGTTTGTATAAATGGTACTTATAAATGAATAAATCTGATAATTTATTTCCACTTGAAAAATTTAATGAAATTTTAGACTCTCCAAAAGATTATAGATTATTAGTTAAAGTCCCGTTCACCCAATATAATGAAATTTCTGCATTTCCTATTAAATTAGACACAAAAGTTAATGACGAAATTTCATTAGTATTTTTAGAACTTAAAACAACAGGTTCAATAATCTCATCACCTTTAATTGAATTAGCAATGGTAAAAACATCGTATTCAATTTCTCAAAATAAAATTACCGAAATTACAGATGTTTTTCATAAATATCAGAACCCGAATATACCACTTTCTAACACTATTCTGAATTTAACAGGAATATCCCAAATAAAATTACAAAATGCCTATATACATGATGAAGAGGTGGCAATATTTTTAAGAGATAACCCTATTATTATTTGTCATAAAGCTGAAATCGCTAGAACTTTTTTTGAAGAAAAATTTAAAAATAACAACTTTCTTTTAAATTTACGATGGGTTAGTTCTAGTAAAAATATACCTTGGAAACAAATCAATTATAAATTTAGGAGTGGAAATCAACAACTAATTATAAATTTGCAAGGATATTTTTATGATACCTTAGATAGCGTGGCAAGTTGTATGAGTTTAATCTATCTATTTCGTATTATGCCTATAGCCTTAAAAGAATTGTACAAAGCCAGCATTTCTCAAAAATATCGTATATACGCAACAAAAGTACCAATAGAAACAATAAACATATTAAAATCCCATAAATATAATTGGGATGCCTCAAAAAAATCCTGGTACAAAGACCTTGAAGATCTAAAAGATATAGATATTGAAAAAGCCTTTTTATCAAAAAATTACGATATAGTGCACCGTGCAGTTCAGGTACAAACAATCAGCGCTTATTCTCAATTCAAAAATAATTAAAAAAGGAACGTCATTTCTGTACGTTCCTATATTTAAAAATATTTTATCTTTATCTATTTTTATTCATCATTTTTATTTTGACGATACTGTAATATAGACTGCACAATAACTTTTTGCATTTTATCACGCAACTTTTTATTAGTTGTACGTTTTTCATCTTCTGAATTTGCCACATTACCTACTTCTAAAATTATTGCAGGCATCTTTAATTTTGAAATAACTTTTGATTCAGGGTAAGCAAAAATACCTAACTCTTCATTTAATGCTTGTTTCCCCTCTCCAGGAAGATCTTCACCATGGTAATTGCTTGCTTTATAATCTTGCATGCTTAAACTACGACCAATATACTCTGCAAAATTCCATGATTCTTGAAAATTTTCACTATCAGGATCTACAAATATAGTATACCCCTTACCATGATCCGCCTGACAATGACCTTTATCATTTGTGGTACAATACTTTTTATCTACTGTTGCATGATGAATTGATATAAATAAATTATAACCTTCAGCACTATTAATTCTTTCATTTATAGTTACATCTTTTTCTTCATCATGAGTTAAAGACACTGTAAAACCCATTTTATCTAATTTTTCTTTTAAAGAAACAGCATAATCGATATTTAACTTATTCTCTTTAATACCCGACGCTGACACTATACCATAATGAACCTGTCCATGACCTGGATCAATCATAATTTTAAAATCTTTGTTAAAGGCTATATTTGCTGCATAACTAGATGTATATATACCGAAACCTAATACCATTGAAACACTAAATAACAATACATTTTTATATATTCTTTTCATACAAAGTCCTACTTATTTTTTCTAATACACTATTAAAATTGTTATCAGTTTTATCACTCAATACGTTAAATATATACAGTAATCATAATTCATTGATTTTGCATACTCTACAAATCTAAAACACTGTAATTATCTAAATTACCCATTATTTACACTATTATAATATCATCATTAACGAAACAAAAGCACAAAATACTTTGTAAATATAGAAACCAAATAAATATTCACTGATACTAGACATTATATATGTTAAATTTATACAAACACAACTTTCAAGAATAAAAAAAGTGATGCAAATATAATTATATTCTATATCTTATTTAAAATTCAAACTTATATATTGCATCTATCGACTGTTCTAAAGCACTTATTCCTTCAATATAGAAACGTGGAAACATTTCATAACGAACTCTAAATTCTGATAAAGCATTGTATATACCATAACCATAAGCAA
Source organism: Succinivibrionaceae bacterium (assembly GCA_051892875.1). Taxonomy (GTDB): domain Bacteria; phylum Pseudomonadota; class Gammaproteobacteria; order Enterobacterales; family Succinivibrionaceae; genus JBJFGR01. The sequence goes on from JBJFGR010000028.1 coordinate 5,644, forward strand.
CTTGCACCTTTGGTAAAATATATGCAGAAACTTCTACAGCTGTATCGTCACCACTTCCTTTAGAATCTAGAGTAACATCTTCAAAACCAAAGGTTTCACCGATTTTACTAATAACATTTGAGGTTTGCATCAAACCAATACCAATAAGTAGTTGAGAACTCATACTCTGGCTACTAGCTGCACTTTGGTCTAACCCCTTTCCTCTTAGTAAATATGATAAAGATTCGCTTTGAGACATAACAGGCTGAGTAAACACATTAATTTGTGGAGATGAAACCGACCCTGAAATAACAACCCCTGCTTTTATAGATTCATTTTCCATAGAATGAGGATCTCGAATAGCCCTAATATTTATATTCGGATTCGCAACATCCCCATTAAAAGTAATCTTACCTTCTTCAATAATTAAATTTTGACCATAAGCATGAACCCTACCATTCTCTAAGTCTATATTTCCTCTCATGGTTAATGCTTTTTTTGGTCTTTGGCTTATACTTAAATCACCTTTTAATTTGGTTTTAAGACCTAAAGCTCTAACTGTAACATCTGGACCAATTTTTAAGTTAATTCTCAATGAGATATTCAAATTAGTATTCTTTTTTACAACGTAATTACCTTCTTCATCTTTACTTATTTCAATAACATCACTAGACGATGAAATAGAACTTTCTGGTAATTCTTTAACTCTAATATCTGCGAATGGAAAGTTAATATCTCCTTTTACCGTTGCTGTATTATCTCTATATTCACCATTTAATGATAGTTTTATAATGCCATTACCATACCCTAGCAAATTAATTGGTAATTCTTCAGTATCAATAGTTAAATTAGCAACTATTTCAGGTAACCAGGAAACAGAACCAATAATAGTTGCTTTTTTTTCACGTAAAAACATGGATGAATTTATATCTGCAGTAGAACCTTTAAAGTTCATAATCGTGTTGATTGCAGTTACATAACCAATATCCATAATAGGATATATACTACTGTCGTTTATTTTTATATATCCAAAAAGTAAAGGTTCTGTTATACTTCCTTTATATTCTAATTCTGCATTTATAACACCTATTGCATGACTGATATCTGGTGATATTTTTGCAAACATATTTAAATCAACATTATCAACTTTTAAATTACCGTTTAACAATTTTTTATTTAACGGATCTTCAACAATTACTTTGGAACTAATATTTCCATTTTTCCCAAAATCCAATAAAGTAATCAAGTCAACTTTAGAGTCTTTATAAAAATTTGCTGTAGTTTTAAATTCATTAAAATCAATTCTATTTTTGTTATAAACAATATGATTTTCATCTGACTTGAGATTAATAAACCCTATAGGAGTACCTTTTTCAAAGGACATATCAACTTCTATATCTACAGAATTTTTCATTGAAAAGTTATTAGGTAATAGGGATTTATACCTCATTACATCAAAATTTTTAGCTTCAAACTTTATGGTACCATTTTTAGTTAATGAATCAAAAAATATAGGTTTTATAATTAATTTATTATTGTTTAAATTAAAAATAATAGTTTTGGTATTTAATACAATTTTAGATTTTAAATCTAAAGTTCCCATCATTGGGGATTCTAATTTGGTAATTATTTTTTTTACATTAAGATTAAAATCTTTAAAATTAAAATTATAAGAAGATCTATTGTTATTTAATTGTCCTTCTTCTGTTAAAGATAGATCACCATCCAATAGTTTCGTAGCAAGTAATAATTTATGATAAGCCTCAGAACCTGTAATAAAGATTGATAATTTTCGGAGAATAATATACTTATCTATTTTATATTCCCTTAATGATAAATTTACTTTTGAACTTGTTAATACATAATTATCTGTTGAAATATCACCCTTTAATTGAATATCTTTAAGCTTATGATTATTAAATATAAAGTTTTTAGATGATAGTGACAAGTTTATTAGTGGTGATTTTATACTGCCATTAACTTCCAAATCAATATTGGCATCACCTATTAAACCAGCTATATTAAAATTCGAAAAATCTTTTATTCCTATTTTAGAAAATATATTTACATTATCATCAAAAGAACCTTTCAAATAAAGTTTATTTTCTCCAAAGGTAAGCAACAAATCATCAATATTTCCATAATACTTCCCTTTTTTTACTAAAACATTTAAACTTGAATTATTCAACAATAAATTTTGATTAAAAATCTGTCCTTTACTATACAGTTTTCTGGTTTTTAATTTCCAATTATCTAAATTCTGATAATAAAAATCAGGTTCGATTTCAAATTCTAAATGTCCATTTACATTTGGTACATATGAAGATAAATCCTTTATTTTTCCTGAAATAATCCCATCAAAACCAAAAGTACCTGAAATATCTGCATGACCTACAAGTTTTACCTCATCTTTATTTTTATTGGTAACATCTAATTTATAAATCTTTAATTTTTTAAAATTTGTAGCTACTAAGCTATCTACATGCAATTTTTCATCTGATATAGAAAAACTAATATTATTTAATTCAAGTTTTGCTAAAAAACCATCAAGATTTCCTTTTGCCTTTAAGTTAAATTTTCCAATAGTATATTGAGATCGAGAAAGAGGCCATTGTAAACCTTCACTATGAATTTCTACTTTAAAAGGCAATACACTATCTAATGGACTTAATGAAGCATCAACCATTAAATTTTCAGTACCTAAAATCTTTATTTTTCCAGATAATAAAGCCAAATCACCATCTATAAAAGCTTCTAATTTATGATTTGCTAATAATGAAAAATAATCTTGCTCATTATCCGATTGAGCATACAAATATCCTTGCATTGAATAGTGATTTATTAAATCTATATAGGCATCTTTTAATTGTGCAGAACCAAGTTCATGAATAATATTAATATATTTTACTTTTATTAAACTTTTTTCATATATACCTGACAAGCTTAAAATACCTACACCTGTTGAATACCCATCTTGGTGATATAAAACGTTTTCCGCTACAAAATCATCAACCACCACTTTAAATGGAAGAACAACTGCAGGCATTATCGAAATTTTATTAGCAAAACAATCATGATTACATATATCTATTGTAGTTTTTTGTTCTAATGCTTTTTCTAAATTTGAAGGAAAGACAAATTTATTTGGTGTAGTTTTTTTATTTTTTGCATCTTTTACATTTTTGGTATCTTTAGATTTTGATAATTTATTCTCTAATAGATTATTTGAATTCTCTGTATATGTTGGAGTTTTTAATTCATCTTCTACAAAACGTTCATTATGTAGCAAAACATCTATAAACTTAGCTTTTGTAGCCCCCAGGTAAATAGTTTTTTTACGATATTGTGCTGATGAATAAAACTCTGCAATAGCAACATCTACAGCATCAGAAATCATTAAAAAATTGTTAACTACAATATTTTCAATATTAATACTTATTGGAACATCCACCATTGGAAACAAGTCAGAACCATAAGGTATATCTTGTTTAACCATATCCCCCACATCATCGGTAATAATAGGATTATCAGGAGCTATATAATAAGTTGAATCCTCTTTTTTTGAATAAACTCTTGTTAAAGATTTAGCTTTATCATTTTTTAAAACAAATGAACGAACTTCATAAAGTCTTTCACTCAAAAAATTTCCAATCAATGGAAAATTCTCTGGTTTATTACCAATAATTAACAAAAAGTTAGTAGCTTCTATTTTTGAAAAATTTAAATTAAGTTTAAAAAGAGAGTGCAAATTATATTCTAAAATTACTTTTTCTGATTCTATTGTAATTACATCAGGAATTCTTAATGCAAAATTATCTATAGAAATTCCATCAATAAATCTTCCTTTTAAATCACCCTCAAGCCCAATATCACTAGATTTTAGAAGATTCCAAACCATACCAGTTGCATTATGAGAATACAAAACAACTGTTATTGATATTAAAAGTAAAAAAAATAAAGAAAAAATAAAATAGAAACAAACTTTATAAATACGATTTATTGTTTTATAACTAATTCCTAAAATCTTTTTTGATTTTAATTTTACTCTCGATAAATCTAATCTAACCATTATAAATCAGGCCCTATTCCAAAATGTATATGAAACGGAATATGTGTTTCAGAAATACCTGCTGCAACATCAAATTTTATCAAACCAATTGGCGATATATAACGAACACCTGTACCTACACCAATATTAAAATCTTTTTTATTAAAATTATTATATGCATGCCCAATGTCCGCAAATAATGTTTGTCTAATATCTGAAAATGTAGGAACTTGCAACTCCCCTGAGCCTACTGTTAAATATCTTCCACCTGCTAAATATCCTTCACTATCCCTTACAGATAAAGTATTATACCCAAAACCTCTAACAGTAGTATCACCACCAGTAAAAAATCTAAATGATGGTGGTATTTTTGAATAATCATCACTAAAGTTTATACCTAAATCATATCTCATTAAAAAACGAGAGTTTCTCGTCGGACTGGTTAACCATTTATATTGAGCGTAAATATGTAAAAAATTAATATCATCTGGTGAATGATAAGTTGCAGACATTTGTAAATTAAATCTCTGACCAGTTCTAGGATCTAGTCTCGGAAAAGCTTTATAGTAACTTAATTTATACTTAGGTCCAATAAGTTTGGCATATCCTTCATCAATACCTTGAATATAATCTTCTAAATGAACAAATGCTCCATAATCAAAACTCCAATTTGAATAGTCTTGATCAACGTAATGCACCTCAAATGTAGATATTTGAGAATCCGTATCATTTAAATCAATATAGTTCTGCCTAGCCTGTATATAATAAAAGTCTTTTAAAGGATTTTTTCTAGGTATTTTATAACTGGCTAAAAAATCTTGCTTAATAGCCGAAATTTCCGCTTGAAGCAATAAAGAATCACCTCTTTCATTTAAAAGAGGCATATTCCACTTAATTGTTCCTCTTAGCTTTTCATCTGTAACATATCCAATTCCTAATTCAACAATATTAAATTTTTTTCTTTTGATATCTATATTAATTGGTATTTTATCGTCTTTTGATTTTATAAAATCGGGAAATATATTAACACTCTCAAAATAACCTGTATCATAAATAGCACTAGAAACGCTACTAATACGTTCCATATTAAATCTTTCATTTGGATGTAACGTTACCAAATTTGATATAACGTCCTTATACTGTACATCTCCTGAGTAATTTATACTATGATATTTTTGGACTATTCCTGTATCAATAATTAAAAAAATATCCGCTACATTTTCGTCTACATTAACAACAATCTGAGACTTCACAAAATGAGCATTAAAATAACCCAATGTTAAAGCTCTGCTAAGCATTCTAGATTTTAAAGTTTCATAATCCTCATGTCTAAAAATAGAATATTGTTTCAAAGGCATAGTTCTAAAAATATACATATAATACGGATCATTTAAACCTTCACCAAGTACTGCAACATTGACTAATCTAACAAATACGGGTTTACCCAAATCTATATAAACTAGTAGTTTGGCATTTTTTTTAGACTTAAATCTATAAGCAACCTTTGCATGATAATACCCAAAAACTTTTACAGACTCTAAAATTTTATCGGTTATAAACTCTTTTCGATATAAAAAATTTACTCTTTTTATATTTGGTAAAATTGAAAGATAAGCTTCAACATTATCCCTAACATTCCCTGAAATTCCTATTATTTCATAACTTATCTCTTTATCTAAAACTTTAGGAGAAACATCTAAATTGTAATCAGGTTCACTATCCCATATATCAGATGACACCTGTTCTTCTTCATAATTACCTATAATATTCGGATAGTGTATATAAGCTAAGGATTTATTACAAAATATTAAAAATAAAAAAAAGAATATATAAGGGATATACTTAACATTAAAAAAAATTCTACTAGTGAACACAAACTTCATTAATGAAGCACCCTTTCTATATATAAAAAAAACTCAATATTATCATTATACAAAATATCGAGTTTTTATGCAGTTAAATAATGTTAATTTATGGAGCTAAACGACTAACATTCCAGGAACCATCTTGTTCCTTTTCATATATAAAACGATCATGTAAACGACTTGGCCTACCTTGCCAAAATTCAACACTATTAAATGTCACTCTAAACCCACCCCAAAATGTTGGAACAGGAATTTCTCCATCTTTCCACTTTTGTTTTAATTCCATAAATTTACTTTCTAAAGCAGAACGTGCACTAATCTTTGCTGATTGATGAGATACCCAAGCACCAATTTGTGAATCTTTTGGTCTAGATGTAAAATATTTTACAATTTCTAATGAACTTAACTTTTCTGCCACACCTAAGAATGACACTTGACGCTCTAACATATACCATGGAAATAGTATTGAAACTTTTGGATTTTCAAGTAATTGTTGAGCTTTTCTTGAACCATAATTTGTAAAAAATACTAAACTGTTACGATCATAATTCTTTAAAAGAACCATTCTTGAATATGGTTGTCCAGAAGAATCTACTGTACTCACAACCATGCCTGTAGGATCATAAATTCCTGAATCTATTGCATTTTTTAACCATATTTCAAATAAATCAATAGGTTCTTTAGTCAAATCTTCTTCAGATAATCCACCTTCTGTGTAATTTCTACGAAATCCTGAAACGTCAATCATGTTATCCTCAATATTTAAAAATTTTTATATAGGGCTATTTATATTAATAAATTCATGTTCAATACTAAATTTTTCAGCTAAACATCTACCTAATGCCATTATTCCACAACATTCTGTAGCGTGGTGCCCACATACAAATGTGGTTATACCTCTTTCATTAGCTAAATGAACATGCTGTTCATGTATTTCTCCTGTAATAAGAACATTATTACCTTCCATACTTTCTTCTAAAAATGAACCACCACTGCCAGAACAAACTACAAATTTTTCAACTAAGCGATTTTTTGGGCCTACAATTAAAATATTTCTTCCTAGCAGGTTGCTTAACATATCACTTAATATACCTACTGTTATAGGTTTTTCAAAATACCCTTTCGCCGCAATATTTGGTATTTCACTATCTTTTATAAATCCGTCTTGAATACCACCTAGACTTGATACTAATAAAGCATTGTTACCAATAATAGGATGTGCATCCAAAGGTAAATGATATGCAATTAGTGACATACCACCTAATTCTTTTACTCTTTCACCCAACACTCCAACTAAACGAGGATCTCCACCTTTCCAATAAAGTCCGTGATGAGTCAATACTAAATCAGCTCCCACAATCTTTGCCTTATTGAATAAGGCAATATTAGCTGTTACACCAGTTACTATTTTTTTTATATCTGTTTTACCTTTAACTTGTAATCCATTATAACTATAGTCTTTAAAAGAATTAGAATTCAATAATTCTTCACAAAAATCTAAAATCTGCTCTAATTGCACGCCCATTATTAATTACCTTATTATAAAGAAACTATATTAGAGTTTACATTTAATTCTTTATCTACTTGTGTTTTTATATTTGTTAAAGGTTTATCATTAGTTGCTGGTCCGATAACAACAGCATAATTACTACCCTTTTTAACAATTTTTAATCCAAAAACTCTTTTATCCAAACCATCTTTCACAGAACCTCTAATTCCTGCTTTTCTAACTCTATCTTGGACTTGTTTCGCTTTTTCTTCTGTACTATAAGCTCCTACTTGTAAATATCTACCATGAGGAACTCCATAATCAACAATTTTTGGATTAACTGGAGCAACAGAAATTGGAGTTGGCGTTGGCGTTGAATTTTTATTTTCGGTACTCACTGATTGAACAACACCTAATTTTACAACGTTATTATCTTTTAATTTTTTTTCTTCCACTAATTGTTTAGCTTTCATCTCAGCTTCCAACTGAGATTTTTTTGCTGCTTCAATCTGAGCTCTTTGAGCTTCTTTTTCAGCTTTAGCTTTAGCTAAAGTTAGCTCTCTTTCTTTTGCTAATCTTTCTTTAGTTTGAATTTCCTGATTTTTTATTTCTTCCTGTTTTTTTGCTATATCAGCTCTTGAATTTCCTGTAACTGTTGGATTCACCACACCAACAACTACTCCTGATTTAGTAGTATCATTTTCTAAAACAAGTGGTGGTTCCCCCTCATCAGCTAGTAAATCACCATATCCAAATTCATCAATAGACTCATCAACCACACCATCCATTATAGTTGTATCTGCATCCATATTATTAGAAGAAAAATCTTGTGAAAATTCTAATGAGTTATTTAAGTCTTTATTATTGACATTATTATCAATTGCTTGTTTATTCTTTTTAGCCATTACTTCCTGAGATATTTGTTCAATAGACTTAGGAGGTGTAACATTATTTTCTTCGTTTGGAAATAACATCGGGCTAAATAATGTTATAGTTGTTATTATTGTAAAACCACCAACTAAACACTTTACAAACGGTTGCACGTCACTCACAATAAAATTCTCCAGTAAAATCTATAAAATTAGTTTCTTTTTAACTAATTTTTTAATTCATAAATTCTTTAATTTTTTAATTCTTTATAGCTAAAACTTGCTCAACAGTTAAAAAAGAACCAAAAACTACCAATTCAGCATCATGCGGAATATCATTCTTTGCTGCGTTATATGCATCTGTTATAGAATTATATACCATAATATTATTTTTATTGACACCTAATGATAATAAAACATCAACCATTTCTTCTTTTGGTGCCCCTCTTGGTCCAAGTAAAGATGATGTATATATTTTTGAAAAGTTACCAATTACATATGATAAAGTACTTCTTATATCTTTATCCTTCAACATTCCTATAACAGCATAACGCTCTTTTTTTATTCTATTCTGTAAACAATCATTTAAATATCTTGCTGCAGGAGGATTATGAGCAACATCAATAATTGTTATAGGATTATTAGATATTACTTCAAATCTTCCACGTAAAACAGCATTCTTAATACCTTCTTTTATAGTGGTTTCATTTATAGATGAATATTCCTTATTTTCAGATAATAACAAAGATGCCATTATTGATAAAGGGGCATTAATCATTGGTAATGTCGGTATTTCAATATTATCTATAATAACTGGTTTTTTGAATAAAAAATTAGTATTATTATTTTTTTGATAGATAATATCTTTATTAAGTTCAAATAAAGATTGATCTTTTGATAAAGAATTTTTAATTACCTCTAAGGCATTTTCTTCAATATTTCCCACTATTACAGATCTTGTTGTTGGCTTAATAACCCCAGCTTTTTCAAAAGCTATTTTTTCAATTGTATCACCCAAAATATGACAATGATCCAAACCTATACTTGGAATAATCACAATATCAGCATCTAATATATTAGTGGCATCAAGTCTACCACCTAAACCAACTTCCAAAACAAGAACTTGGCATTTATTTTTTTTATAAATATATAAAGCAGCTAAGGTTGTAAATTCAAAAAAAGTTAAATGAACACCCAATTCTTTTTGTGATGATAAAACTTCTCCATAAGCATCACATAATTCCGTATCTAAAACTTCACTTCCATTACAAATAATACGTTCATTGAACTTTAAAATATGAGGAGAAGTGTACAATCCCACACTAATATTTGAATGATTCAAAATACTACTTAACATTGTCGCTGTAGAACCTTTTCCATTAGTTCCTGCAACAGTTACAATTTTTGTATTCGGAAAATTTAAAACATCTAAATGTTGAGCAACTACTTTAATCCTATCAAGACCTAAGTCAATAATATTTGGATTTAAATTATTTAAATAATCTTGCCATTCATCAAAATTTTGGGGATTTGAAACTTTACTAAAATCAGACATATATATCACTATATCAGCAAAAAGCCTGACATAGCCAGGCTTTTATAAAATAAAAAGGTTTTAAGTTCGAAAAAATTAAGCACTTGCAGAGTCTGCACTCATGGAGATATTCATAAACATTGCAACAATATTTGCTAATTTATCTCTCATTTGACGTCTATCAACTATAATATCAATAGCACCTTTCTGTAATAAGAATTCAGAACGTTGAAATCCTTCAGGTAACTTTTCACGTACAGTCTGTTCTATTACTCTTGGACCAGCAAAGCCTATTAATGCCTTAGGTTCTGCAACATTAACATCACCTAACATTGCTAAACTAGCACTCACACCACCCATTGTTGGGTTTGTAAGAACACTGATAAAAGGTAATCCAGCTTCTGACAATTTTTGTAATGCTGCTGAAGTTTTTGCCATTTGCATTAAAGAAAACAAAGATTCTTGCATACGTGCACCACCAGAAGTCGAGAAACAAATAAACCCTCTACGTTCAGCAATACAAGTTTCTACAGCCTTAACAAACCTAGCACCAACAACGGACCCCATAGAACCGCCCATGAATGAAAATTCAAAGGCAGCACATACAACAGGAATTTTTTTTACAGTACCTTTTATAACAATTAATGCATCCTTTTCGTTAGTAGATTTTTGAGCTGCTACTATACGATCTTTATAACGCTTAATATCTTTAAATTTTAAAACATCAACAGGTTCTAATTCTGAACCAATTTCCATTTGACCTGCTACATCTAAAAAACGTTGTAACCTTTCTCTAGCACCGATTTTCATATGATGACCACACTTGGGACACACATACAAATTACGTTCTAATTCTGCACGATATAAAACCTGATCACATGATTCACACTTAGTCCACACCCCTTCAGGAATATTATGCTTTACACTTTTTTCATTTTTAGGTGTAAGAATTTTTTCTAGCCAGCTCATCAATCAACCTATTTCTAGTATCTTAAAAAATTTGGTATATTATAATTCAAAAAAAGAAAACTTGCATATTTCTTTATTTAAAATAATTAGGTAATTACATACAATTGCCTAATTATAACATAAAAAATTATAAAGTTCCCTTGTACTCAGGATCAAAAGATTCCATTTTTGGTTTATTTTGTTGCCAATAAGGAGAATAAGAGCGTAACTCTTCTATGATCTTTGGTACAACTTCAATAACTTTATCAATTTCAGCTTCTTTTGTAAACCTGCTTAAACTAAATCTAACTGTACCATGAGCTGAAGTAAATGGGACTTTCATAGCTCTCATAACGTGAGATGGTTCCAATGAACCAGAAGTACAAGCACTACCACTAGAAGCTGCAATTCCATACTCATTTAATTTTAATAAAATAGCTTCACCTTCAACATATTCAAAAGCAATATTTAGAGTATTTGCTGTTCTATTAGCTATATCACCTGTTACAAAACAATTTGGAACAGCTTTTAAAATTCCATACTGTAATTTATCTCTTAATTCTTTTATAGAATCATTCATCATTGGTATATGCATACCAGACAATTCACAAGCAACTCCTAAACCTACAATATATGGAGCATTTTCAGTACCTGCTCTTCTACCTCTTTCCTGATGTCCACCATGCATAAAAGGACGATACTTTGTACCACGACGTACATATAAAACACCAACACCTTTTGGTGCGTGAATTTTATGTCCTGAGAAACTTAACATATCAATATTGGTATTTTTTAAATCTACAGGAATTTTACCAATAGCCTGCACACCATCTGTATGAAAAATCGCCCCTACTTCCTTTGCCATATTAGCCATAATTTCTACAGGAAATATAGTACCAGTTTCGTTATTAGCCCACATTACTGATACAATGGCAGTTTTTTCAGATAACAATGATTTATATTCATCTAAATCTAAGCGTCCGTAGTTATCAACTTTAAGATAATGAATCTTATAACCTTTTTTTGCTAATCTTGAACAAGTATCTAATATAGCAGGATGTTCAACAACTGTTGTTATAACTTCATTTCTTCCACTTGATTCAAAAGCTTCTAAAGAACTAAAAAGAGCAGTGTTATCCGATTCAGTAGCACACGATGTAAAAATAACTTCATCATCATACTTCGCACCAATGAATTCAGCTACTTGATGCCTTGCTTTTTCAATAGCAATGCGTACAGGTTCACCAAAATTATGCATTGAACTTGGATTACCATAAAATGACGTAAAAAATGGAATCATTGCTTGATACACCAATGGATCTGTCATTGTTGTAGCATTATTATCCAAATAAATTCCTGTTACAGGTTCCACCTTATCTCTCCCTTTACTGAATTTCAGTATTTATAAATTCGTTAGGAACTGCTATATTAACGACTTGTATATAGGTCCCTAAAGCTTCCATTAATTTTTGTTGAATCCAAGATAAAGTCATATCTGTCATCATACAACCAGTGCAAGCCCCAGATAATTCTACTTCTACTCTATCTTTTGTAACTTTTACTAATTTAACATCACCACCATCTTGAGCTAATGCAGGTCTCATTTGTTCTATAATTTCAACAACTGTATTATAGAAAGGCAATGCCTCATTAATGCAATTATTATCTTCTGATTTTTCTTCGTGATTAGTTCTTTCTATAGGTTGAGATTGAGACGCAATAGTAGCAGCTTCACAAGCTCCAACAGTCTTCTTAGGAGCATCACAATTTTTCCCATCTTCGATAGCTTTCAACGTCTTAATAATAATTTCTTCAATTTTTTCATGACAAGAACCACAGGCCCCACCAGCCTTTGTGTAATTTGTTACTTCTTGTAATGTTGTTAAATTATTTTCTTTAATAGCTTTAACAATCTTATTTTCATCAATACCAAAACACTTACAGATTAATGGAGAATCATCTTTATCTGAAACATATTCTTCACCTCTAAAATCTGCAATAGCTGCATCCAATGCTTCACGCCCCATTACTGAACAGTGCATTTTTTCAGGTGGTAAACCATCTAAATAATCAGCAATATCTTGATTTGTAACCTTTTGAGCATCAGTTAATGTTTTTCCAATAATCATTTCTGTAAGAGCAGATGATGATGCAATAGCACTACCACAACCAAAAGTTTGAAAACCCGCATCTTCTATTACTTCTGTTTTAGGATTAACTTTTAACATAAGTCTTAAAGCATCCCCACAAGATATAGAGCCAACGTCACCTATAGCATTTGCGTCCTGAACTACTTTTGCGTTACGAGGATGAAAGAAGTGATCTTTAACTTTTTCTGAATAATCCCACATAGATTAAAGTCCTTTAAATTCAATGATTACGAAATTTTACAAAATATTATACAATTATGCTTCAACAGTACATTTTAATACAAAGTTCTAATAGCGTAAATTATAATATGATATTTAATAGCATAAAAAAACTTATCTGATAATATTTTTCACTTATCTAATATATTTATCCTAAGACTCTCTATTAAATTAGAGGATAACATAAAATAACATACCTATCTAAGATTATTGTCGTTCATTGATGCGCTTTAAAAATTAGCATTAACTTTATAAAGAAAATTTTGAAAATGATTATTTTTATATAAAACATTAAAAACAAGGCTTTGAATTGTGTTTTGTGGTATAATATAAGATGTTAAAAACAAATAAAACCTATAATTCAAATATTATAAATTTTATAAACCTCTTTGTTTTAGCTAAAAATAACAAACTATTTTAGAGGATTACACACATTCAATTTAACACCTACTATGTTATTAAGGTAAAACTTTACTTAATTTTGCACTGTCTTTCAAATTCTGCCTTAGCTGTTCTCATATCACCTTTTATTGCGTAATGCAACGGAGTAACACACTGACCAGTCTTTTCACACAAAACCCTTCCTTTTCCACAAATATTTTTTACTTTAACTTGTTTGTATTGGTGCTGGCCTTTTGTAAAATTAATTCCCAACCTTCCTGTTTCATTATCATATGTTACATATAAAACGCAAAATGTAATAGTAATGACAAGAAAAACAACGGCTAAAACACCCCAAAATATCTCTTTTTTTCTATTTTTTGCATCTGGATTCTGTAATTTTAAATCATAGCCGTAATGTAACATAATATTAAAAACCTTTATAAAAATTTTACACCTATTGTTTTCTATAATAGTATACCATTTATTTTATTATTTCATTATTACTTATATCTTTATATTCTTTGATATTGATAAAAAAATTAATAAAAAGTAGAATACAACAATAACAAATACACCACTTACCCTATTAAAATTATTTTTCAAATATATTATTTTGTTATGAATACTAATGAGCTACAAATTTTATTAAAAAGTTCTATTTCCCATCAAGCTAAACTAATTTACTCAATAATATTAACAAGTTCTGAATTTGAAGGAAAAGTAAAACTTAATTATTTAAACTTTAGACAGGTATTGCTTTTAACGAGAATTAATGAATTACGTTTTACTGAAACCGTATATGATCCCAATATGCAGGAAATTAATAATTTCGTAAATGAATTAATTTTTCATGGATTGATTAAAATTGTTACCGAACCAAAAATCCCTAATTATTTTGATGAATGCACTTGCATTATGTTATTAAGAAATTCTCAAAATAATTTAGATTTTAATCAACAATTAGTAAAACTCACTCCTAATTGGAGACCTTCTCCGTCTTTTAATGAACAAGCTAGACTGGCAGGACTTATAGATTCAAAATTTACTATAATGGATATAAATGACTTTATATCTTACTGGATCGGAAAAAATGAGTTTGCAACACCCTATCGTTGGAATGATAGATTCATAAAACACTTAAAATATGCAAAAAGTATACATTAACTAATTTCAGTTCTAAAAAACTATAAATTACTTTGAACCTTCGTGCATATGTGTGGGTAAAAGTGAAGATTCATACATAATTTTTTCTATAGATCTTTCATAGAAAATTATGTTCTTTTAAAAAGTGACAAAATCAGAGAGGATACTAAAACACACTTTATATTATCCCCTCGACAAATTAAAAATCTTATACAAATAAAGGCTTACAACAGTAAATTAATAAAATTGTAAGCCATCTATTTTTTATATCTATTGCTGCTTATTAGCAAGTAATTTTTCTAATTCTCTAATTCTAGCCTCAGCTTTTGCATTTTTTTCATTAGCTTCAGCAAGAGCTTTTGCATTTTTTTCATTAGCTTCGGCAAGAGCTTGTGCATTTTTTTCATTAGCTTCGGCAAGAGCTTGTGCGCTTTTTTCATTAGCTTCA
>JBJFGR010000029.1:0-3949 GCA_051892875.1 Succinivibrionaceae bacterium
AAAGACAGCTTATTCAGCTGTCTTTTCCCATATTTCCTCCCATCCCTATAGAAATTCAAGAACTATAAAGATATAGATTGGACTAAAATTCATATCTATAACATTACAATTAAGAAAACACCAACAGATAAGTATTTTGCTTCATTATGCGTAGAACTACCTGAAAGAGAATATATTGAACCAAAGTATGAATCTTGTGGTTTTGATTTAGGTTTAAAAGATTTCTGTATTTTTGACTCTGGTGAGGTTATAGAAAATCCAAGATACTTTAGAACTTCTCAATTAAAGTTAGCAAAAGAGCAAAGAAAATTATCGCATTGTATAAAGAGTTCAAATGGTTATAAGAAACAAAAACTAAAAGTAGCAAAAATACACGAAAAAATAAAGAATCAAAGAAAAGATTTTCAACATAAATGGTCAAGAAAGATAGTTAATGAAAACCAAATTATCATATCTGAAGACTTAAATTTTAAAGGCATATTGAAAAATCATAAGTTAGCTAAATCTATACAAGATGCTTCATTTGGAAGTTTTTGTAATATGATAGTCTATAAAGCTTTAGAACTGCATAGACAATATATTAAAATAGATACATTCTATCCATCATCTAAGTTATGTCATTGTTGTGGTTTTAAATATAAAGGTCTAAAACTAGAAGAACGCTTTTGGACTTGTCCTGAATGTGGAACATATCTAGATAGAGATGAAAATGCTGCCATTAATATATTAAATGAAGGTCTTAGAATTTTAAGTAGAAATACTGATGGAAGGTCAGGAAACGATAAATCGTTTAAGCCTGTTGATACTGGTTTGGTTACAAACCTTGAGCAGGAATCAGTCATAGTTTATAGTAAGACTATAAACCACGCTGGAAAGTCCTCTGTTAATGCAGAATGACAGCTTCATAATAATCTTCCCACTTTTCCTTTAATTTATTTTTCTGAACTTCTGACAAATCTTGTGCATACATTCTTGCTTCACGCAATCCAACCTCATATTCCTTCATTATTGCATTTAATAATAAATCATCTTCAGGTTCTTTCTTATATGCATTATAATTAAAGAACGTATATCCTTGTCTAACTGCATTTATAAGAATGTTATAATGCATTTCATCAGTAATACGTTTACAAGACAAATCATCTAACAATGGTAATAGATATTCCTTACATGATAGAAATCTATTTATCATGAATTGACTATAACCTTCTTTTAATTCAGGTGGCAATTCATTCCATGTTGGATATTGTTTTGTTGTAAATGCTTTTAATACATCAAATAATGCGGCCATTTTCAATCCTCTTAAACTTAGTCAATCTAGAAATTGGCCATTGATCAATACGATTATTCCATTTATTATAGAAATTTTCTCTTAACTTATTAAATTGAGGTGGCATTTCACCACTAGATTTATGGAATACTTCTATATTTGTATTGATACCAACTTTATATCCTCTAGATAATACTTCACAACAAATGTCTGCATCATAAAAATGGAAGTCTGGCAACCATTCATCATAACGAAGACCTTCTTCAAATATCCATCTTGGAAAGAACATACAACAACCATCTACTGTTGCAGCATAATCAATTACGCCTAAATGTTCAATCATTGCGTATTCATAGTCTTCCATAATTGGATTACCATCTTTATCAACGTATGTTAAACCATTTACTTGCTTTGGTCTTCTACTACCTTGTTTGATAGCACCTAAACCATTTACTTTACGATTTGGGTCCCACCAAGTACAACTTGGATAAAGACAAGCACATCCAATTACACCAACCACACCAACTTCATATGTTTTAGTCATTTCCTTTATTTGCCATTCTACAACATCAGCTTTTGTTCTAACAGTTGCATCATCGTGACGAATACAAACAATTTCTTCATCAGGAAATTCCTTCAAAAAAGTTTCAATTCCACGATTTAGTTTCTTACACATTGAATCATCTTCAATGTTAGGAACATAAATGCATTTTGGGTCTGGTTTTTCAGGAAGTTCTTTAGTTGGAACTATTGTTATCATTTAAAACCTCTGGAATCATTCTAACTACAAAAGTATCTTGATTGGCATTTGGATTTGACTTTAAGTTTGCAAATTCCATCATTATAGCTTGTCCAAATTCAGATACAGCACTTGATCTGCCATCTTTAAATATAACTAATTTTACGAAAGGTATCTCACCTTTTAACTGTTTTATTCTATCATTTTTATCTAAATTTGGACTAATTCTTTCAATATCAACTGGTATTTCATGGAAATCAAAAGATTTTTGAATAATCTTTTGACGTTCATCTTCAGTTGTTGTCTGAGTAAACAAATAATAAGCAAACTTGCATTGCTTCTTTGCATCTTCAATTTTTTCTAAAATCTCTTGTTTAGTCAAAGGTTCTTTTGGAAAGTCCTTTAAGAATTCAAGAATTTCTTTCATTTGTAAATCAAACAATTGTCCAAGACGGACAAATTGTAGATTATTATCTTTATAACATGCAGTCATAGGAAGAGCAGAACGTCTCATTGTTTTTGCTAAGACTTCTTTCTGTTGTTCTGTATTGACTTCAACAAAATATAAGTAATGATTATTGATATACTCAATAGACTTCTTATATTCTTGACAAAGATGGCATGAATCTGTTGTGAAAATATAAGTGCCGTGTTTATATCCTAATAACCAATCATCGAAATTTATTTTCTGACTATCAAACATATTAAATACAACTAAATAAATCAATCATGCATGCCGCAATCTGTATAGATGGGTCTGCACTAAATGAACATCTATATTCATAGTCTGACAAATACTTATATCCAAGTCCTTTGTTCTTTAATTTAGGAATTAACTCAACAAAGAAATAACTAAATACATCTGAATATGACAAACCATGTTCGTTAATATATTTACGTGCTTCAGTATGCTTCTTATTAAGAACCAAATTACTTAATTCTTCACCAATATTCTTGTAATAAACAATATCCTTATCGATTTCATCTTTCATCATTGCATATTTCTGACAAATTGCAATAACTTTACGAATAGATGGATATTGTGCTTCAACTAAGTCAACAATAGCTTGTCTATCATATTTAATCTTTTCATATTTCAAAATACCTTCAACACGCTTAACTGTCTGTTCCTTCATTTCTGCAACATATTCAGGTTTCTTGAAGTCAAACTCGAATTCCATTGTTCTACCTTCATGTAGAGCATCAATAATCTTTGCAGGGAAATTACAAGTCATAATAAAGCGACATGCATTTGGATAATCTTCAATAAATGCACGTAATGCCTTTTGACAATCTACTGACAAACCATCAGCTTCATCAAGAATAACAATCTTTTGCTTTGCTGCTTCTGCATCTTCATTAAATCCAGAGAAACCCATTGTCATTGCAAATTCAGAAATAGTTGTCTTAACAATATCCTTACCACTATCCTTAGAAGCATTGATATAGAGTGTTTCTGCACCTAAATCTTTAGCGATAGCTTTAGCAATAGTAGTCTTGCCTGTACCAGGTGTTGATGATGATAACAAAAGATTAGGTAAATCCTTTGTCTTCAAAATTTTTCTAAAGAAATTCTTATAATCTTTAGGTAGAATTACATCTTTAATTGTCTTTGGTCTAAAAGCTTCTACCCAAAGGAAACACTGTTCTTCTGTCATTATTTCCTCTTTGTTCTACGTTCTTTTCTATTACGTGGTCTGAAATATGCACCTGATGGTCCAATTTCTTTTTCATATTCATTCTTAGGGAAAATACAATTACATGCAATTGGTTCCTTAATGAAAATCTGTTTTCCATATTCATCTAACTTTGGCTGACCATTTGCATCTACATCTGGAACTAACCTACGTCCTGTCCATCCACGACCATGACACTTTTTACACTTTGGATCTGGTTTATTATAGACAATACCCATACCAATACAAGCAGACTCAATGACG
>JBJFGR010000030.1:0-19998 GCA_051892875.1 Succinivibrionaceae bacterium
CTATGCTCAAAATATAAAAGTGAATATTATGTAGGAAAAGGTAAATATTGTGAAACCTATTGTAAAACAATTTAAGTATGGTAAACATACAATCACCTTAGAAACAGGTGCTATGGGTCGTCAAGCAGACGCGGCAGTAATGGCTAGTATGGATGATACATCTGTATTTGTAACAGTTTGTGCAGTTAAGGAAGCTGTTGAAGAAGATCGTGACTTTTTCCCTTTAACTGTTGATTACCAAGAACGCTCATATGCTGCTGGGAGAATACCTGGTGGTTATTTCAAGAGAGAAGGCAGACCTTCTGAAGGTGAAACATTAATAGCTCGTTTAATTGATAGACCAATTAGACCTTTGTTTCCTGATGGTTTCACAAATGATGTGCAAATTATAGTAACTGTTGTATCTGCGAACCCTGAAATTCCGACAGATATTATTTCTTTAATTGGTACAAGTGCAGCTTTAGCAATATCAGGTATTCCATTTAATGGTCCTATTGGAGCTGCTCGAGTAGGTTATATCGATGGAAAATATGTATTAAATCCAATAGTAAGTGAAATGCCTGAAAGCAAGTTGGATTTAGTTGTTGCTGGTACAGAACCTGCTGTATTAATGGTTGAATCTGAAGCTCAGATTTTACCAGAAGAAACGATGCTTGGTGCTGTTATGTTTGGTCATGAGCAAATGCAGACAGTTATTAGCAATATTCGTGAATTTGCACAAGAGGTGAATAAGGAACCAATGAATTGGGTTCCACCTGTTGAAGATACTGAATTAAAAGCTAAGATTACCACAATTGCTGAAGCTGAATTAGGTGATGCTTATAGAATTACCGATAAGTTAGATAGGCAGAATAAAGTTGCTGAAATTAAACATAAAGTAATAGAACAATTAAAAGCAGAAGCTGAAGCAAATGGCACTGAAGTAAATGAATTTAGAGTTTCTGAGTATTTTCATTCTTTAGAAAAGAGCATTGTTCGTTCTCGTGTATTAGCTGGTGAACCACGTATTGATGGTAGAAATACTAAGATGGTTAGACCTTTAACTGTTGGTACAGGTTTATTACCTCGTGTTCATGGTTCTGCTTTATTTACTCGTGGTGAAACCCAGGCAATGGTAACATGTACATTAGCTAGTGAACGTGATGCTCAAATTATTGATGAATTATGTGGTGAACGTACAGAACGCTTTATGTTACATTATAATTTCCCACCATATTGTGTTGGTGAAATTGGTAGAATTGGTTCTCCAAAGCGTAGAGAAATTGGTCATGGTCGTTTGGCTAAACGTGGTGTTGCTGCTGTATTACCATCAGTTGAAGAGTTTCCATATACAATTCGTGTAGTATCAGAAATTACAGAATCTAATGGTTCAAGTTCAATGGCTTCTGTTTGTGGTTCATCTCTAGCATTATTTGATGCAGGTGTTCCTTGTAAGGCTGCAGTAGCAGGTATTGCTATGGGGTTGGTAAAGGAAGGTGACAGATATCAAGTGTTAACTGATATTCTAGGCGATGAAGATCACTTAGGTGATATGGACTTTAAGGTAGCTGGTACAACTGAAGGTGTTACTGCATTGCAGATGGATATCAAGATTGAGGGTATCACTAAAGAAATAATGCAAGTTGCTTTAAAGCAAGCTCACGAAGCAAGAATGCATATATTATCAGTAATGAATACTGCAATTCCAGCACCAAGATCTGAAGTATCTGAATTTGCTCCACGAATTCATACAATGAAGATTAATCCTGATAAGATTAAGGAAGTAATTGGTAAAGGTGGGGCAACAATCAGAGCATTAACTGAAGAAACAGGTACAGTTATTGATATTACTGATGATGGTGTTATAAAGATTGCTGCAACTAATGGTCAAAAAGCAAAAGAAGCAATTAGAAGAATTGAAGCTTTAACAGCTGAAGTTGAAATTGGTAAAGTATATACAGGTACAGTTACTAAGATTACTGATTTTGGTGCATTTGTAAATGTTTTACCTGGTAAAGACGGTTTAGTTCATGTATCTCAAATTGCTCATGAAAGAGTAAATGATGTGAATGACTATTTGAAGATTGGTCAACAGGTAGAAGTTAAGGTTCTTGATATTGATAAACAAAATAAGATTAAGTTATCTATTAAGGCTTTATTACCAGTTCCTGTTGTAGAAGAAGTTGTTGAACCAGATCTAACAAGTGCTGAATTAGATACTGAAGTAACAGCTGAAGCAACTACAGAAGTTGCTGTTGATGCAACTGTTGAACAAGTTCCTCAAGAACAACAACCGACTGAAAGTTTTGTTGAAGTTAAAGTTGAGTCTTTTGAATCTGAAGAATCTCCAAAAGAAGAACCATCTGAAAATATAACTTCTGAAGTTGTTGAATCACAACAAATTCAACAGCAGACAACAGTTGTAGATATAGCACAAGATGTTGCTAATGTTGCTCAGCCAGATGCTGATACCGAAGCAGAAATTGCTATGCCAGCAGGTGTGAATAACATGAAAGATGTTACTGAGGTAGATGCAACAGAACCAAAGTCTGATAAGTAATATAGGTTATAAAAGTAACTTTATTTTTTAGAATAAAAATTTTTATTAGTAGAACCCAATATAGGTCATGTGATTGATATTGGGTTTTTAAATGCACAAATGAGTAAAAGCTCATATGTGTGCAATAATTTTTAAATAGTAAACTTTTTTAGAAGTTTACAAACAAAATCATTTGCAGTTCACAGTCTCAGACCTGTTCCCACTTTATTTTTTATAAAGTTCATATCTATATGTGTTTAACAAAAAGGCTAAATCGTAAACGATATAAATTATACAATTCTGAAAATTTACATTGCTATTCTTATTATGTAAAAATGTTTACCGATAAGATTCACATTTTTGAAAATTAAAATTTTTAATATTGATTATTAACAAATATTCTAATATTAAAGGTTATATTTTTGTAGGGAATATCAGATGAATAAAACTGTATTTATTGTATGTATGCTAGCAGCATTAGCTGGTTTATTGTTTGGAATAGACGTTGGTGTTATTGCACAAGCTAAAGAGTTTATAAAGATAGATTTAGGCTTGAATGATAATATGATATCTTGGGTTGTTGGTTCTATGATGGGTGGGGCTGCATTTGGTGCTGTAAGTGCAGGTTTTTTAACAAAAATTTTTGGTAGAAAAGTTTCATTGATATTTTCATCACTAATGTTTTTAGTTGGTGCTTTAGGTTGTGCTTTTTCATGTAACGGATATATATTAATTGTTTTCCGTATAGTAGTAGGTTTGGCTATAGGTGTTGCATCTTTCACAGCTCCTTTATACCTGTCAGAAGTTGCACCTAAATCAATTAGAGGAACAATGATTTCTACTTATCAATTGATGATAACTATAGGTATATTGGTTGCTTTTTTAACCAATACTGCGATAAGTTCTTCAACATATGTAGAAAGTATGTTGCAACAAAATCCTAATGATTATTTATTTAATGCTCATAATAGTTGGCGTTGGATGTTGGGTATTACATCTGTACCTGCATCAATTTTTTTAATAGGAGCTTTATTTCTTCCTCGTTCCCCACGTTGGTTGGTATCTGTTGGAAAAACAACTGAAGCAAGAGGTGTTTTATTAAAAATAAGAACAACAATAAAAGATGTTGAGGATGAAATTTCTGAAATTATCAATACAGTAAAAAATAATAATTCGTCTGGAACTAAATTATTTTTAACTAACAGCAATTTTAGAAGGTCTGTTGTATTGGGCATAGCTTTGCAAATTGCACAACAATTGACAGGTATAAATCTAATAATGTATTTTGCTCCAGAAATTGCAAGAGGGGCTGGGTTTGTAAGCAACACTGATGCAAATATGGTTACTATCATTTGTGGATTAACCAATGTTTTAGCTACATTTATTGCTTTATATTTAGTAGATAAATTGGGACGTAAACCTATATTAATTATTGGTTTTATAATGATGGCGATTTCATTGTGTGGTGTATCTATATCAATGAAATATGCAGATGGTGGGGTATTTAGTTATTTAGCTATTATATTTGTGTTGTTATTTATTGTATTTTTTGCTTGTTCAGCAGGTCCTTTAATTTGGGTACTTTGTTCTGAAATTCAACCTTTATCAGGGCGTGATTTTGGTATTACTTGTTCAACAGGGACAAATTGGATTGTAAATATGATTGTTGGAGCAAGTTTCTTAACTTTAGTAAATTATTTTGGAGCTTCATTAACAATGATGATTTATGCAGTTTGTTGCGTATTTTCATTATTACTAACAATATTCTTTGTTCCTGAAACAAAAGGTGTTTCATTAGAACATTTGGAAAAGAATTTAATGTCTGGTGTTAAATTAAAAAATTTAGGCAAATAAAATTTTTTGTTTTATAAAAGTAGTTTATATATGACATGATGGCCAATTTTGATTGTAATGACTTAAGGGGAGCAGAAATGTTTAGTAAAGTCTTACTGAACAATGGATTGTCTAAAGTGTCTAAAGATGTTATATAGAAAACACTGGTAATAATAAGGCTAATTTGTAAAAATTACATTTTAGCCTTATTTATGTATTAATACTTGACACTTTATAGACTATACTCGCTAAAATCAAAGCTGGCCGGTTTTAATTATGATTATTTTGAAAGAAAGAAAGCTGAACTATAACCAATGTCTTTTATTGTTTTTAGTGTGCTATTTGCATTCTTTTCAGTTAAAGGACCTACGGTAATACGATAGGTGTTATTTATTTGTTCTATAAATGTTTTTACTTTAGTAGCTTTTTGTATAGTGTTTTTTATTGATATAGCTTTATTATAATCACTAGTAGAGAATACTTGAATATATTCTTTAAAACCATTCATAACTGCCATACTGGTCTGTTGATTATTTGGAACGGTTTTTATGAGTTCCAAACGTACTTTAGCAGTACCAGGTCCTATTACTCCTATTTCTTGAGCAGCTCCTTTACTTAAATCAAGGATTCTATTTTCATGAAAAGGTCCACGATCATTTACTCTTACAATAACGCTTTTATTATTTGAAAGGTTGGTTACTTTTAAAAAACTAGGTAAAGGTAGATTTTTATGGGCAGCGGTGTAGCCACTCATATTGTAGTGTTCACCATTTGACGTATTTTGACCATGAAAACCTGGTCCGTACCAAGAAGCTATACCCTCTTCATAATAGCTATCAATATCTCTCCAAACTTTATAGGTTTTTCCTAAAACTGTATAATCTTTATTACCTCTTGAACTATACTTTTCATTTGTAATTTTTGCTCCTTTTACACCTTTTATATTTACAGGTTTTGTTTGAGGTGCTGGAAAACTATTACCAGGCTTTGAGCCATAAACAACATCGCCTGTAATTGATGAATTTGAAATATTATTAGGATAATATGTATTACTACAACCAAATAAGTTAATGGTTGTTATACCGATTATTAAGAGTGAAAATTTATAACAATAAAGTCTTAGGTTTAGGGTTTGCATGTATTGTCCTTTTGATAGAGCTTTTTATCTTTTATGTAATTATATACTTTTGGTGATAAGAATTTTTGTGCAGATTCCGATTTTTGAGAAAGTAATGCTCTCAAAGAGCTAGAACTTATATCAATAGGGTCTTTGTTGATAAAATAAAGACTACCAAAAGTTTTATCTATTATATTTGAATTATTATAGTATTTAGTATAAATATCAATCAATTCTTTTTCAAAGTCTGTGTTTTTATTAAAATTAAATTGATATTGAGGTCGACAAATAACAACGATATGTGCTAATTGAAATAGTTTAGAACCATTGAACCATTTATGAAGATATAAAAAAGAATCCATCCCAATTATAAATAGTAGGGCGTCATTTGGATATAATTGACGTAAATTACAGAGATTATGGTAAGTGTAGGTATATTCTTTGTTTTCTAATTCGCAAGTATTTATTGTGAATTTTGAGTTTTCATCAGCCAAAGATAATTGTATCATTGATAATCTATCATTATCAGTTACAGACGGAGTTGCTTTATAATATGGAATCTTGTTAGGTATAAACATAACTTCATCTAAATCAAAAGTATTCAATGCAACATTTGCCATATTTATATGGCCAATATGAATAGGATCAAAAGTACCGCCTAAAATACCAATTTTTTTCATATTAATAAAAGATTTCTTGAGATATTTTTCCAATATTTGGATAACTACGAGCAACAGCTAATTCTCTTAGATAAATCAATGCTGAATTATCATCAAAACTTCTAGATGCAATATCAGCTTTAGTTAATAATTCAAATAGATACATAATATCTTTAGAATTAATGCTTTGAGCCGCATTTGCATATGTTACACGTTTATTTGGTAGAAATTTTAAAATTCTATGGTTTGCAAAATAATCATCTAAAGATAATCCTCTTTCAATTAAATTTCTCATTTCAGATAATGTTGTTATAGCGTTTCCTATTTTTGAGATGATTTCAAAAAAAGAAGAACCATCTGCAATTACTGTTTGGAGAATGGTTAATCTTTTTGTTGGAGATATATTATTATCAATAAAACTTTCCGCCAAATCATATATTGAATAATGGTTGATAGGAGAAATGTATTCTTTTACAATTTGAGTATTTATAAAACCTTTATAGCCACATAAATTAAATTTTTTAAAAGTTTGAATTATTGCAGCAAGGTTTCCTTCATAAGCTTCTTGAAGGTAAAAAACACCGTCACGGTCAAATTCCAAACCATATTCTTTAGCACGTTGAATGATAAAAGAATTAAGTTGTTGAGGTGTTAAATCATATACTATACAAATAACACCTTTATTAGCTAATTCACTTAAAGTTTTATCAGTATTTAATTCGCTATTGGTAATTTTGGGGATATTTATTATTGGCAATAAGGTTGGATTTAAAGAACGTAATATAATTTTTAAAGCTTCATTATTTTTCTTTTTAGTGTTAGTTAAATTTAAAGTTATAGTAACTGTATTTGCAAATAAACCTGGGCTAGTACAAGAATCATCTAAAGCTTCTAAATCTAAAGAATCACTATCAAATGTATATGATGATTTTGGGTTGTAACCAAAGTTATTTGCACTTTTTATTATTTGTTCACGCAAATCAAAGTGCCAAAAAGGATCATCGCAGGATATTATATAAACGGGTGCGATACCATTTTTTAAATTATTTATTAACTGTATATTATTTACTTTCATTAATTTCTTGTTCTTTAATTTCTTGTTCTTTAATTTCTTGTTCTTTAATTTCTTCTGTTTTATCTAAATTTTCATATACTGTTGTTGGTTCTTCACTAGTAACATCAAAAACAATTTTAATTGGTTTTTCTTCTTTTATTTGTTTTGTAGGAGTAATATTCTCAGCCCCCAAATAGCTATGACGTAATCTAAATATTATTTCTTCAGATAATATTCTAGCAGCTTCATATGCCATTGTTTCTTCTTCTTGATCTGAAGCAAGTGTTGATCCTGCATGACTTAAATAATTTCGATTAACAGTAGAACTCATAGTGTAATTTTTTTTGTTTGGAACTTTTAAATAACAGGAAATACTGTTTTTATAAGTATATTCAAGATTTTGCGAGTTACTTCCTACTGATAATGTTGAAGAACCACCTGACATATTACCACAATTTAGTATTGGTAAATCTGTGTTATTGTGGATTGTGGCATCATATTCAATTACTTCAATACCTTTAAGTTTTAATTTTTTAAAAAGTTCTTTATAAAAGGCATTATGATAATCTCCGTTGAATACTAACTGAGGATATGAATCTTTTACTGGCGTACTATTCATTAAATGAAAACCACAACCAGATAGCAAGCCACAACTTATAATTAGTAAAATTTTTTTTATAATCATTATAAAGTCCTTTATAAAAACTTCTTTATAAATAGCTACTATAATATATAGTAGCTATTTTATTAATTTTAATTAATTTATTTATTCATATTAAAATTTTCTGCTTATACAACAATGTTCAATAATTTACCAGGTACATAAATAACCTTTTTGATGGTTTTATTATTTACAAATTTTTGAACTTGTTCAGTTTGCATTGCTATTTCTTTAACTTCTGATTCATTTGCAGTAGCACTAGCAGTAATTCTAGCACGAACCTTTCCATTAATTTGTACGACGATTAATTTTTCGTCTTCAACCAATGCTTCTTCGCATACCTTGGGCCATTGAGCTTGATCAATATCTTCTGAATGTCCTAAAGTTTTATATAAACAGAAGCAAGCATGTGGAATAATAGGGTAGAGTAAAAGAACGCAAGCATCATAAACTTCATAAGCCAAATTGCAACCATTAGGAGTTGTTGTATCAAGTTTATTCATCTTGTTTAAAAGCTCCATAATTGCTGCAATAGCAGTATTAAATGTTTGGCGTCTACCAATATCATCTGTAACTTTTTGAATTGTACGATGTAAATCCCTACGTAAAGCTTTTTCTTCTGAGTTTAGAGTTGAAGGATCGTAATTAGATGGTCTTGGTGTTTGTGCTAGAGACTGGATATTATTCCAGAATCTATTAATAAAACGTTTAGCACCTTCAACACCTGATTCTTGCCATTCTAATGTTAATTCTGCAGGTGATGCAAACATCATGAACAATCTAATAGTATCAGCACCATATTCTTCAACCATGCGTTGAGGGTCGATACCATTATTTTTAGATTTACTCATTTTGGTCATTCCTGCATGCACCAAAGTATGACCTTCTTTATCTACAGCACTGGCAATGTTGCCTTTGTCATCTTTTGTAACAATAGCATCAAGAGGACTAACCCAAACTTTACCACCATTTGCATCAATATAGTAGAAAGCATCAGCTAAAACCATGCCTTGACATAATAATTTCTTAAATGGTTCATCGCTATTAACCATTCCTGCATCACGAAGAAGCTTGTGGAAGAAACGAGCGTATAATAAATGCATGCAAGCGTGTTCAATACCACCAACATATTGATCAACAGGTAACCAGAAATTTGTTCTCTTTGGATCTAACATGCCTTCCTTATAGTCAGGGCAACAGTATCTAGCATAATACCATGATGATTCCATAAATGTATCAAAAGTATCTGTTTCTCTGTAAGCTTCTTCACCATTAATTGTAACTTTTGCCCATTCTTTATCTGCTTTAATAGGACTTTGAACACCATTCATTACTACGTCTTCTGGTAATAATACAGGGAATTCAGTTGCTGGAATAACTTCATTATTTTTTGTGTTGATCATAGGAATTGGAGCACCCCAGTAACGTTGACGTGATACCCCCCAATCTCTTAGACGATAGTTTACAGTGCGGTGACCTTGCTTTGTGGTTTCAAGTTCTTTACAGATTGCTTCAAAAGCACCTTTGAAGTCTAATCCATCAAATTTTCCACTATTAAATGTTATACCTTTTTCAGTGTAAGCTGCTTTTGATACATCTAATTCAGAGCCATCTGCAGGTTTTATTACAGGAATGATATCAAGATTGTATTTTGTTGCGAATTCGTAGTCACGTTGATCATGAGCTGGTACAGCCATTACAGCACCTGTACCGTAGTCCATCAGTACAAAGTTTGCAACCATAATAGGTACTTCACGACCATTCAATGGATGAATAGCATATAAGCCTGTAGCCATTCCTTTTTTATCCATTGTTGCAATATCTGCTTCGGCAACTTTTAAGTTTTTACATTCATCGATAAAAGATGCTAATTCTGGATTGTTTTTAGCAACTTCTTTTGCTAAAGGATGTAAAGCAGCAATAGCTACATATGTAACACCCATAAATGTATCAGGGCGTGTAGTATATATATCTAATGAGTCATTTCTATCTTTTAATTTAAATGTGATTGTTAAACCTTCAGAACGTCCAATCCAATTCCTTTGCATGGTTTTAACCATTTCAGGCCAACCATCTAAGGTATCAAGATCATTTAATAATTCTTCAGCGTAATCAGTAATTTTTAAGAACCATTGTGGTATTTCTTTAATTTCAACAGGAGCGTCACATCTCCAGCATTTTCCGTCTTGTACTTGTTCATTCGCAAGAACTGTTTGATCGTTTGGGCACCAATTTACCGTAGAAGTTTTTTTATAAACTAAACCTTTTTTATATAATTCTGTAAAAAACCATTGTTCCCATTTATAGTATTCAGGTTTACAAGTGGCTATTTCACGATCCCAGTCGTAAGATAGACCGAGCATTTTCAATTGCCCTTTCATATAGTTTATATTTTCGTATGTCCATTTTGCAGGTGCTGTCTTATTTTTGATAGCTGCGTTTTCAGCAGGAAGACCAAAAGAGTCCCATCCGATAGGTTGCATTACCGCTTTGCCATTTAATCTTTGGTAACGAGCTATAACATCACCAATTGTGTAATTACGAACATGCCCCATATGTAAACGACCAGAAGGGTATGGGAACATAGATAAGCAGTAAAATTTTTCTTTTGAAGAATCTTCTGTTGCCTTAAAAGTATGGTTGGTATTCCAATAATTTTGAACTTTTGGTTCGATATCGTGAGGATTGTATTGCTCAAGTATGACTGACATATATTTAGTCCAATCTAAAAAACAGTATAAACAACATTCATAAAATAATTTATGAACCTATGAAATTAACTCAAATAGTAATCTAAAAAAGTGAGTTTATTATACAATATTTTAACTGTTTTAGTTCGAATAATTGTAATCGGATTAAATTGATATTCAGTTTTGTTTGCATTATTCATTATTTTTTAGAATAGCTGTTGCCCATTCAACTGAATCTTGATATATCTTAATTGCATCAGATTCCTTCATATTCATCATTGCAGCACGTTTTTTTACTATTGCAAAGTTTAAGGATTCATAATCTTTTACAAAGTTTAAATAAAAAGCTAATTCTCCCTTATTTGCTAGAAGAGCTTGTTTTATATCATCAGCTATTGGCATTTCTTTAAGTGTTTCAACTAAAGGACGTTCCATTATTGGTTCTAGTAAAGAGAATAAGCCACATAAAAAAGCTTCTTGAGGATCTGTATGTCCTTTTCTTAACTTCGACAATAATTCACAAAAATGAGCTCTAGTTAATGACAGTTGATATAGCTCAGAAGGAGTGTCATTACCAAGGGATGTTGCAGAAATTAATGCTACAAAACGGCGCAACTCTTTTTGACCTAGATATACAGCTGCATTACGGAATGATGTTATCGGGTTACTAAAACCATAGCGAACATTGTTCACGTAACGTAATAATTTATAAGCTAAGGATAAATCTCGTTTTAACAATATTTCAATTTTATCAAAGTTAATTTCGCCCACAGTATTAACTTCTTTTAAAAGTTGAAATACAGCAATTTGGTTTTGTGAAAGAGCTTTGTTTTGGACTATTTCAGGTTTACTAAAGAAGTACCCTTGGAATAGTGAAAAACCCAAATTCGTTGCAAAAATGAATTCGTCATTTGTTTCAATTTTTTCAGCTAAATATTTAATCTTATATTGAGAATTATTCTTGATGAAGTTTACAATATATTCAAGAGGATAAGCTCTGAAATCAAATTTTATAATATCGATGTATGGTAAAAATTTTCCCCATGAATCATCCATGGTAAAGTCATCTAGGGCGATTTTAAACCCTTTTTTCTTTAATTCCTTAACTGAAGCTAACAGAGTATCGTTAGGTTCACAATCCTCTAGTATTTCTATTACAACTTGATCTATTGGTAAAAAATCTACTAAATTTTCAACAATGAGAGAATATGGAAAATTTATAAAGCATAAGCAGTCACCAACGAGCTTTTCAATAGGATGACTTAAAAACTGTTCAGTTATTATTGATGCAGTAGCTTCTATTGAGGATATACCTTTAGGATATGCATTTGTTAAACCATTTCTGAATAATAATTCATACGCAACGGTTTTCTTTTTTGTATTTAAAATAGGTTGTTTTGCCACAAATGAATACATATCAAACTCTCATGTTTATGAATATACGATTATTTACATTAATATTTTACTTATAATTGTTTAAGCATAAAGACTTATGCAAACAATGATATAAACCGATCACAATTATAATGCAGTTGTTTTTAAAAATGTTAACTGTGACAAAATTTAGAAATAAGGTTGCTTGTAAAACTTATTAGAAAGATTAATATTTAATTGTGGATAAAAAATCCACTGTGGTGGATTTTGATTTCAAAAGCATTATTTTTGTTTTTATTTTTATTTTTGATTTTGTTTTTTATTTCTTATTTCTTATTTCTTATTTTTTATTTTTCATTTTCTTCTTTTTCTTATGTATTGATGATTCTTTTTTATTATCGGTCCGTGGATGTTCTATATTGTATTTAATTGTCTGACTTAATTCATTAACCACCATAGCATAAAGAGGACTACGATTATATGTTGTTATAGCATAGAAATTTTGGAAACCGACGTAATATGTAAATTCATTTTTTGCTGTTTCTAAACGGAATAATCGGCATCTTTTATCTTTTGGTACATCTATTTCAAATAATATACCATTCTTTTTTAATGTATCTACAGTTTTCTCAAGTTCTAGACCTATAGTTATTTGTTTATTAGCTAATTCAGTATTACTTACTTTTACTTTTGTAACAACAAGATTATCAGAATTGTCATATGAATGTTCTTTAAAGTAATTTGCAACACTAGCGATAGCATCATTTTTATTATGGAATAAATCAATTAATCCATCATTATCAAAATCCTGAGCCCATCTTATATAGCTCCAAGGCATAAATTGTCCCATCCCCATCGCACCTGCGTAGGAACCTTTAATGTCATCGTAATTCCATTGTTGTTTTTTTGCTAAACTAATAAAGTTCGCAAATTCTTTGCTAAAATAAGCAGCACGTTTAGGATAATGAAAACCTAGAGTGTATAAAGCATCTAAAACTTTATAATTTCCCATAAATTTACCGTAAAAAGTTTCTACACCAATGATAGCCACAATAAGTTCAGGTCTTACTTGATAAATTTGAGCAACTTTTTCTAAAGTTTCTTTATTTTGATTATAGAAATTAACCCCTTCTTTAATTCTTTTATCAGTTATAAAAATTTTTCTATATTCGTACCATGGTCTAGCTTCGCCAGGAGTGTTCATTGCTTTTATGATAGATTCTTGAAGTTTTGCTTCATGATAGCCATTAATTAGATCTTCAATTGTAACGTTTTCAGTAATTTTTGATAATTCTTGAAGAGTTTGTAAATCATTTATAGAAATGTTTTTTGTGTTTTCAGGAGTAATCTCTAGATTATTTTGACTGTCAGATTTTTGAACTTGATTATTTTCTACTAAGAGTGTGGTTTCTTGCCCCTCTGTATTAGAGCTACAACCATATAAAGATAGTATAATACTAATAAACAATAATGTTTTGCCAAAGCAATACTTGTTATTTTTCATAATTGTTATCCCTTAATAATAATTTCTCTGATGTTTCTTTTCTTTATTATATGATTTTATAGCCATAATTATTCCAAAACCAGCGGATAGTGTTACCATGGATGTTCCTCCAAAACTTATAAGAGGAAGAGGTACTCCAACAACAGGCAAAAGCCCACTAACCATTCCAATATTTACAAATATGTAAAAGAAAAATGTTAATGAAATCGAACCACCAAGAAGTCTTTCAAAAGTATTTGAGGCTTGTATTGAAATATAGAGGCATCTAAATATTATATATAAGTAAAGCGATATTAAAACTAAAAATCCCATAAATCCAAGTTCTTCAGCTAATACTGCAAAAATAAAGTCAGTATGAGGTTCTGGTAAAAAGTCTAATTGAGATTGGGTGCCATGAAGCCACCCCTTACCTAAAAGTCCCCCTGAACCAATGGCAATTTTTGACTGAATAATATGGTAACCAGTTGATAAAGGGTCGTTTTCGGGGTTTAAAAATGTTAAAATTCTTTGTTTTTGGTAATCGTGCATTAGGTAGAACCACATAATAGGGAATAAAGAAGCAACAGATATTAATCCCAAAATTATCCACCACCAGCTCAGTCCTCCTAAAAATATTACAAATAATCCAGACGTTGATACCAAAATAGCTGTACCTAGATCTGGTTGTTTGGCAATCATTATAGTTGGGATGCAAACGAGTAATATCGCGCCTAAAGTCCTAAAAAACTTTGGAGGAATTGCTTCTTTTGCGATAAAAGAAGAAATCATAATTGGCATCGTAATTTTTAAAAATTCAGAAGGCTGAATTCTCATAAATCCAATATTCAGCCATCTTCTTGCCCCTTTACTTATTTCCCCAAAAAAAGTTACACCTAACAATAATAAAATACATATTATAAAAAATAGCCAAGCACCTCTTTCTAAGAATTTAGGATTGATTTGAGCAATAACTAGCATAAAAACAAAACTTAAAATAGTTCTAAGAATTTGCTTAATAAGCATTTCATAATGTTGACCGCTTGCACTGTATAAGACGAATAAGCTAAGACCTAGAGCTAAAAAAAGTCCAAATAATAATGGAATATCTATATGAAGGCTTTGAATAATATTCTTTTTTTTATGAGGATAGATACCTTCATAATAGTTGCTATCATTGCTGTTATTCATTTTTTTGTACCGATTCAGGGTGTTTAAATTCATTAACTATTTTTTCAATATCTTTGTGCGTTGGTGGTGGTGAGTTCTTATATTTGAAGTAATCATCAAGCAAAGCTCTTGTGATAGGAGCTGCTTTAGAACTACCTCCTCCTAAATTTTCACCAATAACACCTACTAAAACTTCAGGATCTGTATCTGGAGCGAAAGCAATAAACAAGGCATTATCACGATGTTCTTCTTTTAGTGAAGCTGCATTATATTTTGCATCTTGTTTTATACCTACAACTTGAGCAGTACCACTTTTACCGCATGCTGTGTAAGAAGTTCCTGTAAATGCTCTTCTTCCAGTACCCTCATTACCATTGATAACTCGACACATTCCGGCTCTAGAGTATTGCCAAAAGTTGTTATTTATTACATTAACGACTTGTTCGTTTGGAATATCAAAACTCATATCTAATAGAGTTCCTGTTGGATCGTGAGCAGTTTTAAATAAATGAGGTATAACATTTTTCCCGTTTTGAGTAAGAATGGCATGAGCTTTGACTAACTGTATCAATGTAGTTGTCCAATATCCTTGACCTATCCCAATCGATACAGTATCACCTGGTACCCAGTCTTGTTTATATTTTTTCTTTTTCCAGGATTTTGATGGTAGATTAGCAATTGATTCTTCATAGATATCTATGCCAGTTTTTTGTCCCATTCCAAATTTTGACATATATGCATTAATTTTATCAATACCAGCTCTATATGCTAGGTCATAAAAAAAAGTGTCAGCTGAAATTTCAACAGCACGATAGATATCCATCCAACCGTGTCCCCATTTACGCCAATCTCTAAATTTGTGAGTTGAACCTGGCAGTTGATAGAATGGAGCTCCAAAGAAGCGAGTTTGTGGTGATATTAATTCTTCATTTAATCCCATAATCAACATAAGAGGTTTAACTGTAGATGCAGGAGAATAACCACCTTGAGTAACTCTATTTATTAATGGCTTATTAGGGTTGTGTAGTAAAGCTGCATATTCTTTGCTTTTTATACCTCTAACAAAAGGATTTGGGTTGTAACTAGGAGATGAAAAGAAGGCTAATATTTCTCCATTTTTAGGATTTATCATTAATATAGCCCCACGTAGACCTTTTAATAATTCTTGAGCTTTTAGTTGCAATCGAATATCAATAGTCATTGTGATATCTTTACCAGGTATAGGTGGTTCAACATTTAATGTTCTTAATATACGTCCTCTAGAATCTACTTCTACTTCTTTATAACCACTAGTACCATGGAGTATATTTTCATAATACTTTTCTATTCCTTGTTTTCCTATATCGTTAGTTGCTGCATAGTTGTTGATTAAATTATTTTGAGTTAATTGTTCTATATCATCTTTGTTGATTCTAGCAACATAACCTAAAGCATGAGTTAAGGTATCATTCAATGGATAATGGCGCTTTAATTTAGCTTCAATTCTGGAGGCGGGAAATTGGTATTGGTAAACAGCAAATTTAGAGACTTGTAGCTCGCTTAAGTTTTCATAAATAACAGAAGGTATAAATTTTCTTTTATATTTAGTATGTTCGATTATAGAATCTATATCACTATCTTCCATATCTAAATCAAGAAGATCTCTTAATCCTTTAATATCATTTCGAAGATTATTGGATTCTTCAGGAATAATTTCTAATGTAAATAGAGGGGTGTTATCTGCTAAGATGTAATGATTTCTATCGTAGATTAATCCTCTTGGAGGTGATAAAGGAACTACTTTTATTCTATTATCATTAGACCTTGTTTTGTAGTTATCGTAACGCACTACTTGAAGAATGTAAAGATTGATTCCAAGAATAATAACCAAACACAACATCCCTAAAGTTGCAACACTTAATCGTCTAGTAAATACATTTTTTTCTTTGTTATCAAATCGAATTTTTGGATATTTATCAAATTGATATCGCATATATGATTATTCTCTATGATATGGATGATTAGCTGTTATACTCCATGCTCTATAGAGACTTTCAGCTATGACAATTCTTACTATTGGGTGAGGTAGCGTTAGAGGAGATAGAGACCAACTTTTTTCTGCTAGTTTTTTACATGCAGGTGCCAACCCTTCTGGACCGCCTACTAAAAGAGCTACATCTCTACCACTCATTTTCCAACTAGCTAATTCTTGAGCTAACTCGAGGGTATTATACATTTTACCTGGAATATCTAATGTTACAACCAAAGCACCTTTGGGAATAGCTTGTATCATTAGTTCTCCTTCATGATTAGTTATACGCTCTATATCAGCGTTTTTTCCTCGTTTTCCAGCTGGAATTTCAATTAATTCTAATGATACATCCTTTGGAAATCTTTTTGAATATTCTTTGAATCCTTCTTCAACAAAGTTTGGCATCTTTGTGCCAACTGCAATTAGGTAAATTTTCATCACAAGTCCCACTATAAAGTTTTATTAATTATAACATAATAATTTTTAAAAAAAATAAGAAGAAATTCTTATATAACCTTATATTTGGTATAATGCAGATAGAAAATTATTAATCTTTATGGTGCAAAAAAATGAAAATATTAGCTGATGAGAATATGCCTTATGCAGAATATCTTTTTAGTCAATTTGGTAATGTAGTTTTAAAGCATGGTAGATACATAGTTCCAGAAGATTTAATTGATGTTGATATACTAATGGTTCGTTCCATTACTAAGGTAAATCCTAAATTATTAAGTAAAGCAAATAAATTATGTGTAGTAGGAACTGCTACAGCAGGATTTGACCATATAGATATTGATTATCTTTATAAAAAAGGGATTTCTTATACTAATTCACAAGGTTGTAATAAAATCAGCGTAGGGGAATATGTATTATCATCTCTTTTGTTTTTAGGTAATAAATATCATTTAGATTTATCAAAATTAAGTATAGGGATTATTGGTGACGGATGTACAGGTTCAGAAGTTGCAAAAAGATGTAATGCTTTAGGTATGAATATTTTATCTTGTGATCCTTATAGAGAAGGTTGTTCTACTGTAGGAATGCAGTATGTTTCATTTGAAGAAACATTAAAAGCGGATATTTTAACATTTCATGTACCATTGACAGTAGAATCTGATTATCCCACATATCATATGATGTCTAAAAATACTCTAAATGCTTTTGGGGTAACAGCAACTACTGCACATCCTAAATTTATAATAAATGCTAGTAGAGGGGAAGTTATATCAGACTTAGATTTGTTAGACACTTTGAAGAGTAACCCTAATGTTCATTTAATTAAAGATGTATGGGAAGGAGAACCGAATATAAATTGTAAGGAACTTATAAAGTATGCTGATATTGCAACCCCTCATATTGCAGGATATGCCTATGAAGCAAAATGTCGTGGTACTTATATGCTTTATGAGTTTTTATGCAACAAATTTGGTCAAAATGATAAAATATCTTTTGCGTCATTATTAAAGCAAAGCCCAATAAGAGAATTAACTATATCTGATACTTTTGATCAATCGGTTTTACGTAGAATTGTTAATTTAGTTTACGATGTAAATAGGGATAGTGAAATCTTTAAGACCTGGTTTAAAGATGGGGAAAGTTTTGATAATATGCGTAAAAATTATGAAGAGCGTAGAGAATTAAGTAGTATTTCTATAAAAGGGATAACGAATTCTTTATTAGCTCAAAAATTACATGAACTAGGTTTTTTTGTTTAATAGAATATAAGAGATGTTAAAAAATGTCCCAAATTAAGTTAGCGATTTTAGGTTTTAATACAGATATTAGTAAAGCTTTATTTGAAGCAATGGAAAATAAATCTTTGCCAATAGAAGAAATTTTTCCTCTTTCATATAAATACGAAGATTATGAAGCAACATCTATTTTAGGCAGAAATTATTTAATTCAACATCCTGATAATTTTGATTATAGTGAAGCTAACATATTACTAGTTATTGGTAATACTGCCGATGCTCCGAAAGTTATAGCAAAGGCTAGAAAGGAAAATGCTTTAATCATTGATATAAGTAATAATTTATCCTTACAAAACAATAATTCTTATATTTACATTGATGGCTTTAATAAAAGAGAACTAGAAGATGCTTTTTTAGATAAGCATATAATTCCAATGGGATCTGTTGCTACAATGTTATCTTTTATTTTAAAACCTATAATAGATAATTTTGGATTAAATGATGCTATTATCAATGTAATGGAAGCTGCTTCTGGTTTAGGTGAAGATGGTACAGCAGAATTAGGAAGAGAAACCATAGCTCTCTTAAATATGCACGATATTCAACCGAGATTATTTAGTTCTCAAATGGCATTTAATATACATACAGCTATTGGGGAAGTAATGGCAGATGGTTCCACTTCTCATGAAAATGAAGTTTTAAATCAATTATCAAAAGTTATAGGTGATAAAGTTGATACCATTTCTTATACCTCAATGTTAGTACCAGTGTTTTATGGTCATACAACAACATTGACTGTGATGGTTAATCAAGATATTTCAATTAATGATTTCATTCAAGTGTTAGAAGATACTGGTGTTATAGAAGTTATTGATGACGAAGAAGTAACTCCTGCAAAGTTTGGTGTAAATGAAGATAAGATTATAGTATCAAGAATTAGACAAGATAAGCATAATCCAAAAAAATTCACTTTAATAGCAGTAATGGATAATGCGCGTCGTGGTCAAGCATTAAATTGCTTGGGCGTTTTAGAAAATTTTGCACTTAGATAATATTGGGTTATTTTATGAGTTTTTTTAAATATATTGTAAGTGTTTGTTTATTACTCTGTACAACTTATACTCATGCTATTACGTATAAAGTGCCTGTAGATGGAAGTAGATTAGTTGGTGAATTAGATATAGTTACTGTACCTGGTGGAAATACATCTTTGGAAGCAATAGCTGCAAAGTATCAAATGGGGTTAAGTAATATGTTAGAGGCGAATCCTAAGGTAGATCCTTATTCACCTACACCTGGTACGAAGTTAATTATACCTCATCAATTAATATTACCAGATACAGTGCATGAAGGTATTATCATAAATAGTGCTGAAATGAGACTTTATTATTATCATGATGGACTTGTGGATGTATTACCTATTGGTATTGGTCAATTAGGTAAGGATACTCCAGTTGATTGGGTTACAAAAGTAGAGCGTAAGAAAGATGGGCCAACATGGACACCAACAGCTGCAACTAGAGCAGAATATGCAGCTCAAGGCGAAATTCTTCCAGCTGTTGTTCCTGCTGGTAAAGATAATCCTATGGGATTATATGCTCTTTACGTAGGTAGACTTTATGCTATTCATGGTACTAATGCAAACTTTGGGATTGGGTTAAGAGTCAGTCATGGTTGTATACGTTTAAGAGATGAGGACATAAAATATTTATTTGAAAATGTTCCAGTAAAAACAAGAGT
>JBJFGR010000031.1:0-3887 GCA_051892875.1 Succinivibrionaceae bacterium
TCAATAAATATTTTTAAAAATTATAAAAAAATAAAAAAATACAAAGATAAAGTTTAAAATATAAAGATTTATAGTGTTTCACCCTATAAAATAGCATTAAATAGTGTAAAATTCTCTATTTTTACCCATAACTATGCATGAAGAGCCTTAAAAATAGATAAATAGTTCTGACTTTCTTAGTTCATTTTCAAAAAACGCCCCTAAAAGCCTCAAATAAAATAACTCACCCTCTCACTATAAATAATATAAAACAAAAATTTTTTTAATATTTAAAAATAAAATAATAAAAAAATAGGTTAAAAGTTGACATAATAAAAAAAAGTAGTATTATAGCAATGAAACAATATTATGTTTTTATTATTCGTTTTATTGTCTCCTTATTGTTAGTTATTTTATTGAGGTTCCTTTGGGACCTCTTTTTTTAATTCTGAAATTAATAAAAACTATAAAACAACAAAGGTTTTATAGAATATCAATAACATTGATTCAGAGGATATTATAGACTTAATCTATTTTCCACACTCTTCTGTCAATTATTAAATAATTTAATGTTTTAGAGTCATCATGCATATGTGTGGTTAAAACATCTTGTCGTTGTCGAATATAGAAATTTCATTATCCAACAGAGGAAATAAAATAATGAGAATGGTATAAATAAAGACTCATAGGTGCATAGCTCTCAATTTCAACCCACAACTATGCATAAAGAGCCATTTTTTAATTTAATCTCTTAATTTAACAACTAATGAAATTATATATAATAAAAGATTGGAAATTACTATTGTTGCACCAATTGGTAAATTTAAACCTATAGAGCATACAAATCCCAATATTGAACCAAGTAACGCAGAAATAACAGAAATAATAGACACTTGAAAAAAGCTTCTACCTATATTCAATGCAGTAACAGCTGGAAAAACTATTAGTGCAGAAATTAACAAAGCACCTACTAACTTCATAGCAATTACTATAACAATTCCTATAACACAAGATAAAATCAAATTAAATAATTTTATATTTATACCATCTGCTATAGCAAAATTTTCA
Organism: Succinivibrionaceae bacterium; assembly: GCA_051892875.1. Taxonomy (GTDB): domain Bacteria; phylum Pseudomonadota; class Gammaproteobacteria; order Enterobacterales; family Succinivibrionaceae; genus JBJFGR01. The sequence goes on from JBJFGR010000031.1 coordinate 1,048, forward strand.
TCAAATGTTATTAAAAATATTTTTTGATAGTTTATTATAAAAAATAGAATTAATAACAAAGCTAGAACACTTGAAAATATAACATCTTGCATTGACATTGTTAACACAAGAGTTGAACCAAACAATGTTGCACATACATCACCTCCTATATTTGCATTAGGTGCAAATATATGCAATGCTAAATAACCAATAGACAACATAGAAACAGAAAGTATAGCTAAAGCAGAATCTGATTTTGCAGCTGTTTTGGGTTTAATAGAAACTAAAATCATTGCAGCAAGAATTGTAACAGGCAAAACAATATATATATTGCTTGAACTTGTAAAACTCATAACAGTAGCTACACAGTACGCACCAAATGCCACATGTGCCAAACCATCACCTATAAAAGACAAATGCCTTAATACAAGAGACACTCCAATTAATGATGCCGAAATAGCCACCAATAAAACAACAATAATTGCTTTTATAACGAAAGGATATTGTAAGTATGTAATAATTTCATTTAGCATAACTGTGTATTATGAACCTCAATAAAACTCTTTCCTATTGAACTGTTTAAAAATTCACTAACTGGTAAATATAAGCATTTTTTTGCAACAACAAGAACATCTGTAGCATATTCAAAAGCTTTTGGAATATCATGAGATACCATTAAGACTGTAGTTCCATTTTTATTAATTTGTGATATTTCACTATACATACTTTCTCTTGAAATTGGGTCTAAACCACCAATTGGTTCATCTAAACATAAAATAGGAGATTCCATACACAAAGCTCTAGCTAGCAAAACTCTTTGTTGTAATCCACCTGATAAATCTTTAAAACACTTGTTTTTATAGGGAAGCAAATTCATCTTTTCTAAATAATGAAGTGCTTTATTTTTTTTTGCAGAAGAAAATATATTTTTTAAGAAAAAAAATTTAGAATATTCTTCACCTTTGGTTGTACAACAGCTTGATAATACAATCTCCCAAACAGTTGCTGGAAAAACTGGATTTAATTTTCCTTGTTGCTGAAGATATCCTATATTTTTTACAGAACTATCTATTGATATACTTCCTGACAAAGGTTTTTTAACACCTATTATTGATCTCAATAAAGAAGATTTTCCAGAACCATTTGCTCCTATAATACAAACAAAAGCCCCCTTTTTAACTGAAAAATTTAATTTTTCAAATAAAGGTATTACCCCATAACCAAGTGATAATTCCTGGCATTCAATAATATTCATTGTAATACCTTTTTCATCTCCGTTAAATTTTGTTGCATTACTTCTATGTAAGAATCTATATTGTATTTTTTATCATTACCCTGCATAGAATCTAAAATATAAATATAACCAGATGTATCAATAGAATTAAATACGGCATTAGGTAAGTCAAATGAACTACCTTTTAATATAAATATAGCCTTTGAATTTGAATTCTTATAAGCTTCAGCTAATCTTGTTATCACTTGAAAATTTACTGTATTTTGAGATTCACAATTTTCAAAAGCAGAGACATATGGAACGTTATATTCTCTAAATAAATAATTAAAAGGCATATTATCAGCTAATATTATTGAAACATTTTGTGCACTTAACTTTTTAAAAAATGAACTATATTTTTTTTCTAATTTATTTAATTTTTTTATATATTCTTTTCTATTACTATTAATTTTTTCTCGTATCTGAACATTATCTGTTGAATTCACTAAAGCTTTACTAATTTCTTTAACCATTATTTTTGCATTTTTTAAAGACATCCAAATATGTTCATCGTATTCCTTTAATTGTGAATGACGATGAATTTTTGGCTGGATTAATAATTGCATCTTACTTAAATCTGTATTATGAGATTCATCATGATCCTCATGTGATGCTTCTTCTATTAAATCAGGAATAACAGAAAAACCTTTTATCAATATTTTATTTTTAATGCCATTATTCTTTAAAACATCACTAATCCATTCATCACTAGTTCCACCTATATATATTGTAATATCACTATCTGTAATTGAAGCAAAATCTTTTATTGTAGGCTGATAATTATGAATATCCATTCCTTTGTCATTTAATAAAGAAATATTAAAATGATTTTCAGTACCTTTTATTAAATTTTGAGTCCAATTGTAAAAAGGATACACAGTCGCCACAACTTTTATAGGTTCTGCAAAAACAGATGATTGAAACATTGCATTAAAAAAAATAAAAAATAGTGTCGCTTTAATAAATTTATTTATTAGATTCATGATTATCCTTCTTACTACATTTTTTACAGGTACCATAAAACACTGTACGTTGAGGATCTATTTCAAAATCATATTTTGATAATATATCTTTAGCAATATTTTTAAAATATGAACTTTCAATATGAAATAAATTACCGCAAACAGAACATTTACAGTGAAAACATTTAGGTAAATGACAATGTTCGGCTTTATTTATGAATTCAAAACACGCACAAGTATTTCTATCAAATTGATATTTATTTACTAAACCTTCATCTACTAATGATTCAAGATTTCGATAAACAGTTGTTGTACTTATATCAATATTTCTTTGATTAAAATATAAAACTATATCTGCAACTGTAACATGTTTACCAGGTATACTAGCTAAATACTCTAACAATTCTTCTTTTTGACGCGTTTTATATGATGATCGCATAGTTAAATACTCATAATTTGCAAATTATTTTCAAATTATAAAACCTTTTATAAGAAAATCAATATGAAAATGATTTTTAATTTCATTTTAAATCTTTAAAACAAAATAAATCATCCAGAAAAACATTCCATATTTTTCCGCTAATTAGGATCTATAAAAAACTATAAAATTATACAAATTGTTAATA